>JANNHK010000221.1:0-38471 GCA_031404355.1 Actinomycetes bacterium
TTCGTTCGCGTAGCCACCGGTCTGTCTCAGCCGCAACAACCGCGCACACGACGAGGAACCCGACCGACGCCAGGAACGCACGCACACACCGAATCATGTTGGTCCTGTCTCTGCGAGTAACCGACGCGCGTCGTCTTCGCACCGGACCACGACGCTCCAGTTGTACGGCAACGCATCCCACCCCGCGATGAGAGCGGCGAGGACTCGGTACAACGCGTCACGCTCAGCGATGATCGGTCCGATCTGTCGACGCGCCACGACCGGTTGGCCGTCCTCGTAGTCCACGTCCCACTTGCGGCGCAACGGATCAACAGCGTCCGCGGCAACAATCGCAGCGTCAGCGATGCGCTGATGCCACTCCTTCATCGCCTCCGGTTCCTTCTCCCACGTCAACGGCGAGTCGGGCGCGTCCACGCCACTGTTCAAGTGTCGGTGAATCGCGATCGCGACGGACTCTCGGCGTGGGTCTGGGTGGTTAGAGACTGCGTCAGCCACAGGCCCCCCAGTTAGAACAGCCGGCACCGTTCCGCCAAAGCTCGCGTGCGGCTGCGTCTTGTTGTTCCGGTGTCGCCGTTGCGAGGTCTTCGGGCAGGCCGAGCTTCCCGGCCCACTCGCCCGAGAACTGCCACTTGCCGTAGCAGCCACGACCACCACACCCAGTCGGGTTGTAGGCCGTGTAACTCCCACCCGATTCCTTCTGCGCGACCCAACACGGCGGTAAATCGCCGCCGCATGGTTCAAGCGAAGGCACAGACGCGGTGGGGCGCGGCTCGTCGGTCACCGCACCGTCGTCCTCTCGGCGTGACGGTGCATTACCGTCTCCGAGAGTCACGGACTCTCTCCCCGCCGCGTCTGCGAACTCAGCGACCGCCACGGAAAACGCGAGCCCCGCGGCCCGGTCCTCCTGCGCGCGGTCTAAAAGTTCTTGCATCCTTACAACCTCGTTGTAATGACCCAACGTTCGGGCCGTTGTTGTTGTGGGGGCGACCGTCTCCACCCGGTCAACGGATTCGCCGCCGCAGCCGGTCAGGACGGCGCAGCAAGCAAAGAGCGGAGCCAGGCACTTGCGGAGAATGGGCATTGGTTCATCGGTTCTCCCGTTCGGGGTCATGACGTGCGGACGCATCGTCCGCGTAGAGATTCAGAGCGAAGATCAGTAGGACGGCGACGATTGCCGCGCGTGGTTGCTCGCCGATTCCGAAGCCGATAGCGAACCCGACGAACGCCGAGCCGAGCAATCGTCGCCAGCTCATACCGACGCCTCGATTTGCTTCCACCGTTCCCGCAGCCGAGGGAGCACGTCGCGTGAGCGCACAACAACGCCACTCAGGGCAAGCGTGCGTAGCTCCCGGTACAAGTCGTCGCCCCACTGCTCGCGACGCCACTCGTCCCACTGCAACGGCTTGTGCGTGAAATATTTGTGGTGGCCGGCGCACATGCAGAACGAGTGCCGCTCGTCCCAGCGGGTACTCATGTAGCCGCGGGTGAAGCCATGACAACACTGCAAGACGCCTTTGCAGTCCGGGGCGGTCCCTGCCGCTTCGCACACACCGCGACTACGGACGATGAGGCTGAACAACCGGTCCGCCTCTTTCAACGCCGACGGCTTCTTCCGGGCGGCGCCGCGCGTGCTCCCGACGTTGCGGGTCATGCGTTCACCGCCAGCAGTCCTGCCTCTACCGCGTCGAGCGCCAGTTCGCGAGAGAAGCCGGCACGACGCCATGCTGCGAGCACGTCACGTAGATGGACGTGGGTTAGGTCACGTTCCGCACACCAGCCGATTTCGGCGGCGAGGAGCGCACGCGCGTACGCCGGGTTATCCGACTGGCGTCCATACCGTGAACTTGCGGCCCGGACCTCGCAATGGGAATCCCACCGCGACCATGCGTCGAGGAGGTCATAGCGGGCCGTCACAACCTGCCGCCCTGCACTCGTACCGTTTCCGTCGACCGCGGGCAATACGCCAACGCCAGGTCGTAGACGCCGACCATCCGACCACGCGAGTTGTGTTCGTACGCGACCGTCACCAAATCTGCACGGGCGCACGCAGTCACGACCGTTGACACCAGCCAGCGCGAGCCGCCGACACACACCCCGATCTGTTCCTGCGTCATCGGGCCATGCGCGCGGATCGCAGCATGGATAGCTTCGATGAGTTCCCGGTTCGCTGGCCGCACCGCGCGGGCCGCGCTCTCGCTCGATGCCGGGTCAGTCACGCGGGCGCGCGGTGTATCCCACAGGGACGGTTGCGCGTTCACATCGGCGCTTTCGCCGCGACGTCGAACAGGCCGTCCAACAGTTCCGACCAGCGGCCCGCATCCGCAACCGAGATCCCCGCTTTTAACGGTGGGATACCAGCCCGGTCCGCCGCATTGAACGGGTTCGACTCCTTATCCAGTTGGCGGAGCTCGGCGACACGCGCGAGGAGTTTCGCGACCGCAACCGAACCTGCCCGCTGCGGAGGTGCCGAGGGTGCAGGCTCAGGCGAAGCTGCACCCTCGGCTACGGCGGCCGTCCCGAGTGGGGTGGGAACAGCCGGCGACTCGTCGAGTAGCTGGCTCATGGCGTCGAACAGGTCGACGGGTACGACGTATTCGCCTTCGGCGGCACGGCGAAGATCCGCAAGTATCGGATGCTTCGCGGCCTGCCATGCGGTCGGGTAGCCGGACGCGTTCACGACGACCTCTAACCGGTTGACGAGGGCGGCGACTTGTTCGCGGGTCACAACCTCGGGGGCCGGGCCCGTGTCGGGTACGTCGTGACGTTCGGCGTCAGTCTCCGAATCAGAGATGCAGAACGTCACACCCAACATCGACTTAAACGCCGACGTGACCGCCTTCTGCGTGGCCTTGTCGCCCGAGTCGGTGCCTTCGCCCCACACTTCCGCACAGAACGTGTCGCCTGCGGGGCCGTGGAACGTGAACCGGATCAGCAGGTCAACGACGTAGAGACTCCCACCGCTTTTGGTTGTGCGCGCTTCGGTCTCGCGGGTGATGACGGTCGGGACCATGAACACGCCATGCTTCGCGAGCAACGGTTTCAGCGCGGCTGTTATTTGTTCAATGCCGCGGAACCGGTAGCCGCCCATGTTGCCGGGGGCCTGCTGGTCTTTCTCGATGGCGGGCATGTCCGCGAGGACGGCGAGGACACGTTCGTACACCGACAGCGGCTCACTCATCGACCGCCACGCAATCGGCCAGGCAATGCCAACCGGAGAGTTTGTCGTAAGGGTCGAACTCGGCTATCGCGTCGGACACGTCAACCTGGGCGCCGCAACGACGGCACACAACATGGCCCCACCCCTCCCGAAACGCACCGAGAAGAAAAGTCACCGTTGGTATCCGTCGTCATTAGCCCAATATGAGCCCCGATCAATTGGGTTATTCGACGGGTCGTGGATGTACGGTTCCCACTTCTCGGGGAGTTCCTCTACCGGCCGGTCGTCCGAGTCGCCCTGTGCCGCGATCCAGTCCTCGTGGTCCATCTGCTCATCGACGCGTGAAGGACGCGGAGTCATGCGAGCACCCGCGCACGCTTCTGACGCTTCTGACGCGACAGACGCCGACACTCAACAGAACAAGCATTCGGCGGGGTGTGCTTCTTGACCGCCCACACGAACGGGTGTCCGCAACCATCGCAACGCAACACGCGCGTCAACGTTTCACCCTGCCGCAGTAGCCGACGTTGCCGTGGGGACAGCCCACCCCACAGGCCATGCCGTTGATTGTCGGTCAACGCCTCAGTGAGACAGTCGTCACGGACGAGACATCGCGCGCACGCGGCGCGAGCCTCGGGCGAGTACCGGTCGCCGCGTTCGACGTCGAAGAAGAGGCGCGGGTCAATCCCGCGACATTCGGCTTCGGACCGCCAGCCGTCAGTCACCGGCCGACCTGCCCTCCGCCGCGCACCGGTCGTAGAAGTCACCAATGGCACGTTCCGTGTCAGTCAGGTGCGAGTCGTAAGCCCCGGCTGCTTCGAGCCGGTCCTGCTCGTCGTGGGAGGCCCACGCTTCGGCTACGTCGGGGGCGGTCTGTTCGTCGTCGGTGGCCCAATCGAACGGGGCCGGACCGCGGAGTACATGGACATTCTCAACCCAGCTCATGGCAGGGTGCTCGCGTTCGACTCGTACACGCCACGATGCTCCGCGATTAACTCCGCAGCCGAGAGTTGCAACTCCGGGTCGGGCGGCGCGCCGGAGAACGCGACCGTGACCCGGTTCAACTCTGCGATCGCACCATCACGTTCAACCTCGGCGAACAGAGCCTCCTTGTGGGCGGCGATCCACACGGCCCGTGACCGGACGTCGGCGTCTTTGGCTGTTGCGTAACGTCGTCCCGCAGCAAGGGCACGTTCGAGCGCGTCGACCAGTTCAGGCACGGCGGGCGTGTCGTTCATGCCGCACCTCTGATGTGCTCCGCGCACTTGCGCAACACGTTCGTGACCTCGGACCCGTCCAAGCAGGAGTCGTTCCACTCGCCGAGCGCGGACGCGGTGTCGTCGAGGCCGAGGAACTCGCGTAACACGCGATGGGCTTCGACCCTCACCGCAATAACGGCCGGTTGGACCTGGTAGATGGCGGTCATGACGCAATGAGGGGCGATGTCGTCGCCGCCGTTGCCGCCGTCCCACCAGCCGTGATCGTCGATGAGGTCAGCGGCTTTCTCGAACAGTTCCGGATCCACTGGTACGCTCCGTTTGTTCGGCGCCCGTGGTCCCTCCCTCAAAGTGGGGGCCGCGGGCGCGGTCTAGTTGCGAGGTTGCGTGCCAGCCCGCACCGTCACCGCGTAGGACGATGCGGGAGCCGTGCTCTCTGAATCACGACCATGGACTGGCACGCACGCACCGGATGAATGTCCAGTGCGGAACGCGTTCACGGCGTCGGCGATACCGGCCGCGAGAACTGACAGAACGAACAGCCCCGCGGCAGCAAGGCCGAGTAGCTCCGGGCCAGTCATGCTTTGTCCCAACGCACGACCTCGAACCGGCCGTAACCCTGCGAACGTGACGCTCCGAGCCCCTGCTGTTCAGCAGTCAGCCAGAGCAGCGCCCACTCCTCAGCAGAAAAGTCGTAGTCGGTGATGACCGTGAACTCGACCTTCGCGTCCTCGACGTACTCCTCGTACTGGATACCGGACCCGCGCCAGGTGTGAACGAATCGTTGCGCAACACCGGACGGCTCATTCACGCCGAGCGGGAGAACGTCTTCGACGACGAACAGGTGCTCAGGGAAGAACGACCGTGTGCCTTTGCGGGTCGGTCCCCACTTCGCGTTCGGCCACCGGATCGACGCGGCTTCCTTGATACATGCTTTCAACTGCCGGCCTTCGATGTAGAGGCCGTGTGCGCCGCGTTTGAACCCGTTCAAGTGCTTGTTCGTGTCGACGATGCCTGCGGCTTCGTCGGCGGTGACGCCACGTTCGACCATGACCTCAGCGACGGCGTCGCGGATCAGGTCGTCTTTGTCGGCAAGCTTGGTTTTGAGCCAGCCCTCAGCGACTTTCGGGTCGGTGGGTGTGCCGCCCGCGATGCACGTCACGACGAGGGTGCCGTTGTATCGGTGCGGGTACGCGGCGCTGATCCACTTCGGCTTGCTGAATACTGAGGTCATTGGGTTCTCCGGTTCGTCGTACGGGCTGGGCAGGGCGACGGCGTCTAGACGCGGGCAGGGTGGTCGGTAGGCGAGGGATGGACTGGAGCGGCGAGGAAGGGGAAGGGCTGGGTTGTCGGTGCGGAACGGAAAGACGAGGGCTCGGGCAGTCGTGGTCTGTCGTTAAGGAGGGGGTGGCATGGTCAAGGGCAGGCATGGGTGGTCATTTGGGGAGCGGCGGGTAGTCGGAAGGGTCCGGTGAGGCGTGGGGTGGGAAGTCGGTATGCGCTGGGGCGACGTGCGGTGGGCTGGGACGGGATGTCGTGCGGGGCTGGCGGGAGAAGGGGTGCGGGGGGCGGGGAAGTCGGTGAGTGGGGAGTTGGAGTGGGTTGGGACGTCGGTGGGACCGGGAAGGGACGGGACTAGGTAGGGCAGTCAGGCGGGCCGAGTAGGGCGGGGGCGGGAGGGCATGTCACGCGGCTGCCGTGCGCAGCGCGCTCAACAGGTCGTCAGACAGAACGTCACTGACAACCTTCGTGTTGTTCTTCGGGAGTCGCTTCTGCACCGCACGCAGATACGCCGCCTCAAACGCGTTCGACTTCGACAACACCTCGTAGTCCGACGCTGCGAAATCAAGATCCGCGTACGTCATGTCACGCAGCCGCCGACGCGTGTGCGACTCGTCAACCACGAACCAGGCGAGCGAAGGACGAGCCGGGTTCTCTCCTGCCTCGGCGCGCTCCGCGTTCGTGGCGAACTCCCGCGCTGCTCCGCGACGTTGCGCACGCGCACGGTCGGACGTGAGGAGCTTGCGCATCCGTTCCGACACGATCGACTCGGCATGATCGTCAAGCCACGCAGACAACGCGTGCGGGTCTTGTTCGCGAAGTTGCGCTACGAACTTCGCGGCTTCAACCGGGACCGTGAGGTCACCGTCGATTGCTTCGACCCACGCGCGGAGACGGTCGTCGATGCTCATTCGGTTGCCTCTCGGCCAGGATCGAGAAGCCGCTCGACGTCGGCCCTGCGGAATCGGTTGTGTCCGCCCAACGTCTTGATCGCGGCGATGCGCCCCTGCCGTGCCCAGTTCGACACGGTCTCGGCTTGCACGCCGAACTCGCGGGCGACTTCGCCTGGCGTGAGTAGGGCGGAAGGTTGCGACACGCCCAGGAAGATAGAGGAATCCTAGGTTACTGTCAATCCTCTACTTATCCACACCCTGGGTATAAAGTTGGGGATTGTCGATATGCCCGGAATCATGGCATGATGCGGACAGATAGCCACGGACACGGAGAGTCACTATGAACGCAGCACAAGAACCCGACTACCAGCTCGTCACCTTCGCAGACCGGCTCCTCTTCACCAGGGCCGTCATCCTCCGTATCGGAAGCGCCAGCGAGTTCGCCCGTCGTTGCGGGTTCGCCGCATCGACCTACCCGACCTGGGAAGACGGAACCAAACCGCGCGACAAGGTCGAGATCGCCGAGACGATCGCCGCCGCGTTCCCCGGCCGCGTCTCCGCGCACTGGCTCCTACACGGTGGGGGTCAACTACGCATGAAGTTGACCCACGACGCGGCAGCGTGATAGCGCCCCACCCAACAACAGCGGGGGGAACCATGAGAACGACCGTCACACGCCACCTCGAATGGTGCGACCAGCGCGACCTCAGCACCATCTACATCACGAACCGTCGGCGCACCATCGCACGCATCGACCACGAACTCGGCAAGCCGCTCGAGGAAGCAACCGCCGAAGACCTCGCCGTCTGGTACCGGTGGCTCGCCACCCGGGAGAAACCAATGCAACCCCAGTCGCGTGGGATCGTCCTCGCCCACGTCAAGAACTACTTCGCCTGGCTCGTCCGCGAGGACATCCGGGCCGACGACCCCACACGACGACTCGACCGGCCCCGCACTCATCGCGGGATACCGCACCCCATCACTGACGAACGCCTCGCCCGCGCCTTGCTCGACGCGCCCGGCCGTGCCCGGCCGTGGCTGTACCTCGCCGCATACGCCGGCCTGCGCGCGATGGAGGTCGCCTCCCTGCGCGCCGAGGACGTGCGCCGCGACATCGACAAGATCGTCGTACGGGCCGGGAAGGGCGACAAGCAACGGATCGTGCCGCTACACCCGCTCATCGCCTCCGTGCTCGACCCCGACGCTTACCCTGCCGTCGGGCCGCTCTTCCCCCAGGCCGACGGGACAGGGCCGGTGAAGCCCCACATCGTGTCCCGGGTGTGTAACCGGCATCTGCGGTCCCTCGGGTTCGCTGACACCCTCCACTCGCTGCGTCACTACTTCGCCAGCTCGGTCTACCGGGAGTCGCGCGACCTGCGTCTTACGCAGGAGCTGATGGGCCATTCGAGCCCGGCGACCACGGCCGGGTATGCGGCCTGGTCGAACGAACGGGCGGCTGAGGTCGTGTTCGCGCTCGGCCCCCACGCCGCGTAGCTTGCGGTCTGTGCCGTCCTGGTCGTACCGTCCCCCACCATGCGTCGACTGGCGGTAGTTCTGGTGCTCGTACTCGCGGCGTGTAGCGCCGAGGGCGGCGACCAGGACGCATCGGCGAAGCAGGCATGCCGGAAGTTCCAATCGCTCGCCCAGGACTCCTCGGACGGGGTCGTGACCCCGGACGAGATGACTGACCGGGCGCGCGCCATCTACGAGACCGCTCAGGTCAGCGAGAACGTGGCAGTGAGCGGCGCGTCGCAACGGTTCGCGGCGGCGATGGCGCAGGGCGACGACGGCGTCGCCGCGATCGAGGACCTGGCCGCAGCGTGCGACAAGGTCGACCTGTAGACGCGACAAGGCCGGGCGACCCCGAAGGGCCGCCCGGCTGAACCGTCGCATCGCAACGAGCTACGCGGAACGTATGTGGATCTCGAAATCCCAGGCGTCGTAATCCTTCGAGTCCGACGTACGGCGCGGCACCAACGAACACGCATACACGGTCCCTGCCGTCAACGTCGACAGTTCCGCCGTGGTCGCCCACGCAACCGTGATATTCGGAGTCCCCGACGGGTACGAACCGGCACCCGCCGCGCCCGTGATGTTCGTCGTTTTCGTGAACATCGTCGTGACTAAATCGCGGGTCTTGACAGTGAGCGTGAACGTGAACCCGGAACTGAAATCGATCAGTGTGCCGTCAACCTCGTAGAAATGTCCGAGGGACGGTAACTCTGCGGCGGGCGAGTAACTGAACCGGGTCTTGGTCATTCAGGCACGCTCCGAGTTCGACAACGACAACCGATTCGACAACGACAACGACTCACGGTCCGACTTCGACAACGACGCCCGACCCGAGATCGACATCAGCCAGGATGTGTCCGCGACGCCCGACCCCGTATCGACCGTGCCGTTATGCGCGACACCCGTACCCGACGCGACGCCAGCATTGATCCATACCTGGATTTGTGGTGCGTTCGCGACACCAGAACCGGACGCGACGTTCGCGGTCGGTGCAACAGAACCCGAACTGTTGTTTGCTGCACCCGTCCCCGACGCGTTGCTTGCCTGTGGTGCAACAGCGACCGAATGCGTGTTCGCTGTACCTGTCCCGGTAGCGGCGGTTGAGGTCGGTGCAACGGCAGTCGTTGACGAGTTCGCGACACCAGACCCCGACGCGGCCGCGGCCGAGGCTGCAACACCCGACGACGCCGCATTCGCGGCACCAGTACCTGACGCGACCGCGACAACAGGCGCGACGGCGATTGTCGGGCCGGACGCGGCCCCAGTACCCTCGGCGACACCAGCGGTTGCGGTAGTGCCACCCGCCGGGAGTGTCGGAACGGCGAGCCGTCGCCGCTGATAGTGAACGTGGGACGGGTGAAACAGGCTCATAGCCTGCCTGTCAGTTCAATTCTTGAAACGTGACCGACGCGTTCCATCCCGTCAACGTGGCCGGCGTGCCCCGCAACTTCAGAATGAACGCAGTGTCGGCCGTGACGATAAGCCGTTCTTTGGGTGTCGGCACCCAAATGTAACCGTTGATGTTGTTGAACGACTCCGTATGAATCGTCGTGACTGCGCCCGCACCTTCGGCTGACGCGTCGGTCCCTGCCGTTGCCGCCGCGCCCGTCGTCGCCCCGGCAATGCCGGATGCTGCACCACCGATCACATGCGGTTGTGGTGTCGTCGCCGTGTACGTCCCGAACGCCGTGACCTTCTGCGCGAGGATCACGCCAAGGTTGTCGGGCGTGTCGGTCCCTTCTTGTGAGACGGTGCAACGCAACACCTCGAGGAGTGACGCACGTGTCGTGATAGCTGCGGCGGCGTGGACGATCACCAACGTTGCGTCGGCGACGACGGTCTGGTTCACCATCGGGACCGTGTAAATGTGGGCGTTCTCCATACACTCTCCTAGTTCGGGATGAGTTGCAGGTACGGCCGCCGATACGGCAACGCGAATACGGGATAGTCACCGTTCGGGTCTTCGAGCTGCGCTTCGGCCGCGACCGCGATACGGGTCACTGACCCGGTCCATGACGGGGTGAGGTCGGTGTCGTTGGCGTCGTCCCAACCGGATGTTTGACCGGTCGACGGGGCACTGTCGGTGTGATGCCCACCGAACGAGAAGCCGGCATCGAGGGTCAAGGCGTTCGTGTTCGCTTTCGCGACCGTCAACACCGTCCCCGACGTCAAATAAGGGTTCGTGAACGTGGGGGTGAGGAGCCCGGTCGCTATTGACGTGCTCGTCGCGTCGAGGGCCGTGTCCGCACCTGCGAACGTTGACGCACCACCACACACGACAACATTCGCGATGCAGTTCGTCTGCCCGGCCGCCGCGTAATCGACAACAAGGTCTCCGGCAATGATGTCGACGGTGGCATGGCATCGGAACGCTATGAGTCGTTTATCCGGCGCCGTGGACGACACCGACGCGACCGTCGCATCGACAACCAGATTCGTACAACTGACCGTCGGGGTGTTCGTCGACCCGGAACATGTTGCGACCACCCATAACGGTGTGTCTTTCGGTGCGTCGAACATGTCGGTGAACGTGTACGAGTTCGCGGCCGTGCTATCCGACGACCCGTTGCCGTTGCCATGAGCGACGAGGAGCGCATCCCACACGCATGCTTTGATGTTCGCGAACGCGGCGTAGTCGCCGGTCGAGTCGACACCCCACCCGCCGGGGCCGCACAAACCCAACGTGGTTTTATTCGCGTCGGTGAGGGAATAGAACCCGGCCGGTTCCGACGCAGCACCTTTCCAGATCTTGATGTAATGGGTGGTCCCGACGAACGCGTACCTGACCCACAGGTCCGTGTAGTCGGTGACACCACCGGCCGGGGTGATTGCCGCACCGACCGCAGTCAACGTTTCCGGGCTGTTATCCGAATACCAGTACAGCTGCCACGAGGTCGGGTCACCCTCGACGACTTCTTTGAGGATGTAGCCGTTGTAGTCGGCGACCGCGGTGAACCGGGCGGCGATGACTGGCCCGGCCCCCGACCCTGACGGCGTTTTCACCTGGCAGAACACTTCACCGTTCGCGGGGCTGACCGTGAGGAGCCCGGTGGTTTGCAACGATGCGAATCCGGACAGGGTGTCGGCAGTCGCGCCCGCGGACCAGCCGACGCGAATCTCCGACGACACCGACGTAGCGGTAACCGTGTTGTTGACGTTCACGGCGAGCGCGACGAGGGTACGGCCGGTGACTGTTGTCCCGTCGAGGACACCGCAATACGGGACCGTCATGCCAACACCAGATTGGCGCGGGAGCCCGTCACGGTGACACCGGCGAGCTGGGCGACACGGTCGCGGAGCTTCGCGTTCGGGATGAACATGAACATGCTCGTGCGGCCCGAACTGACGAGCGCGTCGCGTACGAGCCCGAGCGCGGTCAACGTGCGCGCGTCGACCGGCCCCACCCAATGCACCTTCGTTGCCCCCGACGGGTAGTCACGGCCGCACACCACCGCATACGGCACCCCGTCGTCACGGATCAGCACCGCCCGCAACGACTGCGCGACCTTCGGGTGCGGGACGATCAGATCCCCGTTGCCGTCTTTAGCGTTCCGGTCAGTGAGTTCCCCGCGCACGTAGTCGAGGATCTGCGCACGAGTCGGGAGGCGTGCTTTCCAGAACGGCCGGTCAGCGGTGGGGATCGACGCGACGAACGACAAGAGTTGCTGGTCCGTGATCCCGTCGAGTAACTGTTCCGTCAACACCACCAACGAGAGAGCCATTCAGCACTCACCCGGAGAGATACCCCGCCGCACGCCGGAGAAGAACCGGATCATCACGGAACCTCCCCAAACCTTGATTGCAGTTCCCGCACAGAACCCCACGCACACGACCCGTCTGGTGATCGTGGTCGACTTGCGGGCCCTTCTTCCCCCACGCGTCCGTCCGACACACCGCACACACCGCGTGCTGTTCGAGCAGCAGGTCGAGCTCCGCTTTGGTGAGCCCGTAGGTTTCGTGTCGGCGCGACTTGGTCTTGCACGCATCGGAGCAGTAGAACGCCTTGCCCATCCGCGTTGGGTCGATCGGACCTCGGCAACCGCGGCACACCCGCCCAACCTTGGATTGCAGCACTCGTTCCCGGGTCCGGGCGTTGCGCCAGATGTCACCACATGCATCGGAACAGAACCGTTGGTGGGCCCGACCGGTAAGAACTGCGTCGCACTGTTCGCAGTTTGTGAAGCGGCGCGGCTTGCGTACGGGCTTCGCCTTGTAGTGGCATCGAGGGGAGCAGTAGATCGCGCCCCACCGACGGGAGTTCACGGGGCTGCCGCACACAAGACAATCCCGCTTAACTGGTGGTGCTACCTCGTCAAGCCGCCCGTGCCAGCGGTAACGCTGGTAGTGCTTCCTGCACAGGCCACGGCCCGCCATGTCAGTTCGTTCGCATCCTGGTTCGCTGCATGTCGCCATGCACCACTATAACTTACGCGGTGATAGCCAGGATACCACCACTTGCCCACTGGACGGTGAAGGTTCCGTTGACGACACTGTTGGCCCCGCCGAAGTAGTTGTAGCAGACGCCTTGGTCGGCGACCGGGGTCGTGATCGTGTCGTCGTAGACGAGGCATCCGAACACGGACGCAAGGTCTGCCCCGCTACCGGACGCGGTGTCGGCAGCGTCGAACGTGTAAACGTTCGACGCGAACACCGATGTAACCGACGCGAGCGCAACACCACCCGTTGCCCACTGGCCCGCCTCGAATACTTCATTACCTGCCGACACCCACTGCCCCGCACCGAACGCCGTGTTCGCCGACGTGACCGTCTGATCCGGTGTGATGTCATTGTCGAAGAGGGCGACCTTGAACGTGTCTGTGTTCAAGTCCATCGCGGTGGTGTTTTCGAACACGTCCTCGATGAACGCCATGAATATCTTACTGGCCGACCACGCCATGACTATTTCCTTCCCCTGTAGGACCAAGCCATTAGCTTGCTGTCCCTTCACTTGTAGCGGCCGGTGCGTACACGGTGCAGTCCTGGCCTTCGTCACGTGTCGTGATCACGGCCATGACGGGGCGGCCGTCGGCGTCGGTTTGGACTCGGTCGCCGCCGATGTAGTCGTCTCGTTCGACGGCTTCGACTTTCGCGCGGGTACCGGCAACGATGAACGGGACGGATAGGCCGCGGAGACCTGGGCAGATGTGGCCTGGTGTTTCGTTGGCTTTGTGGGTGACGGCTGTCTGGTCGCAGTTCGGGCAGCACCACCGGTACGGGCCGAGGAGGGCTGGCATCAGACGGGCGTGACCTTGGACCGGACAACGAACCCGATGACGAACGCAACGACCGCATTGGCGAGGCCCATCACCGCGGCGGTTTGTTCCGGGCTGAGCGTCACTCCGAACGCGACCGCGCAGACCAGGACCGCGTTCACGACCGCTAACACGGCAGCACCCGACAACACCGGTTGACCGTTCATGAATGCCTCCTTTAGGGGCTGTTCGCGATCGCGAACCCTGCGATCGCCAGGACCGCGAGAACGAGAGCGACACCGACGCCGATCGCTGCGACGGTCGCGCCACTCACGCTGCGATGCTCGACGATCTGGCCTTGCTTCCCTTGTGCCTCGTACTGGGCGCGGCGCAAGTCTGCGATGTCCTTCTGGATTGGGTCGAGTGCCGCCGCGAGCGCCGTCGTCTGTGCTGATGCTGCGGCCGCGACTTGGGTACGGAGCGTCTCTGCCGATTGGGATACTTGCGCGGCGAGGGTCGCGGCCTGCGCTGCGGACACTTCCGCGGCGCGTTGCACGGCCCCAATGTCGACGGCACGGATCGCGTTGATGCGGTCGGTTTCCGCGGCCCGTAACTTCTCGTCGTACTCGGAACGTAACGCTGACATCTGGGCGCTATGCGAATCCGCCGCGACGCGGAGCTGGTCGATCCGGTTCAGTTCGGCGTTGCGTACGTCGTCGAGTCGTGCGACCGCAGTCGCGACCATCGCGTGCAACGCCATCAGCGGATCGGTGCTTGCTGCTGCTGCTGCTGCTGCTGATGATGATGACCGGTCCGGTCCCTCACCCCGATCGATATCGGTCACAGTCCTCCCCCCCTCAGGTATTCGCGATCGCATTCCAGGCGGCCACGAAAACGAAGAGGGCACCCCCGGCCCCGAGGAGATTCACCCGCGGTACCGGCGCGTTACACGCGGCGAGCACGAACGCGACGACGGCGAGGACGTAGAAGATCGCA
Organism: Actinomycetes bacterium; assembly: GCA_031404355.1. Lineage (GTDB taxonomy): Bacteria > Actinomycetota > Acidimicrobiia > IMCC26256 > PALSA-610 > JANNHK01. The sequence continues at coordinate 14,249 of JANNHK010000221.1, forward strand.
GTCCAACCGGCAGACAGGGCAGTGACAGCAAGCATCGTTAGCTCCAAACTCGGAAATGACCGTGGCCTTTGGCACTGACCGCGATGAACCCTGCGAGCCCGTACGCGCCGTCCTCGGGAATCAGATCAACGAGCGGGTTATCCGCCGTCGTCGGCACCCGCAAATACCGCAAGCTCGGACCGAACGCGGCGTCGCCCGCCACACTGGCCCCGTTGTGTAGCCAGATGAGCCCAGGATCGGCCGGTTCGATCCGGGCGACCTGCGGGCGGGTCGGGTCGCGTGGCCCTTCACCGGGCCGTAGAGGCTGCTCAAGCATGGTCGGACGTCCTTTCAGTAGGGACGGCGGGGCAGGCAACACAACCGGCGGCGTGGCCGTGTTGAACAGGGGTGCGGTCGAGTCCTCAACCTGCGCGCCGGACAGAATCGAAATGTGGACGTGGTTCGCGTGCGCGCGCCCCTCCTTCTTCCGCCACTTCCACAAGGCGCGCGGGCTCGCGATGATGTCGTGCTTGAACTTCGGGTCGTACGACACCACATACTTGATGCGGGTCTCGCGTCCCTGCTCACACTTCTCTCTGACGATTTCGGCGTAGTGGTAGGAGTCGAACCCGCCTGCCGGGTCATGCGTCACATCGACCGCATGGACTGGGCCAGGCGCGCCAACCGTTTTGCCGTCCGCGTAATGGTCGGACGGGGGTCCGGGACGGGTTCGTACTGCCCCGTCCGTCACGTTGCTCCGATTGGGTGCGATCGCTGTTGCTTCGACGAGTATCGCTTGCACGAACGGCGGTGAGTAGGCCATTAGGCCGACCCCGAACCTGACCACGTCGCCCAAAACTCGGGAGCCATGTTCCCAGTCGCGGTCAATGCCAACGTCCCACCCGACGTTTGGAACGCAACCAGCTGGACGTAATCCGCGGCCGCGAACTTGTACGTCGTCTCCACCGTCAGTTCCACAGTCGACGCGCCACTATTAATGACGAGTTGGCTACATAGCTCCGTCGTGCCATTCAGTCGGACACGTATGCCGCGGATGCCGTCCACGTCCGCGGCGAACGCGACACTCCCGCCGACCGTGTAAAGGCCCGCGGTCGTGAACGTGATCCGGTCGGTGTTCGTCGCGGTGGAGTGCATCGTGTCGGTGTCGTACCGTTCGGTGTCGAACGTGATCGCGACGAACGAACCAGAACTGGTATGTGAGAAGTCGGTCGCCTTATACACCCGGCAGGCAGGCCGGTCATACAGGAAGTCGATGTTGTCGCGAACGTGGGTGTTCATCAGCGACGCGGTCACGACCTCGGAAGTGACCCACGTCCGCGCGGTCGTGTACGCCATCAGCGGTCACCATGCGCGACGTTGTCGCGTGTGAGGTCCGCGACCGATTCGTGTGGGAACCAGTTCCGGGTCGTGTCCTTCCGGCGACGGTCGAGCACCGCTTCGATCTGGTCGCGGTCGTCGGGCCATACGACCGTCACCCACTTGCCGCCCACGCCGGTATTGCCGCACTCAACGCACAGGAACCGCGGGTCAGTCTGACAGGCGAGCGACGCCGACGGGCAGAACGGGCAACGCACAATCCAGCGGCCCTCGTTCACGAACGCGGTCACGGTCGGTGCATCGGCGATGGTGACCGGCACGACGAACGGGACGCGCGGATTGTGTTTCGCCCACATCGTGGCGTGGAACTCGACCGCGATGTCACGGGCACCGGGACGCGACCGGATGTGCTGCTCCGCAGTACGAATCATTCAGCTGCTCCCGGTCAGTATGCGAGACGCGTCGACTCACCAAGAGTCGACGTTCCGAGAATCCAATAGTCCTGCGTATCCGCTGGTGACAGTTCCCACGTCGTCGTCCACCGCGGCCCGCCATCCATGACGCAGTGATGCGTGATGTGCTCGATGTGCGCCTCATGCTCGATCGTGGCGCCACCACCAGGCGGGTTCCGTTTCACCGTCACCCGGTACTCAAGATCGAACGCGAGGACCGACAGCCACATGAGCACCACAAGCGAGGCGGTGTGTCCCGCCTGCGGTTCGATCACCAACGACCGGGCACGCTGCAACGGATAGGCGTAATGACCGGCGACCCACTGCGCCGCCGCGAGAATGTCGTTGTCGGAATCGTTGAGTAGCCCGGTACGAGAAAACGGTCGGCGCCCATACCGGGTTTTTGACCCCTGATCGGTGACTGTGCGCGGCGTGCTTCCGGCTCGCTGCATCGTCACGACGTTGCGAATATGGTCGTCTGACGGGGCCAGGACAAGATCGGTGTAGTCGCGGCTCAATCCGTCGTCGGCGAACGTGGCCTGCGAGTCCGTATGGATCGTCGCGGTAAGCATCGCGGTACGTTCCCGGAACCGGAGCGCACCCGACCCGTTGATATACAAGTTGCCATTCTCGGATTCTGCAATCTTTTGCAAGTACCCGAGAACCGTCTGCCCTTGCATGTTCGTCGCCGGCCCGAGTGTCGAGTCGCCGACATCCAAGCTACGCAACCCGGCAGGCCAGCCGATCGCGTCGAGTACTCGTGTGATGCGCCCACCCGTCGTGTCACCATCCCACGGTGCCGCCCCCGCCTGATAGTGGGCGAGTATGCGGGCCGCGGTCAGGTCCGTGGCGTACACGGCGACATCGTCGAGGGTGCCTGCGAGGTATTCGTTCGTGCCGCCGAGTGGCGAACCCATGACCCATGTGTCAGCGAGGGCGTCAGCAACTACGGCCGGGCCGGCCGTTGAGACTTCCACGCCGTTGACGTAGATCTGATGGGCGGGTGTCGCTGTCCGCTTGTAAACGATGTGTTTCGGGGTGACGGTCGCATTGATGTCATCGACGCGGCGGGAGGTCAGGTCGGTGAACTTCGCCGCTCCGAACACGTTGATTTCGCTCGCACCCGAGTCGACGACACTGACGACCCATCCGTCGCCGGATACTCCCGAACCTTGCCGTATGACCTGCGACGGTGACACGGCTGTGGTGGCACCCGACCACCAGAACTCGACGGCGAGCGGCAACGCCGTAACTCGAGCGGCGGCGGAGGTGACGCGGCCACGCATGGATGTGCCGTCAAACGCGATCGAGTTGTCTTCGTCGCCTTCTACGAGCCCGGTACGGGTGTTGAACGTAGCGCCGCCCTCGTACACGCCGTCGTGTCCGTTGCCCGACGAGTCGATCATCTCGGTCCCGGATTGCTCGCCCAGACGCCACCATGCTCTCGGCGCGTCGGCAAGAACCTCGATTTCGTACGGTGATAACAGTTCGTCTTCGGCCCATAGCTTGAACGCGTCGGTCGCTGTGAGGACGACTTCGGCGTCGGTTTTGCCCGGCCACGTCTGCGGCCACGAATCGACATACCCGAAGAACAACGGGTAATCGACCCCCGAGAAGTTCGCGACGACGCTGATCGGCTTGTTGGGTTCGACGTACGGGTAATACGGCCCTGTCGTGTGGAACGGGTCGAATCTGCGGTCGGTGTTGGCGAGACGCAACACAAGCTGACCCGGTTCGGGCTGTTCAAGTTCGGATTGGCGACCGCGAGTGATCTCCATCTCCCGTACGTACGCGGTGATATCGGTCGTTGGAGTATCGGTCATTGTTGCGGTGAACGCGACCTTGACCGTAATGATCGGCCCGGCCGCGATCGGGGTGGCACTCATGTTGCGAACCCTTTACGGCGGGCGGCGATCGCCCCGTTCTTCGCGATGCGGATCAGGTCACGTTCACTGATCACAGACCCGGCGATGTGCTGCACGACCGTGATGCCACCGCCGCGGCCGTTGTTGGGGGAGTTGTCGAGAATCTCGCCGTCCTGCAGGACGGCGAGGCCGTGCGACTGTCCGGCCGGAGCACGGAACGTGCCGCCCGTATCGCCGACCGGGGCCGACAGTCCGAACGCGTCCGGGTTGTTGAGGACCGACGCTGCCGACGTGCGCTGCCCGTTGACCGTGACCGCGACGTCGAGGGTGCCTTGCCGGTTCCGGGCCGCGTCATCCAAATCTCTGATGAGCGAATTGAGATACCCGCGGAACGGGCTCTTGTCGTCGATGGTGTCGCGTAGTCCTTCAAGCGCAGCCTTTTGTAGCAACGCCGAATCTTTCGCGGTGACGGTCGTCCCGTTCAGTTCCGCTTGCTGCTCCGCCGCGGCTTTCGCGGACGCGGCGACCTTGTCGATCTGTTCCTGCACACCAAACTCGGCGAGCGCCAACTCTGTCGACGTCGTCGTCCCATCCGCTGCCGCAGTGTTGTACTCCGTGATCTTCTGCGTCAGTTCAATACCGGAAGTGATCAGATCCCTGGCCGCGTCCCTCGTACCGAACACGGCATCCGTGAACCCACGCTGACGGTCCTCCGCTTCCTTGAGTGCCGCAGCATGGTCCTTGTGTAGCGCGGTGAGGTCGACGACTTCGTCGCCGTTCTCGTCCAGAGCGGTCGTGTTCGTATCCGTCGCGGTCGCCGCATCCGACGCCGCGTTGCCGGAATCGATGAGCGCGTTCTCGTAATCGTTGAACACCGAGCCCATCTGCTCGGTCGTGACACCCTGCGCAGCAAGAGTCTCGGTAAGGTCGGCAAAGATCCGCTCGGCCAGTGGTGCGTTCGTCGCTGCGATCGCAGCGAGAGCCTTGTCGAGATCGTCAAGGCGGTTCTCGGCGTCGTTCGTCTTGGTCCCGAATCCGGGAAGCACGGCGGCGGCGTTCTCGACACCTTCCGCGAACGCGTCGGTGCCGGACTGGTCATGGAACCGGTCGTACACCTCTTTAACGTCGCCGGCTAGGCCGTCGAGGTCGCCGCCGAACTTCTCGGCGAGCAACCCTGCGACGATCTGCCCATCAGCGAAGTCACGGAGAGACCGTGACAGGTCGTCGATGTTCTCGGCGGACTTATCGGCGTCGCCGAACACTGCGTCGATGATCTGGATTCCGGCGATGGCGAGCCCGACGCCGGCCGCTGCCTTACCGAGCACGCCTAGCGCCGCCGCCGTCCGCGGCGTCTCCGTGCGGAGTCGTGCGAACCTGTCGCGTGCGCCGAGTACTTGACCGGCGACGAACGACACCGCCCCGGCCGCCCCGAGTGCGGCGACACCGAACGTGCCGAACGTCCCAATCGCCGACTGCGTTCCGGCGTCCATCTCGCCGAACTTCGACGACACCGCCGTCAGTGGCCCGAGGACGTTCGACAAGGCGTCGACAACACCGACACCGATACCTTCGGCAACCTCACCCAACTGGTTCTTCAGGATCGCGAGCTGCCCCGAAAACGTTGCGCCTTCACGTTCCGCGAACCCGCCCACCGAACCCTGCAACGCCTCAACCGTCGCACCGAACCCGTCCGTCTTCAGCTTCGTCTCGTCGACCTCGATACCCATCCGTTTCAGGGACGCGGCACCATCGGTCGACTTCGCCGCCAGTTTCGCGGCCTGCTCGGCAGTGATGCCTTTCGCTCGGGCAAGGTCGAGCACCAACGGCGTGAGGGTCATCACCTCGTCGGTGGTGAGACCCATCTGAATCAGGAGAGCTTGCGCGCCTTTCGTCGCGTCATCGTCAACGACCGTGACCTGCGCGAGCGCGGTCGCCTGATTCTCGAACGCCGTCGTTGACTTGTCCGAGATCGTCGCCGAGTTATCGAGCGCCGTCTCAAGTTTGATCTGTTGCTTCTCGGCCTCTTCCGACGCCTTCGCGAAAGAGAGGAGCCCGGCTCCGGCGACGGCGGCGAACCCGACCGCGGCAGCACCACCCGTCGTCAGGCCAGCCGCCCACTTATCCGTGCTCGTGCGCGCCTTCCCGAGCGACTTCTCAGACTCGTTCCCGAGCTGCTTTATCTCCCGTACCGCGCCCGACGTGTCCGCGGTGATGAGCAGCGCGAGCCGTTCAGTGAACCCGCCGAACGCCATGTCAGCCGGTCTCAGCCAGCTTCACATCCGGAGCAGCACCAACCGCGTCGAGGACCTGATCACGCGACCATTCCCCGACCCTGTTCAGGCCGTCGACCAGGGACGTGTCGTCGACAACCGCGATCGCGTACGCGACGAACACGTTCCGGCAGATCGGGCAATGCAACGGGTGAAGTTCCGATTCGTGATGTGAGACACCGGCCGCGTTGCACGCAGTGAACAATGCCGCCCACGCGCCCGCACCGACCGGGTCAGCCTCGCTGATCGTTTTCCCGCCGACTGTGATGGTCCACATTTCAGAACCCCCATCCGGCCGTGAACGCCTTATGCATGACGCGCCCGATTGTCGGTTGCGCCGCCGCGACACCCTTCGCGAACGGTGCCTTCCCTTGCGTGCCCGGATGGCCCATCGCCATACGCGGGCCAGCCAGTCCGCCACTCAGGCGGCGCGACCGGCGTGTCTTCCACTGGCGGTAACCGGCTTTCGTGTCCCGCTCGAGCAGATGCAACGGGCCGGTAGCGGTGATGAGCGCGTCCGGGTCCTTCGTCGTCCCGCGGACGTTGTACCGGGCGCCGACCTTCGCGCCTTTCTTCCCCACGCCCGACAAGACCGAGTCACCGGACGCGGCCGCGATCGTTGCCCGCAGGTGCGTCGTGATGTGCAACGCGCCCGCGTTGACCGCGGCCTTCTGCCCGCGCTCGACCTTCGCGGGCCACTTCGCGAGCGCACCCGTGAACGAACTGACCGTCGTGTGCGTCGCCATCTAGGCCGTGAGACGTGCGAACGAGCCCGTCACGGCGAACGGAATCGAGACGGCTGCACGGTCACCGACCGACTGACCGATCGGCGTATACGACGACACGTAACACGCGTACACGTACGACGGGTTCGTCGTACCGCGCGCCGAGTTCGTCGGCTTGAAATCCAGATAGAACAACGTCCCGGCGATGAACCCGGCCCCGAAAATCGCGTCGACATCCGACGCCGCGAAGTCCTGGTTGAAGTCGATCGACAAGTCGGCGCCCTTCAACCCGGGTTTCTGGCTGATGAACGCGCCGTCACCGAACGTCGTGAAGTCCTGCATCGCAACATTCATGTTGATGTTGACTTGCTTGATGTGGTCCGAACGGTCCACGCCCGACGTGATCGTTCCCGACACTGTCGGATTCGCGGGGCCGGGCGCGGTTCCGGTCCATGCTGTGCCTGTCAGCGTCATTGCCGAAGTCAGTACCAAACTAGCCATCGTAAGATGCTCCTTGTTGCTAAGATGTTGGGTGTGCAGCGAACATGCGAGATATGCGCGGCGCCGTTCACGACGGCGCCGGCGAGGGTGCGGGCAGGGCACGGCCGGTTCTGTTCGAGCGAGTGCTTCCAGACCACGCAGCGCAATCGCGTCGAGCGCGATTGCGAATCCTGCGGCCGACGTTTCTCAACGGCAGCCGCGATAGCGCGGCTAGGCAGTGGCCGGTTCTGTTCCCGAGAGTGCTTCGCCCTGCATCGCCGGGGGCGTCATCTCAAAGATGGAGTGAAGCATCGCCTGCGTCGCGCGGCAGGTCATCCCCTGGCCCCGCCATCGGGGATAGTCGCGATCAGCAGACTTGCGCTCTACGACCGGATCGGACCGGGCACTCATCCCTGCCATTGGTGCTCGACGCCGGTCACATGGATAGTGGGCACCGGCGTTCGCGACCAGCGCGCCCTGCTCGCCGACCATCTCGACCACGACGCGACCAACGACGAGCCGGACAACCTTGTCGCTGCTTGCAACGCGTGCAACGCCCACCGTCGGCGCACCGGAGATACCAACATCCGCCCCGGCGACCCCGTCGTTATTAGGGCGGACGGCAAACCCGTCCGCGCCATCGAGCGTTCGTGCGAATACTGCGGTGCTGCGTTTCTTGCTGCCGCTTCTCAGGTCAAGAGCGGCAAGGGCCGGTTCTGTTCGCGATCGTGCGCGCGGTCGAAGCGCGGGGAGATCTAGACGACCCCGAACGCAGCCGTAAAGGTGCAACTCCCCGACCCCGTGATCGTGTAAACGATGCGGTGGTGAGTCTCCGAAGAGAACGACCCGGCCACCGACGCGAACTGTGAAGTGGTCCCGGTCACGGTCGTGAACGTGATCCTGGTCGTCGCACTCGCGAACCCTGCACCGTCGTCGGACTCGATCGTGAACACCACGTTCGTGAGCCCGGAATATGCGGTGACATGCAACGCCGCGTAGAGCTTCTGTGCGGCGGTCGGGCCGGTCAACGCGACCGCGGTACCGTTCCCCGTCGACGTCCGCGCCGCGGACGCGTGCGCGACTTTGGCTTGCACGATCGCCGCGTCATACGGGAACCCGAACTCGACGCCGGCCATGTCACCAACGGCACCGGACAGCGGGTTCAACGTGCCGACCAGTCCGCGCGACAGCCAACATGGGTCTGCGGCGGTGACAGTACCGGTCGGGTTCGCGATCACGGTCACCGGATACTGAGACCCTAACTGGGCGACACTGATTTCGTCGTCGAGGACATCCGCCGCGAAGTCCTGAAATCCTTTGATGGACGCTTCACCCGAGATCAGGCCCGGTTTCACGCAGTCGTAGCCGCCGTCCGCGAACGTCGTCGACGGTTGCATCGCCCGAGTCAACGGACCGAACGACACCTCATTCACATGGTCGGTCAGGTCCAGGTGCCCGAGCAGCACACGGTTGTGAACTCCGACGAATGAGGCCATCAGATCCTCCGAGCCTTGGCCGGCTTCCGTACCGCCGGGTCGTCAGGCGTCGCGATGAGCGTGCCCGGTTCGGTCTGCTCGATCCATGCGGCGTCGTCGTCGTCGAGGTCGAGTAGGTCGCCTGTGTAGAACAGAAACGAGCCCGCCTCGTGCGACCCGCGGAAGTTGCGTTGTGCCTGGTAGTCGCCCATCAGTTCCTCCCCAGGCACACACGGATCGGGATATCAGCGGCGAGGTACCGGGCATCACCAAACGCGCGTGGTGCAGGCGCGGCGATGCCGATGACATGGACGTATGCGACACGGTCGCCGAGCCGGTTGTTTTGCAACGCCTGAAATATTGAACGTTCGTTCCCGGCGCCGGTCGACAGGTATTCGCCGATCTGGCGGTAGGCGGTGCGGTCATCGACGAATGGGACAACGACGGTGACCGTAAACATCGCTTCGCACAGGCCGGAGTCACCGAACGTGCCCCACGGGTCAATGAACGGGCCATCGTCGGAGGGGCGGATCACTGCGCACGGCGGGTTCGTGTGGTCGGCCTCAATGTCGTACACGGCAAACGGGTCTGGGATTGCTACGACGAGTCGCTCACCAACCCAGGCGGCAACGTCGAACGGGTTCACACCAGCCCCCGCGCGTACGGGTGAACTAACGCTTTGACGGTGGGATGTTCGCGGAGCCTGACACCGGCCCCGAACTGGTCGAACCCGGCGATACCGAACGGGGCGTCTTTGTGTTTGAACAGGTATTCGGCGCCGATCATGCACGCCAACACGACATCTTCGGGGACGGCAGCCCACCCCCATTTCGCGGTCACTTGCAACGACGGGCGACCACGCCGCGGGTCGCGGACAGGGATACTGCGCGTGCCGGTCCCGAACAGCTTGAAGTACGGCCATCCCTCGGTGCCGTCCACGACCCCGTCGAACGGTTCGAGAATGAAGTCGGTCGTGATCGTCCACGTCGTCTCGTACGTGCCGTCGTTGTCGTCGTCGGTTTTGACGACGAGGCCTGTCGTCGTGTGAAAGTCGTCAACGCGGGCGTAGTCGCACGCGAACGGCCGGTACACGCGGGCAGTTGCCGCATCGTCAGTCGTGAACTTCCGCGCGGTCAGATGATCAATCGTGCGGGACGCAGCATGGATTGCCGATTCGAGTACGCCTTGGTCGGCGGCGTCGAGGGTCCCCCACGCGATGAGTGCGGGGACGGTCGTGTAGGCGTCTGTGAGTGCCATGGGCGGGTGACAGCTACTTCCGGGCTTTCTTCGCCGCGGTCGCCTTACGTGGTGTTGGCGTCTCGACGGTCTCGGCCGCGTCGGCCGGTGCGGGCGGCAACTCTTCCTCGGCGGGAGCGTCGAGTGCGGCGAGGCGGGCAGCCTCGTCGGTCTTGTTCTGTGCGAGCGCAGCAACCGCGGCCGGGTCCACCCCGGCAGCAGGCTCGAAATGCGGGTCGGCGGCTACGAGCTGCGCGGCAACATCGTCGGACACTTCGAGCACGTCGCCCGGCTGAACACTCAACGACACTTTCGCCACCGATTTCGCGTTGTAGAACAAGCGGCGTAACCCCGACTTGGGTGCGTTCATGGTGCCTCCCTCACGACAAGCTCATACGGTGAGCCCTCAGACTGATGGTTCGGGTAGAACGGACGGTGACCGCCAACGGAGAAGAACTCGGCGGCCTCATGCAGTTCGCATTCGAGGAGCCGGTCGAACACCCATCGGGCCACGTCACGTTCAGCGTCAAGACCCGATGGGGTCTCGAACATGTGTTGCGTTGTCCGTTGGCGGCCCGGGGCATTCGAGTCCGCGGTGCGAGCGAAGACGCACAGGAACCGGCCGTCCGGGCCGCCAACCTTGAATGACCAGCCCGGCTTATAGCCGAGCTTGTCGACCGGGATCAGGCTGCAACACCCTTGAACACGGCGAAGCTGATCACCATCGCGCCCGTGTCCGCAGTTGACGCGTGCAGGTTCGTGAGCGTGATCGAGAACGACCCGGCCGCGACCGCGGTCACGGCCGGGATCGACGTCCCTGCCGTCTGCCCGCCCGTAGCGCACACGACAACAACATCGGTCGCGGCGACGAGAGTGTTCGTCACGATGAACGTCGCCTCCCCTGCCGCGGCCAGTGACGTCGCGTCGGTTGTGATCGTCCCGCACGGCTTCGAGAGCGTCACACCCGTCGAACGGTTCGTGATCTGTGTGACCGCACCACCAGCACCGGTCGCGTAACCGATCAGTTTCGTCGGTGACTTCTGGTGGATCGCGCCGCTGATGACGGCGTCTTCTGAGTAGATGGTGGTGCCGTTCCAGTGGATGTCGCCGTCCATGTCTTCGTAGGGGGCTGTTGCTGTGGGGTCGTCGCCTGACGGGCTTTCGGCCATGAGTGGTTTTCCTTTTCGATTGAGATCGGCTTACCCGATCAGACGTAGTTGGACAGTGCCGCGGTTGTTGCGCCTGGCGTTGCATCCCAAGTGAGCCAACAACGAGGCCGGGGAGTGTTCGCTCCCCGGCCTCACTCATGCACTTTTTTTTAAGGCGCCACTTCGTAGATGATCGCGGTGTCATCGTTCGTCGTCGCATCGCCTATATTTTGAAAATCCTCACGTTGGAACCCGACGACGACGCGTTGGTAGGTTTCCCTGTAAATGCTGTCGTCGGCTTCGACGTCGAGGGCCATTCTCTGGCCCATGACCCACTCTTGACGGTTCACGCAGAGTGCGTAGCCGCGGGTCGTTGTTATGCCGTCGTACACGCCTGATGCGTTGAGGTTTTCCCTCATGTGTTCGGACGCGATGATGGGGATTCCGTGTACCGACGCGAGTTGTCCGTTGAGGATGGTGGCGAGTGGCCCCATCTTGTCGACGGTCAGGACGGACGAGTCGCTGATGATGTCGTACACGCTTGACACGGACACGATGAATGCGAGGTCGGCGGGGTTGAGTCCCCACTTCCCCATCAGTGCGCGTGTTGAGGCGAGTAACGCGGGGGTGAGTGCGGCGGCGGCACCGTCGAGGCTCGCGTTTGCGAGTGCCCGCTTCCGTAGCCCGTCCCATGCGGTCACTGCCGCGGTCGTGGACGCACCGATGTCGGAGTCCTGGTGGGTGCCGTCCGTGTCACCGTCGAGGATTGCTTTCTCTTCCGCGTCGATGAACGCCTGGACGAGTTTGCGTTGCACGTACGGCATGATCGCGATCGCCGAGTCAGCTTCGAGTGACTTCGAGAACAGGGCGCGTGCACCGAAGATTTCGGCGTCGAACGTCGCCGCGACCGTCCCCGGCGTGCTCGCCGTCATCTTCGTTTCGGTGTCGCCGGTCGGTTCCGCCACGCGATACGCGGTCGCGTCCGCACCTTCGATCGGCCACTTCCACGGATTCGTCGGAATGTCGATCCGTGCGAACAACGGTGCGATCTTCCCCGCCGCCCGAACTTTCTCGTGGAGGTTCGCGCCGATCCCGGTCGGGATCCACGTAATGCCTTCCGCGGCGGTATCGGTGTCCATGGCACGAAGGGCAGCTTCCCACCGTGGCTTCATCAGCCGGTGCGAACGTGCAACCTCGAAACCCTGCCGCGATGACTTCGTGTCCTTGTCGACCAACAGGCCGAAGAGGACCATGTCCGCGACGGTCTTCTGGAACGCACGGACGGCGCCACGATGTTCGGGCCGTAGTTCCCCCATGCGTGGGGCCATGACGCCGGTCCCGTCACCCTCGGGGTTGCGAACGACGACTTGCTCGACCGTGGAACGGGCTCCGAAGTGCTGTTGGAAACGGCCGGCCTTGTCGAACGACCCTGCGGGTACGTCCTCTTCGGTGGCCCAGAGGAGTTCGTCGAGGGAACGGTTCGCGGTCGGTGACGGTGTCGAGATGATGTTCACCATTGGGACGTTGAACGCACGCCGGGCTTCGTTGGCCGTGAACCGTGCCTGGTCCTGCTGCACGAGACTCATGCGGCCGATGTCACCTTCGAGTGACAGGTTCCGTTCGGCGAGGGCGTCGTGTTCGGTGCGCTCCTCGTCGGTGAGGTCGGAACGACCTTCCGCTGTTGCGGTGTTGAGAATGTCGTCGATTTGGGCGAGGACACGGCCCCGCTCGTCGGCGAGGTCCTGCATCGTCGGGGGGGTTTCTGTAACGGTCATGTGGACCCTCCGGGGTCGCGGCGCAGACGTTGGGCCTGCGCGAGTTTGAACATGGTGAGCGACGGCCCTGACGGCGGTGTCGGTTCGACGGCCGGCGTTTCGGGTGTCGGTGTTGCTGGCGGCCCCTCACTTCCGGTGCCCGCAGGGGCGGCCGGGTTGGGGGTGCCTGCGATCTGTGTGAGCAGGGCGGCGCGCTCATCGGGTGGCAGCGCCTGCAACTGTTCGGCGAGAGCTAACGAGCGGAGACTCAGAATCTTTGCTTCGTCATAGACGGGGAACGTGCACGGCCCATACTCGCGCATTGCGACTTCGGTGCGGTTCACCCGGTCGAGGCCGTTGGGGCCACCACGACGGACGAGTTTCGACAGGACCCATTCACCGGAGAAGGACTGCCCTCGGATCGCCCCCGCTCGGATCAGTTCGAGGACTTCGTCGGCAAGTCCGGTTTTTGCGTAGCGGGTGACGGTGAGGACTCCGCGCGCTTCGTCCGTCACGCTGAGGGGGACACCGATCGGCATCGCGAACCGTTCCGCGGGTGTGCCCTGCAGGGTGCGGCCATGATTGAACAGGACCTGGAACCGGCAGCCCATGTCTTTGATCGTTTTCGCGAATGACGCCCGGTTGATGTTCTCCTCGAATGTTTCGCCCCACGGTTCCGTCACCACGATCGGCTGCTCATACACGGCCGCGTACGCGCGGACGGTACGGCCGTCGCCGCCTTGTTCGGCACGGAGCACTTCGATCTCTTCGAGGGGAAACACGCGCGACGCGGGCGCGCGTGGGAGGTCGACAGTCTCGACAGTCATTCGTCGTCACCTCCATCATCGGGTGGTAGCTCAGGGCCCGGGTCGGGTTGCGGGCCTGCCGTGTTCGGTGCCTGGTTCAACGTGTCGCCACCATCTACGGGCGAGTAGTTCTCGCGGCGGCGGCCTTCGTTCACGGTCATCCACGGGCCGCCGATCGCCTTCGAGTACGCGTCGTAACGTGTCGCCGTGTCACCACGGAGCAGCCCTTCGAGTTGGAACTCAAGGAAGTTCTTCGACGGGTTCACGCCCGGCAAAAGGTCCTGGTCGTAGTTGACGTACGCCTCGATGCGTTGCACCCACGGCTGAATCGAGTCGGTGACCGATTCGATCGCCTGATGTTCGATGTTCGAATACGTGGCGTGGGTGAGGTCGTACAGCTTGTGGGGGGTGACGCCGAGTATCCGGGCAACTTCGGTGACACCGAACTGGCGGGCTTCGAGCAGCTGCGACTCGGCTGGGGAGAGCGAAACCGTTTTGTAGTCGGCGCCGTTGCCGAGAACACCGAACGACGCGGCGTTCGCCATGCCCGAATGGAACGCCTCCCACTGCTCGCGCAGCGCATCCGATTCCGTCGTTGACAACGTTTGCGGGAGCGTGATGTACGCGCGGAGGTGGGAGCCTTGCCCGAACGTGCGGGCCGCGTACTCTTCCGACGCGACAACAAGCCCCAACGATTCGGCGTGGTATTGGATTGGGTTCAGGCCACAGATGCCGTCGTCGCCGAGGCCGGGAATGTGGAGGATTTCGCGTGACGTGAACGGCCGCTCACGGTTGTTGTCTACGACGAACATCTTTGTGCCGTCCGACGCCTGGCCTGGGATAACCCGGTCGGGATGGAGGCTGCGTAACCCGCTGACAACTCCGCGCTGGTCGCGTTTCTTAAAGTTGTACGCGTTGCCGCGATGCAGCAACGACATCAGCCAATGCTCGACCGTCCCATACCACGGGGTCTCACCGTCGGGGTTAGTGCGCCACAGCGGATCCGCGCGCTGTTGTCTGATGTCGCCCGGCAACGTCCGGAACGTGTGTGCTGGCAGCCCTGCGATCTGGTTCGTGAGGTACGACACTCCCCGATACCAGGCTGAGAGGCCAAGCGCACGTTTCGGTCCGACCGTGACACCAGCTTTGGTTCGCATGGTTGTTCCGCGGCCTTGGCCGAGGAGGTACCCGAACTCTTCCATGGTCACCGGGTCAACGGACCGGCCACGGTTCGCAGCGCGTGCGAGGACGCGCTCCGCGAGCCCCACCCGCTACTCCTGCGCCTGAGACTGCACCCTGCGTCCGGCGTCGACACCCACAGCGACCGCGGCCCACATCAGCGCCATGCACATCCAGACGACACCGACGATCAGGCCGAACAGGTAGAACGGCACGGTAACGACAGTGAGAAGCACCTTCGCGGGGGAGAGCCTCGACGCGTCGAACGCGATGCGCGACAACGTGGTGTTCCAACGTACGGGCGCGCGTTGCGTTTCGGTCATCGTCGCCTCCTCATTTCGGTCCGAGGACCATCGCCAACACTGGAGGCTCCGTCAAAGGACCAGGCATCGTCGTCCACAAGTACCGGGCGACTGTCGCCGCCACCAACGGCGAAATGTCGACGGTCGAGTCGCGCCGTGACCACTTCCACGAGTCCCCGACGATGCGGCGGCCGGCGCCTTTGACGGCGGCGTTCAGGTCGTGTTCGTCGCGATGGACGAGCGTGCCGTCGAGGACACCGGCCAGGAACGCTTCGCATGCCTGCACAGATTCGCGGCCGTTTAACAGGACAAGTTTCCCGGCCGGGTTGGTGGTGTTGCGGATCGTGAACCCCGCCTGCTCCAAATCTGGGATCAGAGCTGCGGCCGGGCCCGCCGGGTCCAGGCCGATGCCGGAAACGTCATGCGCCCCGGCAAGGTCGGTGAGTCGTTCGATGATCCATGCTGTGCCCGCGTGATGTTCCGCGACATGCAACGCACGTCCGCACACGACGATGGACCCGAACGTGTGGCCCGGCGACACGTCGATCGCGAGGGTGCAGGGTTCGTCAATTTGGGCGTCGCGGTCTGCGCACGCCGCCCACCTGTGAGGGTCGATGCCGGACACTCCGGCGACGGGGTCGTCCCACCAGCCGAGCCGTTCCCGCATGAACTCTGTAGCCGGGAGGGTGAGCCGTTCTGATTCGAGGTACCGGACCGTGATCCTTCCGCCCATAGCGGGGTTCGCTTGTTGCCACCGTTCCCGGTCGTCGAGGATGCAACCTTCGCTACCGGGCCGGTGGTCGCACAGTTCTTTGCGATCACATTCGCCGGGGGCGGCGCACCACTCAACCCACACGAGGTACGGGTCGCCGCCACCGCGGCCGCGGTCTCGTAGCCCGCGGAGTACGTCGGAGCCGAGCATCCCAGCGGATGACGCGTACACGGCGGACGGGTTCGGCCGAGCCGACATCGTCGGGTACAACGACCCGATTTCGGCGGCACCGATCGCGAACGCTTCATCCAAAATGACGCGGTCTCCGGTGAGGCCCCGCCCACCCGTCTTCGACCTCGCCCGGAACTTGAGTCTGCGGTCCCCGACAAGTTCGATGCCTTCCTCACCGTTGGCCCGGTCGATGCGTTTCACCCGACGAGAAAACTCGGGTGTCCCGGTGATTAGGTTCTCCAAATCGCGGAACGCTTCTTGCGCGGTGGGGAACAAGTGAGCGGACCAGGTCACGAGCCGGGCGTCGAAGAGGAACAGGTCAGCGAGCGCGATCACCTGGAGGACGACGGTTTTACCGCACTGTCGGGGCTCAACGATCGCGGAGTCGATCGACGCCCACAGCCCATCCGACCGGGTGGAAAGGATCGCGTCGAGCGCGACCCGCTGTTCCGGGTCCAACTCGACGCCGGCCATCTTGGCGAGGTCGGCGGCTTCCCCACCCGCCGTCCCATTGTGTTCGGGTACCCACAGATGTGCGGGCTGGACGAGGACGTCAGGCACGGGCCGCGCGCCGGGCGCGCAGTTCGTCGACCCCGTCCGCCACGACCGACACGTCTTTCAGGGCTTCGCCGAGCGCTGCTAAATGCTGTTTCGACAAGGCCGCAAGAGACGACCCCGTATCGAACGCCCCGAAGTCGATGCGGGCCGCGAGTGCGAGCGCGTTCTGCCCGGCCGGGGAATCGACCCTCCCCGCACCCGCCAGAGCGACGAGCGTCGCCGCGAACACCCCACCCGCCGGCCGGTCCCCATCCGGGGCAGGTTTCCCCGACTGCTCGCGACTCCGTTTCCGTTCACGGTCCCGCGCCCGGGCACACCCAATGTCCAAACAGAACTTCGCACGCGGGGACTTCACCGGCCGGTGACACGCAGCGCACTGCTTCATCGTTCACCATCCCGGCGGAGGAGGCGGATCATCCACGGAACCCGCAACCCACGGGGAGAGAACAAAGTCAGGGGCGGGTGTTTGGGTGGGTTGGCGTGCTGGTGATGTTGGCCCCCCTCCCCGTAAGCCCAGGTCGGGGGGTGTTATGCGGGCGCGCCGCCGACGCCATTGGTCGGCGGTTGGTCGGCGGTTGTTTTCCTTGGTGGTGTTGCAGTGGGTACATGCGGCTTGGAGGTTGGCGGGGTCGAACCATGCGCCGCCTGCGGAGATCTCTTGTATGTGGTCGACGGCGCGGGCGGTGAGGGTGCAGCCTGGGAGGTTGAGGCGGCAGAGGTGGTGGTCTCGGGCGAGTACGGCTTTGCGTACTGCACGCCAGGTGCGGTTGTTGTAGATCGGGTCAGTCATCGTCGGTGAGGGTGTAGTGGCTGACCGCGGTGGCGATGTCGTCGGCTTCTGCCGGTGTCGACGATCATGTCGGGGTCTAGGCCGAGAGCGTCGCGATGGCGAGGCCGAGCTTGTTGCCCGTAGTGAACGTCATCGTGCGTCCCTACCTTGGTGACGGCGTAGGACCGGCACAGTAGGTACGTAGACAGGTGAGGGTGCAGAACGCAGCAAGCGTCTGGGCCTGTGCGCCCTTCCGTTCGATGGAGAACCACGGGCTACCGGAGCCCGTGGTTGTCGCCGCTGCGCCGCAACCGTTACACGTCAGGGTCGCCACGTGCTTGTCCTGGTGTATCTCTACTGTGGGCAGGGGCAGAACACCCAGAGTGGAAGTAACCGTACCAGTCAATGGTCGGATACTCAACCATTGACGCTGCGTAAGCTCCGAAGGGCACGCCTTGCGTGCCATATGAAGGCCCTCTGCGGTCATCCCGTTGCTTCTTTCTCTAGACGTTCGCCGACAGCCTTATCTGAGGCTCGTGCGAGACGCCTCTCGATGACCTCGGCTGGTGGATGCAACGGCCTGTCATGTGCCACCCACAGGTCGTAGCAGGCCCTACACAGCCCTCGGCGTTGACGTTGACGTTTGGTGCGTTTGAACTGTTGCTCGCACCAAGGGCAGGTGAACCGGTGTTCGCCTTGCTCGACGTCGGCGAGGTACATGGCGGCTTTGGAGCGGGCGTCTCGCATCGCTCTACGTTGGGCGTCCTCAAGGGTTTCGCCGGCCAGGAGGGTGGGGGAGGTGACGTTGACTCCCATCACCATCCGTACGGCGTTCTGGGCTGCTATCGCTTCACGTAGGGCTCTGGTGGCGTGTTCGATGCCGTCGGAGAACGTGTGTTGCTGGATGGTGAGCCACCGGTCGTGGTCGTCTAGTGCCGGGAGAGGCCTGTCAGCGGCCCGTGAGCCGCCTGGGACGGATGAGGTGGGGAAAGACCCCCGCTTGAGTTCCCCGAGCCGTGTGTGGAAGCTGTGCGGGTCTACCTGGTTCAACTGGCGGGACAACTCCACCAGGTTCGCCATATCCGTGCGTTCGCTCACTACTCAGCGCCTCCACCGGCTGTCACGGAACCGCGCCATATGAGACTGCCCGTACGCATCCCATATCAAGGCGCGCCCAGCGCAGAGCATCCCGGCAGCGACGTCGTGCAGAGCTACCGCGCTGACGAGGTTCCCCGATTTGGGGAGTCTCGCTGTCTTCGCGACGGCGTCCTCGATGGCTTCAAGGGCTTCGTCGTACTCGTTCCAACCCGGGGCGGTCATCCGGTTGCTTCACCCCCACCCACAGCCTGAGCCCGCAGAATCAGGCAGTCAGCTTCGTGGTCCGTGCCTTCGCGGGCGTCGCAAAGGGGGCAGTAGTACACGCCGCCCCCGTAAGTTTCGCGGCGTCGGACCGCTGCAAGATCCCCCACAACCTGCCAGGCGTCCGACAAGTGCTCGTCGATGAACGCCTGGCATGACTCCCTGTCCGGGTACACAAGTCCGAACACGGCGTAGGAACCCATCGCTGTGACGTACGGCTGCCACCGGCCAGGTTCGGTTTCGTCCGGTACCCACATGCCCCACGGCGGATCAGAACCAAGCTCGGCTTTGGGGGTCACTCCCCAACCTCCCCAACAACCGTCAACGATGGAGCGTGAGAGCAGACGACGACGGGCAGCAGCGGCACGCCATCCGGTGAGAGCCGCCAACCATGCTCATCACACATCGCGCACGCGCCTACCAATTCCCTTCCCTTAGGGGGACTCTCGGAAGAGTCCCCAGGGGACATTCGTTGTATCTCCTTCTTCGTGCGCCACTTCTCCCGCTGCGCTTCCCGCTGTGCCTTTGACAAGTGGTACTTCAAGAAGTCATGCACAACCCACCCCAACCCCGACTCGGTATTCGCCCAACGACCGACCACAAGCAACTTGTCGACACGGGCCAGCACGTTCGGAATACCGACCCCGATACGTTTCAACGCATCCCGAGACACCTTCCCGTCCGTTTCGTTGCGGGCGCAGTAGATGATGGCGCGCATGTCGAGCAGTTCAGCCCACGGCCCTGCGGCGATGACCTTCTCCGATTCGCTGTAACCGTCATCGAACCGCGCCCAACCCATCAGACCTTCGCCCGTTCACGCTCACGGAGATACTTCGTCAGCCAGCCGAGCCCATGAGACGCGTTGATAGTTGGTTTGACCTCTGGCGGGAACAGAGGCCCCTCACCGAGCACAAATGACAGATACGGCAAGTCGCCCTTTTTCGAGTTGCACTTGCCGCACGCCGGCACGATGTTCTCAGGCCGGTTCGACCCTCCCCGAGACTTCGGGTTCCGGTGGTCCCATTCCAGATATCGCACACCGGGCGGGGGTTGAATCCCCCACCGATCGCGTCTCCCGTTCTTCGAGATCCACGTCCAGTTCGCGGCTGGAACGTCGCAGTAGTGGCAGGTCGTGAGGATCGGGCGTTCCTTGTTGCGGTACAGCGATTCTGAGTGGCGAATGTGGACGCTGTACCAGCCGACCTGACGGTCTTGGGTTTCCAGCCACGCCTTCCCAGGTTTCCAATATGCCAGTCGGCTCATGTTGGTATCTCCGAAACCACGATGTCGGGCGGGCTCATTCAGGGTTCTCCTCAACACGAACCGGTATTCGCACGCGGTCAGGTTCCTTTCTCAGAAACGCGGCGGCTCATTGGGTTGGTCCCGAAACCTCAAAAATCACGACACGGCCTCGTCATCCCAGAACCCGCGAATCGCAGCAACATCAGCCTCACGCTCCGCGAGGAACTTGCAAGCCGTCCGGTAATACGCCTCCTTCAACTCGACGCCGTAGAACTTCCTCCGCCACGACAACGCCTCGTAACCCTCGGAGCCAATCCCCGCGAACGGTGAGAACACCGTCTCCCCCGGAGACGACCAGAGCCTGACGACACGCTCAATGAGGGACAGTTGCAGCGGGCAGATGTGCCGTTCGTCCTCCTGCTCCTTCGCCAACGCCGTGTTCAACACGTCGGTTTCGCGTATCCCGTACCAGACGTGATGCGCCCACGCGATCCACTCCGTGTTCGTGATCGCCTGCTCCGAATGTTTCACCGGCTTCGACTCGCCCGGCTTACGGAAAATCAGGAGGCACTCCGTTGCTTGCGGGTGCGAATCGAGCGCGTTGCGTTTCAACGTCGCGAACAGCAGATTCGCGTCCTTCGTTCGCGTCGCCTGAATCTGAGGGTTCTTGTCGATCGCGATGCGAGCGTGATACCGGAACCCTGCATCTTCCATCCCACGCCGAAGGTCGGCCGGGTAGTCGTACGTAGACCGGTGGCCGTGCTGGCCGGCGAACCGGATCACGTCCATGCAATGCACCGCAACGACACGGCCTGGTGCCATCACCCGGAACAGTTCCGGGCAGAAGAACTCCCATTGGAGGCGGTACTCGTCGTCAGAACGGACGTTGCCCATATCTGCCGCAGCGGACGAGTAGGTGAACAGGTTCGCGAACGGTGGCGAGAACACGGCCAGATCACATGACGCTTCCGCCATGGTCGGCATGTGCGCGACCGAGTCGCCGTGCACCATCGTCCAATGCGCACCCTCCGTTACCTCCAACGTCGGGGTTGGGGTTGTGTTGAGCGCACGCCGTTCGGTTGTGTCGTCGGGTCGTAGCACGTTGATGTACTCCCGTTCTTGGCGGTCGGCGTCGTGTTCCCATGCCGCCTGCTTATTCATGACGTTCGTGCACATCGCCTGATCCAGTTGTGTCAACGGGATGTAGATGACGACGGGGCGTGTCTGCCCGTACCGGTATGAGCGGCGCATCGCCTGGTAGTACCGCTCGAAACTGTCAGTGATGGTCGAGAAGATCTGTATTCGGCACGCCTGGAGGTTGAGCCCGAACCCAAACATCGACGGTTTCACGATCAACACTCGTGGCCCGGTCCCGGTGCGGAACTGTTCGATGGTCAGGTCACGTTTCGGGCGTGCCGTCCGGCCCGAGAGGACAACCGAGTCGGGGATGAGTGCGCCGAGCTGGTCGCCTTCCCGGTCGAACGTCACCCAAATCACGATGGGTTCGTCACCATGCGTGACGTTCGCGAGTGCCGCAATGTCGTCGGGTTTGTTGGTCGGGAACGTCCGGATCGGTTCGTCGCCGTTGAGGACAAACCCGTGCGCGACCTGCATCATCTTCGTGCGACTGGTGATCCCGCCCGGTGTCGCCCCGAACAGGGACGGCTGGTCGCCCGACTCGTACTCGCGTGCAGCTTCGGACTGCTCCACCGTCAAATCCACGTCCGGGTACAGCACGGTCGCGGGTGGGAGGGCGGCGAGGTTGTCGGCGAACCCGTACCGGGCCGGGGACCGCATGAACACCGACCATGACGCCAGATGGGCGTAGAACCGTTCGATCGCGTGGCCTTTGATCTGCCAGTTGCCGTCACGGTTCACGAAAAACAAGGCGAGGAACTCGCGCGGGGAACGCACAATGTCGAGGAAGTAGGCATGTTGGGCGTATTCGATGCGGTCGTTCGGTGCTGGTGTCGCCGTGCAGCACAGTTTCCAACGCACCCCCGCGAACGCGTCAACGAGCGCGGTACGGCGCGCCCCCATCGACTGTTTCAACACGGACGACTCGTCGAGCACGACCGCATCGACCGACAGCGCGCCGTCTACGTGGTCGAGTTTCTCGTAGTTCGTGATCGCAATACCGTCACCATCGGCGAGCCACCGATCCAACGTGGCACGGTCACGGCAGTCAAGAACGGGAAGGCCGTCACCGTAGAAATGGGTGGCTTCGTCCACGGTCTGGGGGACGACTTGGAGCGGCGCGACGATCAACGTGCGGCGCTGATGATGTTCGGTGACGAGCCGGCACCAGTCGAGCAGCATCGCGGTTTTGCCGAGCCCGCAGTCTCCGAAGATCGCGAACCGTTCGCGGTCGCAAGCGAGGTTCACGATCCATTGCTGGTAGTCGAACAGGTAGTCGGCGGGTGTCCCGAGGTTCGTGACGTCGGGCGTGTCGATGATCCCAACCGATGCAAGATGTGCGTTGGTAGTGGCGACGGTGCGCGGCCCGGTCATGTGCCATTCGGGGAGCGCACGGACGGCTAGGAGGTCGGCGTACGTGTCGATGGTGACGGTTGCGGTGCCGTCGTCGTGCGTGTCGAGCTTCACGAGTCCCCTGGTCCCGAAACCTCAGACGCCACCAACGACGAGCGTTTTGCGTTGCGGGCTGCGTACACCTGCTCCGCAACCTTCACCCTTACCTGTTTGAGCGGCAGCTCTCCCACATCCCACCCTTCCAGCGCGTCGAGTAGCGACTCCCACTCGGTATCAGCGAGGGTGACAGTCGGCCAATACCGCGCATGCGGTTGCGGCGCGGCCACATACGCCCGCGGGACATCAATATCAACCTGCGAGGTCGGGGCCGGTTGGTAATCCGCTCCCCGCTTCGATGGCACCCGCGCGGTCATTGGGGTGTTCCCTCGCATAGCTCGATGACGATGCCCGCCAACGCGTGGACCATCGCGAGCGTCTCCCCGAACGTCTCAGCAACCGCCGCGCCGTTGAACGGTTTCCCGTCGAGCCGCGCCGAGTCGTTGACCGCGTCGTCGCGGACCATGCGCGCCACGTCCGCCAGTTCTCTCGCACGTTCAGGCGTCATTCGGGTCCCTCAGACCCAGCCGCGTCGTCGGGCAGCACAGCCCACAACACGGCCTGTGCGTCGGCCATCGCCTCGTCCGGGTCGACAATCGAGCGGATAACCCGAATCGCCTTCCGTACCACCGTCTCCAACTCGGTGACGCGTTGTCGTAACCCGCGGATGGTGGCCGACCTCGCCAAATCTGCCGCGTCCAACTCGGCGACGCGGTCCCGTTCCACCACCAGCGCGTCCACCAGCCACTGGGCCGTCGCCCCAAGCTCGCGTAACGCTGGAGTCTTGAAACTCATGGCCGACTCAATCTCGGCGCGGATGTGCTTCATGCGTTCTGGGGTCATGCGGTCACCTCGGGTTCCACCAACACAAACACAGGCGACCAGGCCGGATTAGCGACCTGAAGCACGCCATTCTTCGGGTTCATGTCCATCACGGTCAACGCGCCGGGCGGGACCATGGTGCCGTCGTCGTGTTTCCATCCCACTTGCTTGAGGTCGGTTTTGAGGACCACCACCCCACCAAGAGCAGACGCGATAACGGTCGCCTCGCGCGTCACCTGCTCCATGTAGACGTGGAACGACGGGTCATCGGGTGCCGTCTGGTCCATCGACCACAACGCTTCCGCTATCGCGTCCAGGAGTCTGCGGTCTGGTGTGTTCTCAGCCATCACACGCCCCCCGGCGTCTCTGTAGACACACTCTCCAACCAAGCCGCTGCCGTCGTCTTCGCGGTGGGCGACGACGGCCACGACCGCAACACGTAACGCGCGAACAGTTCCGCTTCGGTGATGCGGTCGAGACACCACCGCAAATCCTCAGGAGCCGAGCGGATCAGTTCGGCGTCGCGCTCGACCTGGGGGTCGTCGTCACCGCATCCGACGATAACGATCGTGCGCTCTCTCGTTGCGTCCATGATGAGTTCGCGCTCAACGAACCACGGCGCATCGGTGGCAGCGGCTAGGCGGGCTTCTATCTCACCCACACGCGACATCACACACGCCCTTCGTAGTGCTCGTTTTCGGTGTGCCCGCACCAGCAGATCGGCGTGCCCGTGTCGGGACGTGTGCGGCCGTCTCCGTCGTCGTAGTCGCCGCAGTTGCAGTACGCGCAACTCCGCGCGCTCATTGCTGTCCTTCTTGGGTAGCAGCCAAACGTGGATCAGTGGCGAGCTTCCCGCTCAACAGTTGACCGATCGTCGCGTTCGCCAGCCTGTCCAAACCCGACCACGGCCGATCACATCGTTCGCGGTCAGCGCA
>JANNHK010000222.1:0-7297 GCA_031404355.1 Actinomycetes bacterium
TCCGCGGGTGACTACAACATCGCGATCAACACCGACGGTTACAGCGAGGTGATCGTCGGCCGGTCGTTCACCGGCGCGATCGAATCGAGCCTTCAGTGGTTCTTCGTCGCGGGCCTCGGCGGACTCGTCGCGATCGCCGGCGTCGTCATGCTGATCGTGGGCGCCCGCCGGCGGGGCCGGATGCGGCGCGCGGCGTACACCTACGGACCGCCCCAGGGTTGGGCTCCGCCCCCGACTTTTTGACGAGTTTGGTTGACGGGTTCGGCTAGGCCCGGCGGAGCACGCGCAACGAACCGGTCGTCGCGACCGGCGTGAACCCGTCGGCGACGGCGCGTTGCCATACGTGAAACGGTGCTTGCCCGCCCTCGGCCGGATCCTCGAACACGTCGTGGAACACGAGGATGCCACCCGGCATGACGTGCGGCGACCAGCCGTGGTAGTCCGACATCGCCACGTCTTCGGCGTGACCGCCGTCGATGAACACCAGCCCGAGTGGGGTTCCCCACACGCGTGCGACCGGCGTCGAGTAGCCGACGACCGCGACGACCGCGTCTTCGAGGCCGGCCTGCTCGATCGTGCGGCGAAAGAACGGGAGCGTGTCCATGCGCCCGGTCGCGGGGTCGACGACCTCGCGGTCGTGGTGCTCCCAGCCTCCCTGGTTCTCTTCCGAACCGCGGTGGTGGTCGACGGTGAACAGCACCGTGCTTCGTTCGCGCGCGGCCGCGCCGAGGTACACCGCCGATTTCCCGCAGTACGTGCCGATCTCGAGCAGGGGCCCGAGGCGCCCGGCGTCGATCCCCGCTTCGTACAGCGCGAGGCCCTCGTCGTCGGGCATGAACCCCTTCGCGGCCCGCGCGACCTCGAGCAGTTCGGGCTTCACAACACCTTCCGGATGTCGGCGAGCAGTTCTTGCTGTTCCCTGGCGGTCGTGACGCGGTAGCGATCGAACAGATCCGACGAAAGCTTCACGTCTGCGTACACGTCGTCACCGTCCTCGTGGAAATGGAGGAACGCTCTCGACTTCCGGTAGAAGACGCCCCACTTCCTCTCGACCAGCACCTGGAGGGCGCGGATCGACTCGAGCAGCGATTCGATCTCGTCGAGCCGGTCCGAAGTGATGTGGCGCAATCGGGTGACAGTAGTCACTTCGACGCGCACTCGGTCCACCGCAGCCTCGGTCCGGTAGTTCCCCCCGTGAGAAACGAGATTCGAGCGGGCAAAGGAGAAAGACATGTTGCGGGCACGACGCTGCGCAGGAGCCGGGCTGCTGATTGCGGCACTGGCTTCGGGATTGGTCGCCACGAACACAACGAGTAGCGCCGTGAGCGGCCCGGCGGACGCCGGCGGCGCGGAGTACGTCGACGGCGAGATCCTCGTCGGGTTCCAACCGGGAACACCGCCGGAAACCGTCGCCGAGACGCTCGGCGCCCTCGCGGGACAGTCGACCGACACGATCGGCCACGACGGGCACGTACTCGAAGTCGCACCCGCGCAGGTCGACGAGGCGATTGCCGCACTACGCAGCCGCCCCGAGGTGCTCTACGCCGAGCCGAACCTCGTCCTGACCGCCACGGCGACGCCCGACGACCTGCGCTACGCCGAGCTGTACGGAATGGAAAAGATCGCGGCGCCGCAGGCATGGGACGTCGAGACCGGTGACGCGTCGGTCGTCGTCGGTGTCCTCGACACCGGCATCGACGCCACTCACCCCGACCTCGCCGACAACATGTGGCACAACACCGCCGGGCTCTGGGGTTGCCCGGCCGCCACGACGGGTTGGGACTCGATCAACAGCGACTGCAACCCCACCGACGACCACTACCACGGGACGCATGTGTCCGGCACGATCGGCGGAGTCGGCAACAACGGCATGGGTGTCGCCGGTGTGAGCTGGGACGTCGAGCTGATGGGCCTGAAGGTGTTGAACCAGAACGGCAGCGGCAGTGTCGACCAGATCGTCAACGGCATCGACCGGGCCATCGAAGCCAAGCAGAACGGAGTCAATCTCCGGGTGTTGAGCGCCTCGCTCGGCGGCAACGGCACGTCGACAGCCCTCGCGCTCGCCGTGGACCGCGCCGAGGCCGCGGGCATCATCTTCGTCGCCGCGGCGGGCAACAACGGCCTGAACGTCGATGCTTCGCCGGTCTCGCCGTGCATCTACGCGACGCTCTGCGTTGCGGCCACCGACCAGAACGACGCCCGCGCCGGCTTCTCGAACTTCGGCGCGACCACCGTCGACATCGCGGCGCCGGGCGTGGCCACGCTCTCGACGCTGCCCAACAACTCCTACGGGACGCTCTCGGGCACTTCGATGGCGACGCCGCATGTCTCCGGTGCGATCGCACTGCTCGCCCAGTCCGATGCGTGTCGGACGAAGGCGGCTTGGGAACTCACTGACTTGGTGCTCGCCGGCGCGGACACGATCGGCAACATCGGAATCGACGGGAACCGGCGTATGAACATCGGCAACTCGATGATGACGTGCGCGGACCCCCAGTACTTCTCCGTGAAGGCGAACCCGGCCGCGGCGGCGGTCGACAGCGGATCCATCGCAACGACGACGATCTCGGCGTCGAGCGCGGACCCGGCGCAAACGCTGACGCTCTCGGCCTCCGGTCTGCCGGCGGGCGCGACCGCTTCGTTCGAACCCGCGTCGCTCACGACGGGTAGTATCTCGACGCTGACGATCGCGACGACGCCGGAAACGGAGTCGGGCATCTACGCGATCACGGTCGCCGCGGTCGGCGCGACTGTCCGCACTGCCACCTACACGCTCACCGTCGTTGCGCCGCCCGCAGTCCTGACCAACGGAGTGCCGGTGACGGCTGCCGGCACGGTCGGCTCCGAGCAGTTCTGGGCGCTCGACGTTCCGGCCGGCCAAGCGTCGCTCACGTTCACGACCAGTGGTGGCTCAGGCGACGCCGACCTCTACGTTCGGCGCGGCAGCCGACCCACGCTCGCGGCGTTCGACTGCCGCCCATACCTGAACGGCAACACGGAGACATGCACGTTCAACAATCCCGCGGCCGGGACCTGGTACGTGATGCTCCGCGGCTACGCGGGCTACGGGGGCATCACCCTTGTCGGCAACTACTACGCAGCAGCACCGAGCGACTTCTCGATCGGCGTGTGGCCGCACGCCGGAACGGCACTCGCGGGATCCTCGCTCACGACGACCGTCTCCACCGCTACCACGATGGGCATTCCGCAAACGATCGCCCTCACGGCGACGGGCCTTCCCAGCGGTGCGACCGCTTCGTTCGTGCCGGCGTCGGTGACGTCTGGTGCAAGCGCAACGATGAAGGTCACGACGAGCGCAGACACGCCGGTCGGCACGTACGAAGTCACGGTGACCGGAACCGGCGGGGTCAGCCACAGCGTCCCCTTCCTTCTGGAAGTGACCGTTCCGACGTCGACGCCCCTCGCGAACGGCATGCCCGTCACCGCCGGCGGGGCGCCGGGGTCAATGCAGTTCTGGACGCTCGACGTGCCCGCCGGTCAGCCGTCGCTGACGTTCGGGATCAACGGGGGGCTCGGCGACGCCGACTTGTACGTCCGGCACGGCAGCCTGCCGACGCTGACGACCTTCGACTGCCGGCCGTACCTCGGCGGCAACACGGAGACATGCACGTTCGACGATCCCGCGGCCGGGACCTGGCACGTGATGGTACGCGGCTACACGAGCTACTCCGGCGTCAGCCTCACGGGCACGTACGCGGGCATCCTGGTCAACAACAAGTACGTGAAGCAGTTGGCCGGCCCCGCCGGTTCGCAGAAGTACTGGAAGCTCACGGTCCCCCCGGGGCAACGCAAGGTGACGTTCAACAGCTACAACGGGAATGGGAACGTCGACCTGTACGTGCAGTTCGGCCAGATTCCGAGCACCACGAGCTTCCTCTGCAAGAGCACGAACCCAACGAACAACACGGAGAAGTGCACGATCGAGGCTCCGGCGCCCGGTGACTACTACGTGATGCTCTACGGCACGACGGCCTACGACCACGTCCTCATGCGAGGGGTCTACACCAACACAAACTGACGGTTAGATCCGCGGGTCTTCGACCCAGCGGCCGAAAACGTCGGCCAGCGCGTCGACGACCTCGCCGAGGGTTGCGTACACACGGACCGCGTCGACGAGCGCGGGCATAAGGTTGGCATCGGTGGCGGCGTCCGCGCGCACACGCGCGAGGGCGCCGCCGACCGCGGCGGCGTCGCGCTCGCGGCGCACCTTCTCGAGCCGGCGGAGCTGCTCCTCCTCGACCTCCGGACCGATGCGCAGGATCGGCGGCGGCGGTTCGTCGTTGCCTTCGAGGAACGCGTTGACACCGACGACGACGTGCTGGCCGCGGTTGAGCTTGCGTTCCAGTTCGTACGCGGAGTCGGCGATCTCGCCCTGGTACCAACCTTCTTCGCAGCCGCGGATCGCGCCTTCGAGCAGCGACCCGTCGCCGAGCATCTCGATCTGTGCGAACAGCTCTTCGGCCTGGCGTTCCATCTCGTCGGTCAGCGCCTCGACGTAATAGGAGCCGCCGAGCGGGTCGGCGACGTTCGCGACGCGCGTCTCGTTCGCAATGACCTGCTGGGTGCGCAGCGCGATCCGCGCCGCTTTCTCGGTGGGCAACGCGAGCGTTTCGTCCATCGAGTTCGTGTGCAGGCTCTGCGTACCGCCCAGCACGCCCGCGAGCGCTTCGATCGCGGTACGCACGATGTTGATCTCGGGCTGCTGCGCCGTGAGCGAAACGCCCGCGGTCTGCGTGTGGAACCGCATCTGCAACGAACGCTCCGACGTGGCCCCGTACCGGTCCCGCATCCAGCGGGCCCAGATGCGGCGGGCGGCACGGTATTTAGCGATCTCTTCGAAGAAGTCGAGGTGCGCGTTGAAGAAGAACGAGAGGCGCGGTGCGAACGCGTCGACGTCGAGACCGGCTTGCAGTCCGAGTTCGACGTAGGCGAAGCCGTTGGCGAGTGTGAACGCGAGCTCCTGCGCGGCCGTCGAACCGGCTTCGCGGATGTGGTAGCCGGAAATCGAAATGGGGTGCCAACGCGGCATCTCGGCCGCGCAGAACGCGAGGCTGTCGGCCACCAACCGCAGCGACGGACGCGGCGGGAAGATGAACTCCTTCTGCGCCTGGTACTCCTTGAGGATGTCGTTCTGCAATGTCCCACCGAGCCGGGCCCGCTCGACGCCGGCCGACTCCGCGTTGGCGACGTACATCGCGAACACGATCGCGGCCGGGCCGTTGATCGTCATCGACGTCGTCACCGTACCGAGGTCGATGCCGCGGTAGAGGTCCTCGACGTCGGCCAGCGTGTCGACCGCGACACCGCACTTGCCGACTTCGCCCAACGCGAGGTCGTCGTCGGAGTCGCGGCCCATGAGCGTGGGGAGATCGAACGCGGTCGAGAGCCCGTCGCTCCCCGCCTGCAGGAGCTCGCGAAAGCGCGCGTTCGTGTCGAGCGCGGTGCCGAACCCGGCGAACATGCGCATGGTCCAGAGCTTCGACCGGTACATCGAGGCGTACGGCCCGCGCGTGTAGGGGTACTGACCGGGACGGCCCTCGGCCGGCCCGTACACCGGCTCGACGGGAACCCCCGACATCGTCGTGAAGTCGGCCTCGCGCTCGTCCATCGGACAATGAGCTTACCGGCGCCACCCAACGTCACGACCGAGCGGTGACCGGAGCGCCCGCCGCCCGACCCGCACAAAGACGCGGCGCGGAGGGCACTCGCCGCCTTTGACACAGTCTCCAATCGCGGCGAAGCCGCCTCACAGCCAGTCACATGCAAGGAGTCAAAGGCCAAGCATCTTGGTGATGCCGTGGTCGCGGCCGGCTGTGTAGCCGCCGTCGACGGCGATGGCCTGGCCGGTGACGAACGAGGCATCGGCGGAGCAGAGGAAGTTGGCGACCGCGGCGATCTCGTCGGGCCGGCCGAGGCGGCGCAACTTGTGCTCCTCGCGAATGTCTTCGTAGACCTGTTCCATGCCCGGTGCGCCGATGACTCCGGCGAGCAACGGCGTCTCGATGAATCCGGGGCAGATCGCGTTGGCCCGAATTCCGCTGCGGCCGTAGTCGATCGCGAGGTTCTTCGTGAAGATCACGACCGCGCCTTTCGACGCATTGTACGAGCTACCGCCCGCGGTTCCCTCGAGCCCTTCGACGCTCGCGATCGTGACGAGGCTGCCGCGTTCTCCGTTCCGCGGTTCCTGGCGCAGCATGTGCGTGACCGCGTGCTTGCACACGAGGAACGTGCCGGTGAGGTTCACGTCGAGTACACGTTGCCATTCGTCCCGGTCGACCATGTGGGCCGGACCACCACCGGCGACTCCGGCCGACGTGACGACGCAGTCGATGCGGCCGTACTCCTCGACCGTCGTGGCCATGAGACGGGCGATGGCGTCTTCGTCGCGGACGTCGAGGATCGCGAAGCTCGCCGGCGCGGTGCCTTCGGGAACGTCGAGTTCACGCTGCGGCTCGACGAGATCGCAGCCGACGACGTGCGCACCTTCGCGGAGAAAGCGGGCGACGCAGGCTTCACCGATGCCCGATGCGGCGCCGGTGACGAACGCGACGTTTCCTGCGAGTGCACCCACGGCGCCATGTTGGCACGCCGAGCGCCCAACCCGTCGGGCCGACCCCTTGCTAGGGTCGCCAAACCCCTGGACAGGAGCACGTATGGAGACCCAGCAGCATCCTGATCGCAACGTCGCGATGGAGTTGATGCGGGCTACGGAAGCCGCGGCGTTGGCCGGTGGCCGGTGGATGGGACGCGGCGACAAGAACGCGGCCGACGGCGCCGCGGTCGAGGCGATGCGCGTCGTCCTCAACAGCGTCGAGATGGACGGTGTCGTCGTCATCGGCGAGGGCGAGAAGGACGAAGCCCCGATGCTGTTCAACGGCGAGGAGATCGGCGCCGGTGGGCCGCCCTGCGACATCGCGGTCGACCCGATCGACGGCACCACGCTCACCTCGCTGGGCCGCAACAACGCCATCTCGGTGATCGCGATCTCCGAGCGGGGCACGATGTTCGACCCGGGTCCGTGCGTCTACATGGACAAGATCGCGGTCGGACCGGAAGCGGCCCCGTACATCGATCTCGATGCACCGATCAAGGCCAACCTCGAAGCGGTGGCGAAGGCCAAGGGCGAAAACGTCCGAGACGTCACCGCGGTCATTCTCGACCGCCCGCGCCACGAGCAGATCATCAAGGAGTGTCGCGAGGCCGGTGCTCGGATCCGCCTCATCCCCGACGGCGACATCGCCGGTGCGATCTCGGTGGCGTGGCCGGATTCCGGTTC
>JANNHK010000223.1:0-2606 GCA_031404355.1 Actinomycetes bacterium
ACCGCGGCGGCGCCTGGCTCGCGCCGAAGCACGACGCCATCTTCGGGCTTGCACGCGAGGTCGGCGTCGACACGTACAAGACGTGGGTGAAAGGCGCGCACCTCCTCGTCGACGGCGACCGGAACCGGCGCTACACCGGACTCATCCCCAAGATCAGTCCGCTCGCAGTCGGATCCATCGCGTGGGCGCAACGCAAGATCGACCGCATGGCGAAGAAGGTCCCGCTCGACACGCCGTGGACCGCACCCAACGCGGCCGACTGGGACGACCGCACGGTGGCGTCGTGGTTCGACAAGTCGGGTGTCACCGCGGGCATCGGGCGCGAACTGTTCGAGATGGCGCTACGCGGCCTGTTCACCAGCGACCTGAACGATGTCTCGCTCCTGCATCTGCTTTTCCTCGTGCGCGCCCACGGCAGTATCGGCACCCTGTTCTCGATCGAAGGCGGCGCCCAGGAGAACCTCGTCGACGGTGGCGCCGGATCGATCGCGCACCGGGTCGCCGAAGCGTTGGGCGACGCCGTGCGCTTGAACGCACCCGTGCGCTCGATCACCCAGCACGAAGATCGCGTCGTCATCGAGGCCGAAGGCCAAACGGTCACCGCGGGCCGGGTCGTCGTCGCGGTCCCACCCGCGCTCGCGCTCGAGATCACGTTCGATCCCCCACTCCCCGACGACCGTCGCGCGCTCTACCGCAACGCGGTCGCCGGTACCGAGACGAAGACCTTGGTCGTGTACGACGAGCCGTTCTGGCGCGCCGACGGCTTCAGCGGCCAGACCTCCGAGCCCGGCTCGGCGGCCGAGGTGACGATCGACGCGTCACCGATGTCAGGAACGCCGGGCGTCATCGCGTGCTTCACGTTCGGCGCGGTCGCCGACCGCTTCGACGCGCTCGACGCCCCGATACGTCGCAGCGCCGTCGTCGATGCCCTGACGTCGAGACTCGGACCTCGCGCCGCGACACCCGTCGACTTCGTCGAAACCAGATGGTGGACAGAGGAGTGGACGCGCGGCTGCTCGATGGCCCACCTCCCGCCCAACATCCTCACGACCTACGGCCACCTGCTCCGCGAGCCCATGGGCCGCGTGCACTGGGCCGGCACCGAAACCGCAACCACATCGCACGGCGCCATCGACGGCGCCGTCCGCTCGGGGGAACGCGCCGCGGCCGAAATCCTCGACCGCGCGTAGGCGCGGTGGCTTGTTCACGGGTATCGCGGCCCGCTCTTGCGGTCAGTGGCTGGCGGTTGCGATGTCGGATACGGCGATGGCGGGGGCGTCTCGTCGGGCTTTGTCGGTTGCCGTGCCGAGGTCGGCGAGTTGGGTGTAGCTGACTATGTTCGGGTCGAGGTCGAGCGCGGCGGCGTCGTCGGTGTTGAGACGTTCGAGAAGTGCTTTTGAAGCGAGTGCTCGTCCGCCGGAGGCACATGCTTCGATGCGGGCCGCTTCGTTGACTTCGTCGCCGAGCGCGGTGACTTCGGAGCGGCCGCTGGTGATGATGCTGCCGATGTACAAGGTTGCTCCCCAGTGCAGACCGGCGCGGACCGTGATTTCGTCGGCGGCCAGGTCGTGGCGGGAGGCGATCGCGAGGGTGGCCGCTTGCAGGGCTCGTACCGCGGTGATGCAGCCACGCGCGGCCGCCGATTCCGAGCCTGCTGTCTCCGCGACGAAGAAGGCGGTGACGCCGTCACCGGCGTGGCGGCCGACGATGCCACCGGCGTCGACCACGCACTTGTCAGCCGCGCGGGTGAGTCGCCGTACCAGCGTGAAGTAGCTCGCGGTCGGGAGGCGTTTCGCCAACTGGGTCGAGCCTTCAAGATCCGCGAACAAGACCGCCGCAGGCCGTTTTCCCGCGATCGCGAGTTGCTGCATCCGGCTGAAATGGCTCAGGTCGCCCGCGGCGGTGAGCATGGCGATCGTGCCCATGCCCAGCGCGGGCTTGTTCACGAACAGGGTCCCGACGACCTGTCCGGACGGATCTCGCACGCGTTGATACACGGCGTTCACGGCAATACTGCCACCAAAATGTGTGGTCGGTGTCTCGTACGAGCGTGCCTCGTCGTCGCACGGTTCGAGTCCATCTACGAGATCCCGCAACATCGGGTCGACCGCCTTACGCAATGCTTCGCGCCCGATGTCCATGAGCAACCAGCCGCCGACAGACATGAACTGGGCTCGTATCTCCTCGATGGTGTTGATGCCGGCCTGCCCCGCGAGGCTGGACGCGACGCGCGTGGCGCCGAACATGAACTCGCCGACGACCGCCTGCCCACGAGCAGCCGACGCCAGCTCGTCGGAGAGGTAGAGGTAGCGCCACTGGTCGTCCACGGCCCCGGCCCAATGGCCTGCATCGCCCCACGCCGCGACGACCTCGGCCAACGTCGGAACTTCGGGCAACCGGAACGGAATGTCTCGGCCCACCGTCATCCGCACAGATTGCCCCGATGGTTGAGTTCGTGTCACGCGCTGCGGTGGTTTCGTTGACAAGTCTGTGTGGGTGCGGCGGTAAGTCGGTCGGTTGGCGAAGTCGTATTGATTCATGCACCCGAGGAGTGAGTCGGTGGGAAGTGGTTGTGCGTGGTGTGTGTAGCCGGTCCGTCCGTCCGT
>JANNHK010000224.1:0-2215 GCA_031404355.1 Actinomycetes bacterium
TCATCGAAGAAGCCTGCGGTGATGTACGAGGGCTTCACATAAGCGAATCCCTTGTCGCCCCAGGCCGTTCCCCAACTGTTGCGGACGATGAATCGGCCGTCAGCCCGGTAACCGACCACGCAGATCGCGTGACCGCCGCGCGCCGTGTCGGGTTTGAAGGTGTCCACCCGTCCCTTCTTCGCCGTCGCTCCGTCCCAACCCTCGTCGACGTTCAACGCGGCGAGAATCGGGCCGTTCGTGGCGAGCCAGGTCTTCCAGTCACGCAGATACAAACGCAGGTTGAAGTACGCCGAGATGCGCCGCTGCGCGCAGCTCGCATAGAACGCGTTCTCGCTGCCGGTGTACATCTTTGTCTGGATGTGGAACGGGAGGTCGGTCATGAGCGCCACGCCGTGCTTGCGAGCGACGTCGAGTGCCGCCTTGAGCGTGGTGCCGGCGCCCTCCATGAAGCTCTCCGGTCGGGCCGTGAAGGTGTCGGTCTCCTTCGATGCCATCCACACGTGACGCGGTGACAACAACGCGTTCTGCGCAATGCGGCCGGCCTGGACCATGTGGTGTCTCACCACTCCGTCCGCGGTCGCCCAACCGACGCAGGAGCCCGTGTCCTCCTGGTTGTTGATCGACCACCAGGCTGCTCGCAGATCAACGGAGGTCGGCAGCGCAGCTGGTGCTCCCACCACGCCCGCCTCCAGCGAATCCGAGAACCGCCAGTCGGTTTCGGTCTGGCGAGACGGGACCAGGTTGCAGATGAAGTCCTCGACGTCGGTCTGTCGCGCGGGCGCCGGTGACGCCGGCCCCGGCGCGGGGACCTTCTTGGGAGCGGACTTCTTGGATGCAGACTTCTTGGCGGGAGCCATTTGACATCTCCTTTGCTTGTCTCGACCAACTGGTGTTGGTCAGGTGGTCCCGCAACTCACCCCTCTACGTCACCATACGCCCGCGTTGCGTGGTAATCCAGGGAAATGTGAGGGGTGCACGATGCCACCCTGAGACACGCATCCGTCGGCTTGGCTCCAGCCGACGGATCAGACGGCGACGTCGCGGCGGGGCACCTTCCAGTTCGGTCGATCGAAGTGACAGGTGCAGCTCGCGCGATAGCGCTCGAGGTAGTCCTGGTGTTCGGGCTCCGCCTTCCAGAAGGGGCCGGCGGGTGCGACCTCCGTGACCATGCTGCCGGGCCAGATTCCAGACGCATCGACATCGGCAATCGTGTCCTCGGCGATGCACGTTCGGCGACGAGCATTGCGAAACTGCGGTCCCGCCAGTCGCCACCGGTTCTCCAACATGCTGCGATGGTCGGGGCATGACAATCGCCTCACGCCAGCGACGCCGCGATTGACCGACCGCTATGCACACACATCGCGGTCCGTCGGAGCTACTGTTACGGTTTCATGTCGGATTGATGACGAACACGCCTCGATCCGGCGCCCACCAATTGCGGGCGCGATTGGAACACTTTGAACCTCTCCCCACTTCGTCGCCGCAGGCGCCGGATCCACAACCACCTCGGCGCATTCGGCATGACCGCAGTACTCGGGCTCCTCGGGGCCACCGATTTGGCAGCGCGGTGCACACCACCCCCCGCAATCGTCCAGGTCGTGAATGTGCAGGACGCAGTGGTCGCCTCGGTCAATGGACAACGGGGCAACGCCGGTCTCGCGCCGGTCGCAATCGACGAACGTCTGACCAGCGCCGCGCAGAGCCACGCAAACGACATTGCCCAACGCGGAGTGCTGACCCACACCGGGTCTGGCGGCACCAATGCGGGGCAACGGATCAGTGTGTACGGCTACGGCTGGACCACCTGGGCCGAGAACGCAGCGGCAGGTCAGCGGACCCCCGCAGAGGTGATGAACTCGTGGATGAAGAGCGCCGGACACAAGGCGAACATCCTCAATAGCAGCATGGTCAACATCGGCGTCGCTGCGGCGGTCGGTTCCAACGGAGTGACCTACTGGGTCATGGAGCTCGCCGCCTGAGATCTGGGCATCACTCTCGAATGCCCAGGATCGACGAAACAGACGTTGCAGCAACGTGGCGTCGCGCCATACTCGGAGGGCTACATGGAACCCGCGCCAGCGAGGGGGCGCGTCCAGTAGAGGCGCGACCGGAGCCGAGGGCGAACGCCGCTCGCTTCGAGCATACGGCAGGCCCGCAAGAAACCGCCGAGGCGGTCGCCTTGATTCGCCCCAAGCGCTAATAGTGCCGACGGCAT
>JANNHK010000225.1:0-3896 GCA_031404355.1 Actinomycetes bacterium
GCGAGCACGGCGACGAGCCCGAGCCCGCACACCGCCGCAGTTGCGATGTTGGCTCCCTGCGTCAGCCACACGAGATCGTCCAACAATCCCTGATCGAGGCCGTACGACCACGACGTGATCGCGGTTCCGACCATGAACACAAGCGCGGCGACCACCAACGTGAGGCCGCCGATGTCGGCCGCGTACAGCAACCGGTCCTGTTCCTCGCGCTCCAGTTCGGCTTCGTCGTTCGGGATCTCGTTGTCCATGGACGACCTCAGTCCCTCCGTTTGCTCACCCACGAAACGAACGCGAGCGGGACCGTGGTCTCGGCGCCGGCGCGGGCAATGACCGTGACGAAGTCGGCGCCGACGCGGAGCTTGCCGTCGAACCCGTCGGGGTCGAACACGGTTCCCATGGTCGCGTCGTCGTATTGCTCATGGAGTTGCAGCGCCCGCACGAAGGAACCGCCCGCAACGTCGACGCCGCGGCTGCCACCCTCAACCGCCCGCTCGAACACGTCGTACCAGAGCGGCACCACCGGCGAGAGCTGGATGTCGATCCGGCCGAACAAGGTGCGGAGCGCGAGCAGGTCGGGGCCGACCTCTTCGGGAATGCCGGCCACGCGGTACCCGGCGACCGTCACGGCGAGGCGGTCACCCCGGTGCATGTGCTCGGTGAACGCGTCGTGCAGCGTGCGCCGATGGTGGAAGTCTTCGGCCGCGTCGCGGGTCGCGGCTTCCTGGTCGGCGCGCCATTCCTCGCGCATGGCGCCGCCGACGGCTTCCAGGTCGGGATGCTCTTCGGGCATCCCCCATTCTCGCAGACGGTCAGGCCCGTCCGAACCGGGTCGCTCAGCCCAATCCGAGCCGGGTGGCGGCCTCGGCGCGGTAGCGCGACGTCGAGTGCTGCGGATCCGTGTCGAACCGCGGGATGACCTCGTCGCCGAACAGCTTCACGGTGCGCTCGAGCAGCTCGTGCGGGTACACCGATCCCGAGGGGCCCATGATGATCTGGTCGACACCGACATCGGCCCACTTCTGGAGGCCGTGCGCGCAATCGTCGGGCGTGCCGCAGATGCTCGCGCCGCTCTCGAAGCCGGCATCGATCTGCTTGAGCGTGGGGTCGGGGATCTCTTGCGGCCAGTCGGGCACGAACGGCGGTTTCGGGAACGTGTCCAGGTAGTGGAACACGAGCGACTGCTGGCGGCCGTTGCCCGAACGCGTCATCCACTCGCGCGCTTCGTCGCGGTCTTCGAGGCACATGAAGCTCGTCGTGACCGCGATGTTGTCGTTGACGAAGTCGCCGACCGGCTCCGCGTCTTTGATGGTCTTCTTGTAGAGATCGATCAACGGCGCCATCTTCTCGGGGGTGCCGCCCGTGAAGCACAACACGCCCAGGCCCATCCGGGCCGCCTTCTCGAACGTCGACGGGTTGCCCGCCGCGACCCACATCGGCGGGTGCGGCTTCACGTACGGCTTCGGCAACACGTTGCGTGTCGGCATCGTGAAGAACTTGCCGTCGAACGAGTAGTCGGTCTCGCTCCACATACGCCGGAACTCGACGATCACCTCGTCGTACATGTCGCGCGTGATCTCGGGGTCGGTGATACCGAAGCCGCCCATCTCGGTCGTCGACGAACCGCGGCCGGTGCCGAACTCGAAGCGACCGCTCGACACGTGGTCCATCATCGCCACGCGCTCGGCGACCCGGGCCGGGTGGTTGACCGGCGGCGTGACGTTGATGATGCCGCTGCCCACGTGGATGCGTTCGGTGCGGGCGAGCACCCACGGCATCAACACTTCGTTGGCCGAGATGTGCGAGTACTCCTGGAGGAAGTGGTGTTCGGTGAACCACGCGTACTTCCAGTTGTGCTGATCCGCGGTCTCGCAGAGCCGGATCTCGCTCATGAGGCGGTCGTGTTCCGCGTCCGGATTTGCCGCGGACAGGTCCTTGTGGACGAAGCCGCCCTGGAACAGGCCGAATTCCATGCGCTCGCTACCCCCGGTGAAAATAGAACGTGTTCCAAAAACGATAACGGACCGGCGGCCCGCTGTCTACTCGCCCCTCGAACCGGCTGGTTCACGTGCGCACGAATGCCAACAGATCCACGAAGTCGTCGGCATCGGCGCGCCGCAGCGCCCCGATGTAGCGCGCCCTGAGTTCGTCCGGAGTCACCGCGAGCCCGGCGCCCCACGTGAATGGAGGTTGCCCCAAGCTGCGGAGAAGGATGCCGGTCGCGGCGCGGCCGTGGCGCCCGTTGCCGTTTCTGAATACGTGTATCTGCACCAGCCGGTGGTGAAACCGGGTCGCGAGTTCGTCGATCGGGAACACGTCGTTGGCCACCCAGTAGCGGGCGTTGTCTGTGAGGACGCGCAGCCGGACCGCGATGTCAGCCGGATCGATCCCGACAACCACTTCGCGCGTTCGGTCCTTCCCCGCCCAGTGCCACACCTGTCCGAACATGTCGCGATGGAGGTCGCGCAAGTACTTCGGGTCCAACACCGTGTTGGCAGGTGGGACACGCCGTTGCGTCAGGGCGTCGGCGATATTCGCGGTTTCGACGTCGTTCAACTCGCCGCGCGAGACGACGAAGGATGGAATGAGTCCTTCGTAGTCCTCGTCGGCGAGCGGCGTGTGTCCGTCACCAAGGGGCAGCAGGGGGTCACCCGTCACGGCTCTGACCAGAGCCCCGATGTGTCGACGAGGGACTCGGCCAGGCGCTCGACTTGCTCGCCGATCGTCGCGCCCGAGGGCTCTTGATCTTCGAGTTTCATCGTGTGCGCGACGACGGCGAGCTGCCTGGTGGCCTTGTTCCGGGCTCGGTTGCGGACGGCGTCCTCGAGCGAGGTGTGCGGCACGAAGGCGTAGACGAGCCGGCAGTCCAGTGCCGCTGCGATCCGCTCGAGCGTTTCGACCTTCACGGCACCCGCTGGTTCGGCCTTCTCGATCTGAGTCACGCGCGGTTGCGACAGGCCCGCGCGCCGAGCGAGTTCGGACGAAGACATCCCGAGGGCCTCACGCACGGCCCGCACCCAACCCCGCGGGGGTCGCGCGGTTGCATCGGCAAGGGGCGCGAGACGTGCGTCCAACCGCGTTCGCGCCTGGCGGGCGTGAGCTATCCGAACTGATCGTTGCGCAGCCATTCGAGTCCAAGTCATTAGGGAAAGGTTATTAAACTGTATCTAATTTATAAGGTTACTCTTCTGATATCAAGCTCGTTTCATAAGAGATCTACTATTACTTCCGGCTGAGACCGTTGCCCGGAGTTCCCCGTGGGTGTCTCACCCCGTCGGTACGGTTGCGGGCATGGTGGTTGGGCCCGTCGGGCGGGTGCTCGGAACCGAAGATGCGACCCCGCTCGAGTTCTGGGTCGCGCTCGCGCCCGAGCAGTACCTCCAGCTCGACGACGTGGTCGTGTGCGAGCGGGGCGTGCCGGGGCGCGACCAGCCCGTGCGGCTCTCGGGAGTCGTCACCCAGGTGCGGGCCCGGCACGAAGGCGCCCACTTCGACTCCGACGTCTTCCTGATCTCCGACGGGCAGCTCCCGGCCGAGACCATCGAGGCCGCGCAGGTGATGACCACGCGGGTCGAGCCCGAAGTGTTCGTGCCGCCCCTGCCCGGTTCCGAGGTGCGGCGCGCCACCGGCCTCG
Organism: Actinomycetes bacterium; assembly: GCA_031404355.1. Classification (GTDB taxonomy): domain Bacteria; phylum Actinomycetota; class Acidimicrobiia; order IMCC26256; family PALSA-610; genus JANNHK01. The sequence goes on from JANNHK010000225.1 coordinate 3,632, forward strand.
AACGCGAAGTCGCGCTCTACTTCGACGGGATGAGCGCGCGCCTGCCCATCGGGCTCGGACGCGACGGTCAGGCCATGTTCGCCAACCTCGAGTTCATCGACGGCACACGCGGCGCCCACGTCAACATCTCGGGTATCTCCGGCGTCGCGACCAAGACCACGTACGCGATGTTCCTGCTGTACGGGCTGTTCCACTCGGGCGTGCTCGGTGACGAGGCCGACAACACCAAAGCGCTCATCTTCAACGTGAAGGGCGAAGACCTCCT
>JANNHK010000226.1:0-1760 GCA_031404355.1 Actinomycetes bacterium
GAGCCGGTCGAAGAGCCCCCCGTTGAGATAGGGAACCGCCGGCACGCCCTCGCGACGCGCGCCTACGGGCGTACCGAGTGCATCGTAGAAAAGCGGCTCCAGCACCGTCGAGTAGTACGGCCCTTGCTTCTGCGCCCACGCCCACCTGAGCCAATCGGGCTGGTCCTCGATGAGTCCCTTGCGCTGCAGAAACTCACAGAAAAGCACTTGCGTCAGAATGCGAAGCGTCACGCGCTCGCTCGGTTCGTCGGTGAGTTCGCTCAGGTGATGCGTGGCGGCCGCATTCCCGGCGAGCGCGTCGGTGACCGCCCGGTTTAGTGCGTCGTAGTGCCGCTTGAGACCTTTGAAGAACGCATTCGTGACGCGTTCGACGTCGAGCGCGTTGTCGATCGCGCGTTGGTTCTCTGCGTCCGCTCGTTGCTTCCAGGTGCAGTTCTCCAGCACCGACGCGTCGTGCTGTGTCGGGCGTGCGAGATCGACTTCGAGCTTCGTGAGTGTGATGGCGCCCTTCGTTCCTGTGCGCCGAGGCCGGACCACGGTCATCCGATCCCACTGCGCTCCTAAACCCGTTCCCAATACCGCGAGCGGCTGGTCGTGCACCCTCAACATCGCAGCGGCGAGGCGCCGCAGCGAGCGCGGACGCTCTTCGAGTTCGACGACCAGCACTCCGAAGCCCTTGCGCAACGATCTCTCGTTCTTCAGATATATGGCCTCGCGTGCACCCGGGATCGCGATTTCGGCCAAATCGATCGGCCGTGCCGTAGCGCCGTACCCAAGTTCGTTTAGGAACGCGACGGCTGTTCCAATTCCGTCAACGGCCTTCAGCCGTGTCTTCGAGAGCGGCACGATGGAACTGTACGTGGCGGTTCGGACAGCGCGCTGGCTGCGACGACGTGGCTGTCGCACCCCCCTGACACAATCGCTTTGCTTTCCCCGAAGCCTTCCCCCAGTTCCCTTTCTTCGAGACCCAGGGGGTGGTCCCATGCCTTCGAACGGGCAATCCCGATTCGACGCGCTGGTTGACGAGACCGAGCGGCGCTTGGCGGTTCTGCCGGGATGCCTCGCAGAACAAGCCGCGCGAGCCTCGGAGGCAGACGGTTTCGAACTCACGGCCGCGAACAGTGCGCTGCTCGCCGAGGTGTCCGCTGGGCGAGGTGACTCTCAACTTCAGCTCGCGCTGCTCAACCTGCTTCGGCGGTGGCCCACGTCGTCCGTCGCGGAGAGGACGGCCTTCTGGATCGCGTACATCTCGACGATCCATCGAACAACGGTGCCGTAGCCCAGATCGATGTTGTACGCCGTGCGGCCACCGCCGCTCGGTTCCCGGAAGGCAGCTGGGGCGCGGTGGCGATCAATCTGGACCCGCGTAGTTCGGAGGTGGCCGGATCCGTGCGCGGTTGCTCTCCGGAGTTCAGCGACGGGGCCCTCGGCGCGGTGACCTCGGGCGTCGACGCTCATACGCGCAGGCTCGCCTCGGTCACTCCGACGCGCGGCTCACACACGCCGCGTCCGCCCAAGTCGCGCTGCACGCCGACCGTAACGAGCTTGAACATCCACGTCAGGTACTGACGGCGTCCATCGCGCCACCGCTGTGTTGGATTCCGGCGTGCCCCCCAGGAGCGCCGTAGCTCCAAACACGCGGTGCGGGCTGGAGCCGGAGAGGGGATTCGAACCCCTGACCTGCTCATTACGAGTGAGCTGCTCTACCGACTGAGCTACCCCGGCGGAAGCGGGTCAGTGTACCGGAGGTGCGACCCTCA
>JANNHK010000227.1:0-2354 GCA_031404355.1 Actinomycetes bacterium
GCGCCGGAATCATGGACGGCTCCGGGAGTGGTAGACACCACTTCCGGAGACGTCTCTACCGAACCTCGCTCGTCGAGAAGCTCGAAGATGCGCCGCGACGCGCCGATCGCCTTCATGAAGTCGCTCCATAGGCTGCCGAGCGAGCCCAGCGACACCGCGACGATGCCGGTGTAGAGCAGAAAAGCGGTGAGCTGACCCACGGTGAGCTCGCCGGCGGTGACGAGGCGCCCGCCGTACCAGACCACCAGCGCGATGGCGCCGTAGCCGACGAAGCCGACGATGCCGCTGAACCCGCCGATCATGATCGCCTGCTTCGCGGCCAGCTCGAAGCTCTTGTCGATCGCCTTGCCGTAGCGCGCAGCCTCCTCGCGCTCGCGCGCGAAGGAGCGCACGGTGCGGATACCGGAGATCACCTCGTCGGCGATCGCGGTGGCGGCCGCCAGCGCGTCCTGCACCTTGGTCGCGAGCTTGCGGAACTTCTTGCCGTAGGTGAGCGCGATGACGACGCCGACCGGCACGATCGCCATCGCCACCGCGGTCATGCGCGGACTCATCCAGGTGAGGAGTGCGATGCCGCCGATGGCGCCGAGCAGGTGGCGCAGCGCCATCGAGACGTTGACCGTGACCGTGTTCTGCAGCACGGTGGTGTCGGCGGCGAGCCGGTTGGTGAGCTCGCCGGTGCGACGCTGATCGAAGAACGCGATGTCCTGGTCGAGGATGGCCGAGAAGAGTCGCGTGCGCAGGTCGGCGACGATGCGCTCGCCGGCGACGGTGAAGAGCCAGGCGCGCAGCATTGCGAAGGTCGCCTGCACCGCGAAGAGGACGATCAGGATGACCGCGCCGGCATCGAAGGAGATCGGCGACGTTCCCCGCGACCAGCGCGTCGACCATGTAGCGGACGGCCTGCGGGTAGAGCAGGCTGACGCCGGAGCTGACCAGCAGCGCGACGGTGGCGACGGCGAGGCGCGGGAGCTGCGGCCGCGCCAGCGCCAGGATGCGACGGAACTGGACGCGGGCGCTGGGCCCGTCCTTGGCTTGGGTGTCGGTCAAGCCGGTGGGTTCCAAGGACGTTCCGATTACTTGCGGGCCAAGGGCTGACCGTCGACCAGGAAGGCGTCGACGCGGCTGGAGTAGAAGCACAGATAGCCGCGGATGTCCTCGCGCTCCGGTAGCGGATCCTCGTAGGACCAGGCGGCGTCGGCGACGACGCGATCGCCGACCCGCACCGACCAGTACGAGGCGTCGCCTTTATAGGGACAGTGCGTGTGAGTGGCGGTCCGCTCCAGCCGGTCGAGGCGCACGTCGGCCTTCGGGAGGTAGAACCGCGTCGGGCAGCGCGTCTCCTCGAGGATCAGCGGCCGGTTGCTGTCGGCGATGACCTCGCCACCAATGTCGATGCGCACGCGCTGGGTTCCGGGCCGCACGTCGATGCGATGGGCGGACTCGGCGGGCTGGGTCGTCGTCATCGTGTGCTCCGGGTCAGGTAGGAGGATAGACGATTGCAGGTTTGGGCCGGCGCGGGGTTCGGAACGGTCAACGTTCCGCGAACGGATCGGCGACTTCGACGCCTGCGCTTTCGAAGTCGCGGCGATTCCGTGTCACGACCGTGCAACCGTGCTCGAGCGCGGTCGCGGCGATCAGACTGTCCTTGATGGGCATCGCCCGGCCAGAGCGGCGAAGATCGGCGAGCAGCCGCGCCCATCTCAAGCCGGTCGCCGAATTCCAGTCGAGGCACTGCAGGGTCTTCATCCCGCCGTCGAACCACGCCTCGAGGCGATCACGACGTTTGCCGCGTTTCAGAAGCAGGATGCCGTATCGGATCTCGCCGAGAATGATCGGATCCACGACGATGTCTCGCTCCTTGCGGCGCAGCCACGCCAGGACCCGCGGATCGGGATCGGGCTTGGTGGGCTCGCTGAGGACGTTGGCATCGACCAGGTACGTCAACGATCCGCGGCCCTCTCTCCCTCGGAAGACAAGGTAGCGGTGGACTCGGAATCGATCGGGACGAAGAAACCCTTCTCGGGGCAGGCGAGGAGCCAGTCGATCAAGCCCTGGTTCGGGGCTGGCGACAGGCGCGTCAGGCGATACTCCCCACGGTCGAGGCGCTCGACCTCGAACGTCTGTCCCGGCTCGATGCCGTCCTGCTCGCGGAGCTCGCTCGGGATGACGATCTGACCCTTGGTAGAGACCGTGGTTCTCATAGCAAGTAAGATATCGTCTTACATGGTCGCCGGCAAGTTGGACGAATCATCGCCATGCTTACCGTCAGATTTGCTACCTGGCGTAGCGAATCCGGCGGCGTGGTTCCGCCCGGTGCTCCAACGAACACCGAGGCGCGTCTACCGGCACCG
>JANNHK010000228.1:0-5137 GCA_031404355.1 Actinomycetes bacterium
GGGCTTGTCCCCTCCCGCCCGCAGACCCCCAACGACCACCACCAGCCCTTGCCCCCTCCCGCCCTACGGGTCCCCAAAACCACCACCCCGCGACCAGAAGGACTGAGTTGGCGTCCCGCTTAGGTGACACGAACGTCAGGAAAGTAGCCTGCGCCGCGATGCGCCTGCAGTATGCGCCCGAGGACGAAGCGTTCCGTGCCGAGCTGGTCGACTGGCTGACCGAACACGCGCCCGGAGCCGACACGGCCCTGGAACCGAAGCAGTCGAGCGCGCACATGCCCGAGTGGGCGAGGCAGTGGCAACGGCGCCTGTTCGACGAGGGGTGGCTCGTTCCCGGCTGGCCGCCCGAGCTCGGCGGCCGCAACGCCACGCCGACGCAGCAGATGATCTATTTCGAAGAGATGAGCAAGCGCGAGGTGACGCGCAGCGCCAACCCGCAGGGCCTCGGCATCATTGCCCCGTCCCTCAAGGATTACGGCAGCGACGCTCAGCAAGCGCAGTTCTTGTTGCCGACGTTGCGGGCCGAAGTCTCGTGGTGCCTCGGCATGAGCGAGCCCAACGCCGGCAGCGACCTCGCGAGCCTCGCGACCCGCGCCGAGTTGGTCGGCGACGAGTTCGTCGTGAACGGCCAGAAGGTGTGGACCTCGGGCGCGCACCACGCCGACTGGTGCCTGTGCTTCGTGCGCACAAACCCCGACGTCCCCAAGCACAAGGGAATCAGCGCTCTCATCATCGACACGACGAGCCCGGGTGTCGAACGCCGGCCGTTCGCCGAGCTCTCGGATCCCGACATGTACGACTTCAACGAGGTCTACTTCGACGACGTGCGCGTGCCGCGGGAGAACCTGCTCGGCCCGCTCGACGGCGGGTGGCCGATCACCCAAGGGTCACTCGCGCACGAGCGGGCCATGCTGTGGATCGGGTACGCTTACGACTTGCAACGCGCGGTGGCCGCGCTCGTCGAGATGGGCGACCGCGAGGCACCCGGCGGCGGTCGGCTCGGCGACGACCCGCGCTTTCGCGACGCGGTTGCCTCGTTCCATGTCGACGCCCAAGCACTCCTCGCAATGGGCTACCGCGGGTTCTCGAAGTTCCTCCTGGGCAAGTCCTCGCCCGAGCACTCGCTGTTGAAGCTCTACAGCAGTGAGGCACTGCAACGCGCCCTGATGTTCGCGGCGGAGGCCCTCGGCATCGACGGCCTCGACCTCGACGTTCCGGGGTTCAAGATGTGGCGCGACGGTTCGTGGATGACCCAGTACCTGCGCTCGTTCGGCGCCACCATCCCGGGTGGCACCAGCGAAGTGCAGCGCAACATCATCGCCGAACGCGTGCTGGGTTTGCCGCGGCGCTAGTCGGCCGGGCAACCGAGCAGGACATCGGTGCCCGCGGCGTCGACGCGACGCAGACCGAGGTCGGCCTCGGTCGCGACACCAAGGACGCTGTCACCGCGCATCAACACGACGGCAGCGCCGCGACAGACGAGGGTCGTGAGTGCCGCGAGGTCGCGATCGAAATCAGGGTTGCGGCCGCCGGTGAAGACGTCGTCGGACCTCGGCACGAGTCGCGAAGATCGCCGTGTGTCGTAGTAGACGCCGAGCGGGTCGTTCGTGAAGATCACCGTCGAGGGGTCGACCGAGTCGAGCAGCGTGATGGGCCGGCGCTCGGGCGGGCGAGGCACGCCCTCGGTCTCGAGCCGCGCGGTGTACCGGAGGCCGGGGAGCGCGAGCAGCGCGACCGCGCCGACGACCAAGAACGGTGCGAGGCGTTCGACGCGTGCCGCGGCGGCAACCAGCATCGCAATCGCGATCGGTTGGAGCGGGCTCAGGAGCCGACCCGCGACCGGGAGTGAGTGATCGAAGAGCACGCCGGCTGCGAGCACGCCGAGCAGGTAGAAGCCGATGAATGCGCCACACAGCCCCCACACGCGCGGGACGCGCCGGGTACTCACGACGATGACGACGAGTGCCAGTCCCGCCGCGAGCACCGGCAGCGTGAGCCACGACCGGCCCCGCGGCGAGAACCACTCGGCCATGGTCTCGTAGAAGAAGTGTCCGAACCGGTCGGGCGGATGCCAGCCGATGGGTCGGTCTCCGGCGCCCGCCGCGGCGCTCCACACCGCGAAGATTGCCGTCGGCAGCAACGCGATTGCGGCGACAGAGACCGCGCGTTGCCACCGCGACGCCGCGAGCGCGGCCCCGACCGCGACCACTATCAGGCCCGCGCCCGCAAACCGCGTCGCGAGCGCGGCGCCAACAACGAGCGACGCGAGCGTCCAATCGCGGGTCGTGTCCGACTTCATGGCCGAGTCGAGAAGCAGGAGCGCCGCCAGCGTGAGGGTGACGAACAAAGCCTCGGAGGCCACGAAGAGGTGATGAAACAGGAGATTCGCGCCACGAGGCCCGACAACGAGGATGGCGACGCCGGCGCCGACGATCCAGGCGGGCGCGTTCGGCGTCAGGCGGCGGACGAGGAGGGCGAAGAGCCAGATGTCGAGGCCGGCCAGCAGCGCGTGCAGCAGCCGCGCCGCGCCGGGCGCGTCGAGCCCGGATACTCGAACCGCGGAGATCGCCAGCGGATACCCCGGTCCGAACTGCGAAAGGGGCACGTCGGCGCCGAACGCGATGGCTTCGTCGGGGCTGTACCGATCGGTGAACGTCGTGAACGGCACGACGAGCCCCTCGCCCTCCCAAACGCTGTCGGACGCGGCCAGGTAGACCTCGGAGTCGGTTCCCCGCACGAGGCCGTCGCGGGTCGCGACCAGCACGCCGACAGCCATGATCACCGCGACCGCGCACAGCACGATCGGGGCGACGCGGCTACGCGATGGCGATGACGGTGTCGCCGTTGGCGAGGAGTCGGGCATGGTCGCCGGGGCGGAGCACGATGGTGGTGAAGCGGCGGGCGAGAACCGCGGGGCCGACAACGGTCGGGCCGGGCGGGATGGCGTCGCCGTCGTAGACCACGGTGTCGTGCCACGCGCCCGCGAGGTGCACCGGTCGGTGCGCGATCGGGTCGGGGAGCGAACCCGTCGCGCGTTCGACGCGTGTCGGCTGGTCGACGGCGCCGGTCGCGACGAGGCGTATACCGCGGACCGTCGGTTCCTGGGCGCGGGCCTCGATCAGGCGGGCCTCTTCGTTACGGCGGTGGAACTCCTCGACACACGCCTGTACGTCGTCGAGTGAGATCGCTGCGCCGGGAGTGCGGGTCAACGCGAGCGCGTTGTCGAACGTCTGACCGGGGTACACGAGGTTGAGGTACCACTCGTAGCTCCGGCGCGGGTCTTCGACCCCGGCGGCATCGAGTTCCGCGCGTGCTGCGCGCTCGAGGTCGTCGGCGAGGCCGTTCAACCGGTCGAGGTCGAGTTGCTGCCACGGCTGCACCTGGGCGCGTGCTGCGTCGACCAAGTGGTCGGCAGTCAGCAGTCCGAGCGCGGAGAACCCCGGGGCGGCGTCGGGCACGAGGACGCGTCGCATACCCAGTGCGGCCGCCTGCGTGGTCGCGTGCACCGCGCCCATGCCCCCGAATGCGACGAGGTCGAGGCGGCGCGGGTCGGCACCCGCGAGGGACAGCACCCGCCGGATGGCATCTGACATGTGGGCGTCGACCAAGCGCGTGATCGCAACTGCCGTTGCCTCCGCGTCGAGACCGACATCCTTGCCGAGGCGGGCCAGGGCAGCGCGCGCCGCGTCGGGGTCGAGTGCGAGGCGCCCACCCCAGAACCGGTCGGGGTCGAGGCGCCCGAGCACGACGTCGGCATCGGTCACGGTCGGTTGTGTACCGCCCCGGCCGTAGCAGACGGGCCCGGGTTGCGCGCCCGCGGACTCGGGCCCGACCTGCAGCGATCCGCCGACGACGTGCGCGATCGAGCCGCCGCCCGCACCGACCGAGTGGATGTCGACCATCGGGAGCGCGATGCAGTAGCGGTGGCGCCAGTTCCACTCGGCCTTCATGCGCGCTTCTCGGCGAACGCGGCCACGGCTTCCACGTAGTCTTCCGTCTGCGCGCCTTGCACCATGCGATCCGCCTCGATGTCGAGCACCGATTGCAGCGTCTCGGTGAGCGCGCGATTCAGGTTGTCTTTCATGTAGCGCAGCGCGATCGGCGGTCCGGCGGCGATTTGTTTTGCCCACCCGAGGGCGGCCTTCTCGAGTTCGGCGTCGGGCACGACGCGATTCACGAGGCCGAGTTGCTCACAGCGGCGCGCGTCGAGGCGCTCGGCGGTGAAGAGGATCTCGCGCGCCTTCGCGGGTCCCACCAGGTGCGTCAGGAACCAACTCGAACCGTAGTCGCCCGAGAGACCGAGTCGCGCATACGCCGTCGTCACGAACGCGCTCTCGGCGGCAATGCGAAGATCGCAAGCCAGCGCGAGTGCGAAGCCCGCGCCTGCAGCGGGACCCGAGAGCGCCGCGATCGTCGGCTTCTCGAGCTGGTGCAGCGCGAGCGGGATCTGATGCTCCCACCGCAGTTGCCGCTTGCGCTCTTCGGGCGACGGAAGCTTGCCGTCGCGCGCCATCATCTTGGTGTCGCCGCCAGAGCAGAAGGCGCTCCCGGCGCCAGTCAGCAGCACACAGCCGACCTCGGGATCGGCGCCGAGCGCTGGGATACAGACTGCCAGCGCGCGCTTCATCTCCATCGTCAGCGCATTGCGCGCATCGGGACGGTTCAGCGTCAGCACCGCGACGCGATCCTCGATGCGTCCGAGCAACTCCGCGGTTCCGGTGTCGATTGATTTCATCCCATGTTCCCTCGCGCGCGAACCTATCACGAACCGGCCCTCGACGCGGCCTTGTCATCCGCACGCGCGGCCCACCACTTGGGACCGTGATCAGTGCGCAGGAATCGAGTAGAGCGCGAGCGTCTCAGAGGCGGCGACCAACTCGAGCTGCAGCGGGAGATCCTTCCGCACCAGGACTTCCGTCACGTGGAACTCGCGCCGGATCGCGCGCCAGTTCTCGCGGTCGAATCCGCTCCAACCCTCGTCGAGCAAACCAGGGATCCCGTCCGTGATTCGGATGCCGTAGACGCGGTTCAGGATCCACGCCATCTGCTGCCCGACGCTCGGCACCTTCAGCAGCAGGTTGAGCTGGGTCGGATCGAGCAGTAGGGGGCGGCGCGTCCGCAGCTGGATCCGACCAGC
>JANNHK010000229.1:0-1978 GCA_031404355.1 Actinomycetes bacterium
CCCCGCACGACAAGCACCGAGTACGGGCCGACCTGGTACTCGAAGTAGTCGCCGGGGTGGGCGACGTGGTCGACGCAGCACGCCAGCTGCCAGACCCTCGGCCAGAGCCCTTCGAGTTCGCGTTTCGCGTAGTCGGGCGAGGTGTACCGCTCGACCGGGATCGAGACCGGTGTGGTGAGGACCTCGGGCATGCGGCCAGACTACGACGCCAACGGAACCCGACGCCCGACGCAGAGAAGCTGGAGGTCACATGGCCGGCACGGTTCGGCTCGACATCGACGGCGCGATCGCCACGATCACGAACGACAACGCGGACAAGCACAACGCGTTCGACGACGACATGGACGCCCAGTTGTTCGACGTGTTCGCCGACCTCGTGGGCCGGGACGGGATCCGAGCTGTCATCTGGCGGGGCGAGGGGAAGTCGTTTTCGTCGGGACGCGACGTCGGCTCGATCGGCACCATCGACTCGGTGGAGGCGCACCACAACCTGATGCAGCGGGGGCATCGCGGTATCCAGAAGGTGTGGGAGCTCGACATCCCGGTCATCGTGGCGTGTAAGGGTTGGGTGATCGGCGCGTCGTTTCAGCGCGCACTGCTCTGCGACATGCGCATTGCGGCCGAGGGCGCGCGGTTCCGGCTACCCGAAGTGACCTACGGGGTGATTCCCGACACCGGCGGCGTGGGGGTCCTGTACGAGATGTGCGGGCACGGCGTCGCGAGCGACCTCGTACTCACCGGGCGCGTCATGCAAGCCGACGAGGCGTTGGCCCACGGCGTCGTCAGTCGCGTCGTACCGGCCGACGATCTCGACTCGACCGTGCGCGAGATCGCCGAGCAGATCGCGGCAGCGCCGTACGTGACGGTGAAGATGGCGCGCGAAGTGTTGAAGCATCTCGCGCTGCCCGACATCCGGTCGTCGATGGCCGACGAGATGATCTACCAGACCTTTATTAAAACCATGAGAAGCGAGTAGCACGTGGAACTGATCGGACTACCCGCACCCCCGTCGGTGGGGGAGACGGCACTGCGGCCGGACACGTTCGCGGGCCAAGCGGTGTTCGTGACGGGCGCCGGGACGGGCCTTGGAAAGGCCATTGCCTCCGAGTTCGCGCGTCTCGGCGCCGCCATCGTGATCGCCAGCCGCAAGCAGGAGCATCTCGACGCGGGCCGCGAAGCAATCGCGGCGATCGGCGCGCCCGTGCTGACGGTCGTGTGCGACATCCGCGAACCCGAACAGATCGCAGCCGCGTTCGACCGAGCCGAAGCCGAGTTCGGCCTGCCGCTGGTGCTGGTCAACAACGCGGCGGCGAACTTCCCGGTGCCGGCGGAGGACATGTCGCCCAACGCGTGGCGCACGGTCGTCGACATCACGCTGAACGGCACATACTTCTGTGCGCGAGAGTTCGGGCGCCGGCACATTGCCGCGGGGACACCCGCGTCGATCGTGAACGTCGGCGCGACGTACGCGTGGACGGGCGGTCCCGGCTTCGCTCATTCGGCCGCGGCCAAGGCCGGTGTCAAGAATCTGACCGAGTCGCTGGCGGTGGAGTGGGGCCCGTACGGCATCCAGGTCAACGGTCTCGTGCCCGGCCTGTTCCCGCACGAGGACATGACGGCCGACATTCAGGGAAATCTCGCGCGCACGAGCGACAAGGACGCGTGCCAGCCCGCGTTGCGCGTGGGCGAGCGTCAGGAGCTGGGGTGGGCCGCGACGTTCCTCGCGTCGCCGTACGCGCGGTTCGTCTCCGGGCACACGCTCGTCGTCGACGGCGCCAACTGGCAGCGGCGCACGCTTACAAATCCGCCGGTCGTGACCGTGCGCGAACAAATGGGGAAGGGGCCCTTCGCAACGCCGAGATCCACAGCGCCTTCCGGTGGGACGTGCCCGCCGAGTTCAACATCGCTCATGCGTGTTGCGGCCGCTGGGCGCAGGACCGGGCGCGCTTCGCGCTCTACTGGGAGGACGAAGGCGGGG
>JANNHK010000230.1:0-2834 GCA_031404355.1 Actinomycetes bacterium
GAAGAAGTTCGCGAAGGTCATGGGCGTGCGTCACGCCATGCTCTGCAACTCGGGCTCGTCGGCCAACCTGCTCGCCGTGAGCGCGCTCACGTCGCCCCGCTTGGGCAAGAAGCGGTTGCAGGAAGGTGACGAGGTCGTCACGGTCGCGGCCGGCTTCCCGACGACGATCAACCCGATCCTCCAGAATCGGCTCGTGCCCGTGTTCGTCGACGCCCAACTCGGCACGTACGATGTCGACCCCGAGCGTCTCGCCGAGGCGATCGGCCCGAAGACGCGCGCGATCGTGATGGCGCACACGCTCGGCAACCCGTTCGACCTTGGCGCGGTCATGGCGCTCGCCAAGGAACACAACCTCTGGGTCGTCGAAGACACCTGCGACGCGGTGGGAGCCCGTTACGACGGCAAGCCCGTCGGTTCGTTCGGCGACATCGCGACGACCAGCTTCTATCCCGCGCATCACATCACGATGGGGGAAGGCGGCGCGGTGCTGTGCAAGCGGGCGCCGATGAAGAAGATCATCGAGTCGTTCCGCGACTGGGGCCGCGACTGCTGGTGCGCTCCCGGCAACGACAACACCTGCGGCCGGCGCTTCGACTGGCAACTGGGCGAGCTGCCGTACGGCTACGACCACAAGTACGTGTACTCGCACATCGGCTACAACCTGAAGGCGACGGACATGCAGGCCGCGGTCGGTGTCGCGCAGCTTGACAAGCTCGACGACTTCATCGACGCCCGTCGCACCAACTGGCAACACCTCCGCGACGGTCTCGCGTCGCTCGAAGAGTTCCTCGTTCTTCCGGAAGCGACGCCCAACTCCGAGCCCAGCTGGTTTGGCTTCGCGGCCACGGTCCGCACCGACGCCCCGTTCACCCGCTTCGAACTGGTACAACACCTCGAAAGCCGTAACATCGCGACGCGGCAGATGTTCGGCGGAAACCTGCTGCGCCAGCCCGCGTATCTCGGTATGCCGCACCGCGTCGTCGGCTCGCTCGACAACGCGGACCTGATCACGCAAGGCACGTTCTGGATCGGGGTATACCCCGGTCTGTCAAAGAAGATGATCGACTTCACGCTCGAGACCATCCACGAATTCGTGACGTCTCACCATTCAGGGAGCAAATGATGAGCATCCGCCGTGACGTATTCGAAGACCTGTTCGTCCTCGAACTCGCCAATAACCACCTGGGGAGCCTCGACCGCGGCAGGCGGATCATCTCCGACTTCGCCAAGGTGGTGCGGTACAACAACGTGCGCGCCGCGATCAAGCTGCAGTTCCGCGACGTCGACTCGTTCGTGCACCCCGCGCACCGTGACCGCACCGACGTGCGCTACATCAAGAAGACACTCGACACGAAGATGACGGTCGCCGACTTCGAAGAGTTGACGCACCACATCGTGAAGAGCGGCTGCATCCCGATGGCGACGCCGTTCGACGAGCAGTCCGTCGACCTCTGCGTCGACCTGAAGATGCCGATGCTGAAGATTGCGAGCTCCGACCTGAACGACTGGGTCCTCATCGAGAAGATGGCGACGACGCGGCTCCCGGTGATCGCGTCGACCGGCGGCTCGTCGTTGAAGGACCTCGACGACCTGGTCACGTTCTTCGGTAACCGCAACATCCCGCTCGCGCTGAACCACTGCGTATCGCTCTACCCGAGCGAAGACTCGGAGCTGGAGCTCAACCAGATCGACTTCCTGTGCGACCGGTACCCCGGTGTAACCATCGGGTTCTCCACGCACGAGTACCACGACTGGACCGCGTCGATTCAGATGGCATACGCCAAGGGTGCGCGCACGTTCGAACGCCACGTCGACATCGACGCCGACGGGGTGACGGTGGCGCCGTACTGCAGCACCCCGCCCCAGGTCGACGAATGGTTCCGCGCCTTCAAGAAGGCGAAGGAGATGTGCGGCACGCCGGGCACGTCGAAGCGCATCCCGACCCAGCGCGAGGTCGACTATCTCGACGCGCTGGTGCGCGGCGTGTACGCCAAGCGCGACCTGCCCGCCGGGCACCGCATCGAGGACGGCGACTTCTTCCTCGCGATCCCGCTCCTGCGCGGCCAGTTGTCGTGCCGCGAGCTGATCGCCGGCGAGGAGCTGGCGCGTCCGGTGCAGGCCGACGCGCCCGTGACGATCGACGACCTCGACAACCCGTACTCCCGCACCGACTCGTTGCGTGACCAGATCGCGAACCGGGGCCTCGAACCCGCGTGAGTACCTCGCCCTCGAAATATGCAGATGTGGTGATGGCCTGGCTTTCGGAGCTGGGCTACACGCACTGCTTCTTCGTCGCGGGCGGCAACATCATGCACCTGCTCGACGGGGCGCGGAAGACGATGACGTGCATCCCGACGGTGCACGAAGTCGCAGCGGGCATCGCGGCGGAGTACTTCAACGAGGCCGACGGCGAAGGCCGCGCGTTCGTGCTCGTCACCGCGGGCCCGGGCATCACCAACATCATCACCGCGATGGCGGGGGCGTGGCTCGAGAGCCGCGAACTCCTCGTCGTCGGCGGTCAGGTGAAGTCGGTCGACCTCGCCACCGACGGTGTACGCCAGCGCGGCATCCAGGAGGTCGACGGCCAGGCACTCGCGGCGCCGGTGTGCGTCGAATCGGTTCGCATCGAAGAACCGTGGGACCGCAAGCGCCTGGTTGACGCCGCCCTTGCGGGCCGGCGCGGCCGCCCGGGCCCGGTGTTCATCGAGATCTGCCTCGACGCGCAGGGCGCGCCGGTAGACCCCGTTGCACTCGGCGGGAGCGACGCCGTCGACGACTACGTCGGGCCGTCGGCCGAGACGATCACTGCGGCGACCGCGGCTGTCGACACGGTG
>JANNHK010000231.1:0-2019 GCA_031404355.1 Actinomycetes bacterium
ACAATCGCACTCGATTACATCGCGAATCGAACAGGACGACGACCTCCTTTGAGACCGGTCGGGCCTGGCGGGCCGCCACTGCCTCCCGTCGCCCCCGTGGCACCGGTGGCACCGGTAGCACCGGCGGCACCGGTAGCGCCCGAGCCGGTAGCGCCCGTCGTCCCGGTCGCCCCCGTGGGGCCCGTCGTCCCAGTAGCGCCCGTGGAGCCCGAGCCCGTGGGCCCCGTCGGACCCGTGCGGCCTGTCGCCCCCGTCGCCCCCGTCGCGCCTGTCGCCCCCGTCGCACCGGCGCCCGTGCCGCCAACGCCGAGCGCCGCCACAGCGATCTCTTTGTTCACACCGTCGAGAGCACCGAACACCGTCTTCGTGCCCGCCGCAGTCACCACCGCAGGATCAGTGACGACCGGTCCGAAACCGCCGGGATACTGACGCGAGGGCATCCCCGAACACTACGCCTCGACCACTCACATATATCGGACCCACGCCCCCGACTCGCGGCGGTACATCACGTCGACACGCTCCCACACCCCCCCCACACGAATGAAGACGTCGTTGTCGTTGAACGCTGCGGCCTCGCGACGTTTGATCGGACCAGGCACCGATGCCGGGAGTCCGCCGCCGGCGGTGCCTTTGATCGCGACGGCGACCTGCGAGGTCTCCATGACCGCCGGATCCGCCGTCGCCAACCCTGCGGTCTTCGCTCCCGCCGTCCCGCTGTCAGCCCAATGCGCGGAGTAGAACGTGAAGTAGGAGGCGTCGCGGAAGTAGACGTCCTCGACGGCGGCGCCGCCGTTGATCGTCACATAAGCACGCGCCGCGTCGGCGCCTGCTTGGTAGTCGGCGCCGCACCAGATGATCGCGCAGTTGTCGGTCGTAGTGGTAATGGCCTGCGTGGGCGGCTCGGCGACAGAGTGGCTACCGGCAACAGCGTCGAACCCATCGGAACCGGAGTACACCCAGACAAGGCCGCCGGCCATAAGTCCGGCGCCGGTGCTTGTCTGCGAATGTGTGTAATCCCCGTCCGACGTCGCAGTCCACGCCACGATGTCGCACGCGTTACCGGTCGTTGAATGCTGGTAGCGCTCCGTCCAAGCGTGAGTGCCGCCGGTCGGCACCGACACGTTCTGGGTGTCCGTGTTCCATTCGCTGTTGGCGCCGACAGCGACGAGCGTGCGGCCCGCAGCGGCGGTGACCGCGACGGTGTTCGGCAGTGTTGCGTCGAACCCGGTGGAGAAGTCGGCGGCGAGCGTCGGCGGCGTCGCCACTTTACAGGCCCAGTCGCTTCAGCAGTTCGGTGCGTGCGGCGTCGAGCGCCGGGTCCGTCTCGGCGAGGCACATACGGTACGCCTTCTCCCGGGCGAACCCCGCCGCACACATAGCGTCGAAGTCAGCTTTGGCCCGCCGGGCCTCGGCGACATTCGCGAACGTCCGCTTCGTCACCGTGTACGGCGGGAACCCGAACTCCGCCGCATCAACCCGCACACCCTTGAGCCACATCTCTGGCGTGACCGTGATCTCGGCCAGTTCGGCGATGGCGTCGTCGATGGCCTTTTTCTCGGCTGATCGTTCATCGGGCGGGGGAGGCATCAGGTCCACTCGTCGATGATGATCACACCCGGCTTGCCGTTGCCGCCGGCGCGGCCCGTGGCCGAATTCGCGACCGCTCCCCCGCCGCCGGATCCATAGCCGTTGCCGTCGATGCCGACCGCTGAGGCGTCGCCGCTCTGCCCGCCTCCCCCGCCGCCGAGCGGGGTCGAGGCGCCAGTCCCCGAGATGTACACCGTGCCCGACGTTCGGATCGCCGGCAGGCCCGGTGCGCCGCCGATGTTGAGATTGCCGCCGGTGGCGTTGACAGCGCCGGATCCGCCCGCCGCTGTCAACGCCGTGGTACCCGCCGCCATCGTCGCCCCACCCAAACCTGGGCCCGCCGTCGAGGCGCCGCCACCCAAAGCGTTGCCCGAATCGAAGACCGTGTTCCCCGACCCGGGCGACCCGGCTGCCAGTGCGGTGCCACCGGTC
>JANNHK010000232.1:0-60066 GCA_031404355.1 Actinomycetes bacterium
GCCGGGCCGATGTCGATGCCGACCGCAGCGAACGATGGCGCGATTACTTCAGCGACGTACTCCACGGTGGGTACGGGGAGCGCGGCGTACCGGGCGGGTGTCGAGTCGACCCAGATCTCGCCGTTGAGCGTGACCGACAGGTGCGCCCCGGAGCGGCCGAGCGCGCGGAGCCCGCCCACGACTGCCTCATCGGCGAGCACGATCCCTTCCAGCAACCGCCCCCACGGCAGTTGCACGTATATATGGTCGGCGATCCCCACGAGCTCCTCCGGCAGCGCCTCGATCGAAGCCCGCACGAGCACGAGATTGGGGCGGCCCCCTTTTGCCGGCTTGCGGGCGGCCTTCGCGGCCGTCTCGCCCATCGGTTCGTCGAGCGTGTCGATACCGACGACGAACTGGTCGGGGTCCGCCGCCAGGTAGTACGCAAACCGGCCGTCGCCGGTGCCGACGTCGACCACGACTCGCGCGCACGAGCCGCAAAGCGCATCGAAGGCACCACGGTCGAGCGGTTCGGTGCGCCCGCGCCCGACGACGCGCGTGATCACCGCTCGAGCCCGAGGACGTGCTCGTACGCGGCGTTGCGCCGCATGCCCCGGGCATCGCGCAGCGCGGCCGCGAGCGCCGACGCCGGTACCCCCTGCGCCAGAAGCGCCCGTAACAGCCCGTCGTCGTCGGCAACGGCGTCGGGCGCGGCGCCCGGGACGATCACGATCGCGAATTCCCCGAGCGGGCGGTCGGTGCCCTCGAACTCGGCGGCCAGTTCGGCCGCAGTGCCCGACCGGAACTCCTCGAACACCTTCGTGACCTCGCGCCCGATGCACACCCGCCAGTCGGGTCCGACCGCGGCGACATCGCCGAGGAGCTTCGCGACTCGGGTCGGCGCCTCGTAGCAGACGATCGCCAACCCGGTCGCGCCGAGCTCGCGCAGTTCCGCCTGGCGTTGGGCCGAGCGGCGCGACAGGAACCCGGCGAACACGAACCGGTCGACGGGGAGTCCGCTCGCGGCGAGCACGGCGAGCACGGCCGACGGTCCCGGCACCGGCACAACCGCGAATCCCGCCTCGACCGCGCGGCTCACGACCACATATCCGGGGTCGCTGCAGAGCGGCGTCCCCGCGTCGCTGACGAGAGCGATCCGGTCACCGCTCGCCAATCGCTCGAGCGCGTCGGCCGCGCGTTCGGTCTCGTTGTGGTCGTGGTAGCTGAGCACGGGCGGGAGTTGCACGCCGACGCGGGTCGCGAACCCCTGGATCCGGCGCGTGTCCTCGGCCAGCACGAGGTCGACGCCGGTCAACACGTCGATGGCACGAATGCTGCGGTCGTCGTCGTTGCCGATCGGGAGCGAGACGACGAACAGCGCTCCCTCACCGCGGTCCGAACCGACAGCCTCGACCGTGACGCGCACCTCGGCGCCTGATGTGGAGAGCCGGTCGACGAGCGCGCGGTCGATGTCGGCCGCGGTCTTAGTCGCGTCGAACGCAACGGTGCGTGCTCGCAGGCCCTCGGTCCGGCGGAAGACGAGGGAGTCGTCGCCGAGGAAGAACGGGCTCATGGTCGCCGCGAACGAGTCGGTGAGACCGGCGCAGCTGATCGTCACCTCGACCCGACCCCGCAGCGCTCGCAGCGCGACGTCGTCGTGGTCGCTGCCGACACCGAGCACGCACGTGGCGCGCCGTGAGATCTCGGTGTCGCGGGTGAACTCGATCGTCTTGGCGTGGGTCGCCGCGATGTTCGGGTGCCCGTGACACGTGAACGACACCGGCATACGACTCTACCGGCGCCGGGCCGGGACCCAGTCGTGGATCGTGTACCCGCGCTGCGCTTCGGTGTGGTCGACGGTTCCCGCGGGCGCGTAGTGGTACACCATCGCCGCCCGCCACCGCTGCGATTCGTTGTCGGTCGAGAAGTGCATGAGGTGGCTGTCGAACAGCAACAGGTCACCCGGCTCCATCTCGACCGCGACGGCGTTCGACAGGTCGTGGTCGACGATCTCGAAGTATCCGTAGTTCGCGTTCGGGCGCCGGTCGGGTACGTGGTCGTGTACCGGTTCGTGACTGCTGCCGGGCACGACGTACAGGCATCCGTTGTCGAGCGCCGAGTCGGTCGACGCGAGCCACGCGCCCACGACGGGCCGCATCGGCGTGAACGGGAAGTAGAAGGAGTCCTGGTGGCACGGCTGGCCCCACGCGCCCGGGTTCTTGAAGATGAACTGTGAGCTGAAGCAGTCGAGCTCGTCGGAACCCGCCGCGCCGGCGACGAGGTGGAGCAAGTCGTCGCGCATCGCGAACTCGGCGAATGGTGCCATCCGGTGCACCCGGAACACCTTCGACACGCCCGCCTCGGGGTCGGTATTCGCCCGGCCCATGAGGTTCGCTTCCGCGGTGACGAACGCCGGTTCGATCTGCTCGCCCGCCGCGCTCCTGCGGGCCAGGTCCACGGCCGCGTCGAGCAGCTCGGTCGCTTCGTCGGCCTTGGCGAACCCGCGCACGAGTGCGTATCCGTCCTGCTCGTAGGCCGCACGGTCGATCATCGGGCGAAGAATACGACCCGCGCGACAAGATGCGCATGTGGCGAGCCCGGCGCAGGCACTTGTGATCGGCGGTACCGGGCCGACAGGTGTTCCCATCGTGCGAGGGCTGGTCGACCGGGGCTTCGCGGTCACGATCATGCACCGCGGCGAACACGAGACCGACGACACGCCGGCAGTCGTCGAGCATCTGCACCGCGACCCCTACGACGACGACCAGCTACGCGACGCGCTCGCGTCGTCGACGTTCGACCTGGTGGTCGCGATGTACGGGCGCCTCCGTCGTATCGCGGAACTCACCGAGGGCCGCACCGGCCAGTTCGTCTCGGTCGGCGGAGTCCCCGCGTACCGCGGGTGGATGAACCCGTGGCTGCCGATGCCGCTGCCTATCCCGGAAGATGCACCGTTGGTCCGCGCCGCCGAAGACGACGAGAAGGGCTACCGCATCGTCCGCACCGAGGAAGCCGTGTTCGCACACCACCCGCGCGCCGCACACTTCCGGTACCCGTACGTATACGGCCCGCGGCAACTCGTGCCGCGCGAGTGGCTGATCGTGCGCCGCGTGCTCGACGGCCGCGAACGCATCGTCGTCGCCGACGAGGGGCTGACGCTGCACCACCACGGCTACACCGAGAACCTGGCGCACGCAGTACTACTCGCGGTCGACAACGCCGACGCCGCGGCCGGGCTCGTGTTCAACGCGGGCGACGAGGACGTGCTGAGCGTCCGGCAGGTGATCGAAGTCGTTGCCGGAACGCTCGGACACGAGTTCGACATCGTGTCGATGCCGTACGAACTCGCGACTCCGGCCCGGCCGCTGCTCGCCCAACCCCTGCCGACGCACCGCGTGCTCGATCTCACACGCGTCAAGACCATGCTCGGCTACCGCGACGTTGTTCCGCCGCGCACCGCGCTCGCGGAAACCGCGCGCTGGCTCGTCGACCACCCGCCCGAACCGGGTGGAATGGAGGAAACCGTGCTCACCGACCAGTTCGACTACGCCGCCGAAGACCAGCTGATCGACGAGTGGCACCGCACGCTCGCCACGATGCCCGCCGTTCCGTTCGCGACCGAACCCGGCTACGGGCTCGCGTACAGCGGACCCGGCGGCCGCGGCCGCAGCAACGAGGAGTTCGACGCATGAGTTCCCACCCAGGACCCATGGCGGGCGTTCGGGTACTCGACCTGTCGATCGCGCTGACCGGTCCGTACGTGTCGGCGCTCATGGCCGACCAGGGCGCCGAGGTGATCAAGGTCGAGCGGCCGGGGATCGGGGACATCGCGCGCTGGGTGGGCGTCGCGGTGAACGGGATGAGCGCATTGTTCCTCGTCAGCAACCGCGGGAAGCGTTCGATCGCGGTCGACGTGCACACCGGCGAAGGGCGCGACATCGTGCGCCGCTTGGCACGCGACGCCGACGTCGTCGTGCAGAACTTCCGCCCGGGTGTCGTCGAACGCCTCGGCCTGGGCTACGACGACCTGCGCGCCGAGCGCGCCGACGTCGTCTACGCGTCGCTGTCGGGCTTCGGACCTGTCGGTCCGTACGCGCACAAGGGCGCGTACGACACGGTCATCCAGGCGTACGGCGGGTTCGCCATCAGCCAGTCCGACCCCACGACAGGCGAGCCGGTGTTCCTGCGCCAGACCGCGGCCGACAAGGTGACTGCGCTGTACGCGGCGCAGGCGATCGCGGCGGCGTTGTTCGCGCGCGAACGCGGCGCGGGCGGCCAGCACCTGCACCTCTCGATGGCCGACGCGGTCGTGTCGTTCCTCTGGGCCGACGCCGCCGGCAACGAAGTGCTGCTCGACAGCGACGGGTCGCAGCCGTCGAGCTTCGTGCAGAACTTCCGCCCGTTCCGCTACCGCGACGGCTGGGGCATCGCGACACCGACATCCGACGCCGACTTCACCGGTCTGTGCAAGGCCTTCGGCGTCGACGGCTACGACGACCCGCGCGTCGCGACGATGGCCGAGCGTTCGAAGCACCGCGAGCTGAGCGGGCAGTTCATGCAGCGGTGCTACGAGAACGCGGACAAGCTGACGACGGCCGAAGCGACGGCGCGGCTCGAAGCCGAGAACGTCCCGAACAGCATCGTGCTCGGCGCGCCCGAACTTCCCGACGACCCGCACGCCCGCGCGATCGGCCTCTTCGAGGATTCGAAGCACCCGGTGGTCGGCAACGTGCGCCTCCCCCGCCACCCCGCGCAGTTCGCGGGCACGCCCGCCGCGCTCGCGGGCCCCGCGCCCGCGCTCGGCGAACACACCGACGAGGTACTCGCCGAACTCGGCTACGCCGACCAGATCGCCGACCTCCGCGCCCGGAACGTCGTCGCCTAAACCCCACCGAGGGATGCATCCCTTCGTTAAGCGGGCGCGTGGGCGAGGACGAGGAGGAACTCGACTTCGCCGTCTTCGCCGACCTGGGCGGGGCCGCCGCTCGGGTCGTCGATCTCGTAGTCGGCGAAGTGCACGGGGATGCTGCCGACGATCTCGATGTTGCCGGCGTTGATGCGCGCCTCGACGTCGAACGTGACCTCGTTGGTGACACCGTGCAACGTGAGCCGGCCGGTGGCCGAAACGGTGAGCGTCTCACCGTCGGCGGGCAGCGCACCGAAGTCGAGCGGGCCCGTGAGCTCGAACGTCGACGTCGGGAACTCGTCGGTCTCCATGATGCGACTGCGGAACTGGTTGTCGCGGTTGTCCTGGTCGCTCTCGAAGGTGGTCACGTCGACCGTGAACGAACCGGCCGTCACGCTCGTGTCGGAGATGTCGATCGAGCCCGTCACTTCCTCGGTGCGGCCCACGGCAACGGCGTCCGCTCCGAACAGGATCTCGGTGGCGCGGTATCCGGCCTCGGTTCCCGTCGTCACGGTCCAGGTGCCGTCGACACCAACGGCGGTGGCGTCGGGCGCGATGGTCTCGTCGGACGCGCTCGTGTCATCCGTCGCGGTCGTGTCGTCGGACGGGTCGGAGGCTTGCTCGTCGCGCGCCTCGAACGAGAGCCTGGGCTCCTCGTCCTTGAGGAAGAAGTGGTACACAAACAAGGCGCCGGCACCGAGAACGACGACCGCGACTCCGAGGATCAGCAACCGCTTGAGGAGCTTCATGGCTCACAGTTCACCCGATGAACCTGGCAGGTTGTCGTGCACCCCCTGTCAGCGCAGGTGATGGTGCCTCCTACGGCCGGGGCACCGTGAGCGTGAGCGGCAACAGGATGAGCGCGGCGATCGCTATCGCGAACGCAGCCGCGCCCGGATCGTCAGATTCCGATTGCTCCGGGTTCGCGGTGATCATGGCGTGGTCGCTGTCGGCCCACGCGTCCTCGAACGCAGCCAGCGAAATCTGCACGCCCGCGCCGTCGGGGAAGCCGGGGTCGTTGATGTAGACCGTGCCGGTGTTGTCGTCGATGCCGGTGATGACGACCGCGTGGCCCGTCTGCATACCGGGGTCGGTGAACCCGCCGCCGCCCGCGTAGAGGTCGGTCGCGTCGAGACCGACGATGACGTTGCGGCCCGCGTCGAGCGCGGCGCGGAGGTCGTCGACCTCTCCGCTCTCGAGCTTGGCATCCACGTCGAAGTCTTCGAGCAGGCGCACGCCGTCTTCGGGCGACATGCCGGTGGGGGTAAGAACGTTCATCTCTTCGGCGCGAGCGACAACCAGGTCGGCGGCAACGGTCTCGCCCCTCAACTCGGAGAGCACCATCGCGATCGACGTCGGAACGCAAGCAACCGGGCCGGGCTGCGCCTGGTGGTACACGATGTCGTCCAACGGGTCGCCGTGCACGCCGTCGTCGACCGGCGGTTCCGGGTCGGCGGCGGCTGCTTCCTGCTCGTCCAGAAGCGGGTCGACGTCGCCGTCGCCGTCGACGTCCAGGTACAACGTCGTGTCGCCCGTCGCTTCGTCCTCGAACACCGCGGCGTCGGCAAGACCGTCGCCGTCGGTGTCGAGCACCGTCGTCTCGGCGAAGCCGTCGTCGTCGGTGTCGAACGACATCGAATCGCCAAGGTCGCCCACGCCGCGAGTCTCGCGCCCGCCGTGGCGCGAACCAGGGCCTCACACCAGGTGGCGTCGAAATCCGACGGACTCGAAGTAGCCCGACTGCTCGGTCACCTCGAAGGGCGAGTCGTCGCCGGTGGCACGCAGCGACAATGCCGTGGCCCCGGCGCACGGCGCCGACGGCGCGTGCAGCGGGAGGTCGAGGTCGAAGCCGGGATCGGGGTCGAATTGGTCGGCATCGATCAGTTCGCCGGGGTTGTGGGCGAAGCGATCGCGGCGCGTCAGCCACCACTGTGGCCCGCGGCTCCCCGCGCCCCGGGCGGGCGCGCCGAGGAACCGCCATTCGAGGAACCGCAGCACCGACGTGTGGTCGTACAGGCGGTGGTCGACGAGACCGGGCCGCACCTTCGGCGAGCAAAACAACGTCGGCACCCGGAACCCGGCTTGACGGAAGTCGTCGGCGTCGTTCCCGCTCGCGCGGTCGTCGGGGAGGCGGGGCGGAGGGACGTGGTCGAAGAACCCGCCCCATTCGTCGTACGTCAAAACGAACAACCCGCGCTCCCAGTGCTCGGAGCGCGCGAACGCGGCGAACGCGTCACGGACGAACCGTTGCGCGGCGCGGGGGTCGCCGTGCGGATGGTCGTCGGAGCGATTCGGTCCGGTGAACACCGGGCTCACGAAGGACACGTTCGGAAGCTCGCCGCGCGCGGCCTCGTCGAAGTACCGCGCGATCGGACGGATGTACGGCGCCATACGCGCGCCCCACAACAGGAGCTGCGGGAGATCGGAGTAGTAGTCGGCGACCGGTACTCCGGCGGCGGCGAGGCGGTCGACGATGGTCTCCCACTGGAAACCGGCACCTCCGAACGCGTTGGTCTTGTTGCCGCCCGACTGCCCGGACAGCAAGTACTCGCGGTTCGGATACGTCGGGCCGAGCAGCGACGCGTGCCAGCGGTCGAACACCATGAACCGGCGGGCGAGCGCGTCGTACACGGGCAGGTCCTCGGCTTCGAAGTAGCCGAGCGCGAAGTCGTCGTTGCCGCTGCCGGGCGCGAGGAACCCGGCGTCGCGTTGCGCGCGCCCGGCGTTCCATCCGTGCCCCGGGTCGGGATGCCCACACGCGCGCCACGGGTCGGGATCGGGGGCGAGGACCCGCCGATACGTGTCGACGTGCGTGCCATCCGAGTCCGGATACGCCTGGAACGAACGGCCGTTGACGCGGAACCGCTCGCGGTGCAGGCGCTGCCCGTTCTCGATGTAGGTGTCGTCGCGGGCGAGCCAGCCGAAGTAACTGTCGAACGACCGGTTCTCCATCATGCAGACCACGACGGTGTCGATACCGCTCTCGGCCGCCGGCCTGTTCAGCACGGAGTGGAGGCGGCGCGGGTACACCGGCCGCCGCGGACGCGCCGCCGACGCAGACGGCAACGGCAACCGCGAACCCAAGAAGCCGGCCCCGCCGAGCACCAGGCCCGCCGCCAGAAAGTCGCGCCGCTCCATGCCGCGGCATCCTTGCCGCAGACCGGAGCAACCGCAATCAACCGAAGCGCGTCTGGGCGACAACCGCTCCGCCCTCGTGAGCGAGCAACCAGCGCTTGCGTTCGACGCCACCGGCGTAGCCGCCGATCTCACCCGTCGAACGGACAACGCGGTGACACGGAACGATGACGCCGACCGGGTTCGACGCGTTCGCCATGCCCACAGCCCGCGCCGCGCCCGGCATCCCGAGGTCGTCGGCCAGGTCGCCGTAGCTGCGGGTCGCGCCGGGCGGAATTTCGCGCAGGAGCTTCCACACCCGTTCCTGGAACGACGTGCCTTGCACGTCGACCCGGATGCGGGAGAGCGCGTCGAGGTCGCCGTCGAAGTACGCGACCAACGCCTGAAGCACACCGGACGCCCCCGGGCCGGGGCGGCCCCACTCGTCGAACCCGGCGCGGCGCACCGCCCCGTCGGCGACCTCGGCCGTGAACCAACCCACCGGCGTTTGCACTCGCACAGTCTCGATACTCATACCTGTGTTCTACGCGAAGGCGACTGGACGGATCCGGACAGCGATCTACCGTGTCCGGATCCGTCCACCCGGCCTACCGTACGAATGAGTTCATGGCCTTCACCGCGGTTGTCACAACCGGTATCTACTGCCGCCCCGGATGTCCGGCGACACCGCTGCGCCGCAACATGCGGCCGTACCTCACCGCCGCTGCGGCCGAGGCGAACGGCTACCGCGCGTGCCTGCGCTGCCGCCCCGACCGCGAGCCCGAGCCCGC
Source organism: Actinomycetes bacterium (assembly GCA_031404355.1). GTDB lineage: Bacteria > Actinomycetota > Acidimicrobiia > IMCC26256 > PALSA-610 > JANNHK01. The sequence continues at coordinate 8,791 of JANNHK010000232.1, forward strand.
ATGGATCGACGCGCCCGAACTCGTGTGCCGCGCGCTGCGGCTCATCGCGAACGGGGGCCTCGACGGCGCCACCGAGGACGAACTCGCGGCGCGCCTCGGCGTCAGCGCCCGCCACCTCCGCCGCCTCTTCGACACGCACGTCGGCGCGACCCCCGGTGAAGTCGCCCGGTCGCGCCGGGCCCACTTCGCCCGGCGCCTGTTCGACGACACCGACCTGACGATGGCCGCCGTCGCCCGGGCCGCGGGGTTCAGTTCGGTACGGCACATGAACCGCCTCGTGCAACAGGTGTTCAAGGCCACCCCGACCGAGCTGCGGGCCAAGCGCCGCAACCCGACCCGTAACGTCGCCGACGGCGGCCTCGAACTCCGGTTGCCGTACCGCCCGCCGCTCGCGTGGGACACGATGCTCGCGTTCCTCGCGTCCCGGGCCATCCCCGGCGTCGAAGCCGTCGGCAAGCCCGGACGCACCTACCGGCGCACGCTCGACCTCGACGGCGACCCCGGGGTCATCGAGGTGACCGCGCCACCGGACGAGGCGTTCCTCGTCCTGCGGGCGCATCTCCCCCGCGTCGAGGACCTGGTCCATGTGGTCGCCCGGGTCCGTCGCCAGTTCGACCTCGACGCCGATCCACAGTGCATCGACGCCCACCTGTCGCGCGATCCGTTGCTGCGCCCGCTGGTCCGGCGCCACCGAGGGCTGCGCGTCCCGGGCGGGGTCGACCCCGTCGAGGTCGGCGTGCGGGCGATCCTCGGCCAGCAGGTGACGGTCGCCGGCGCGACTCGGCTCGCGGGCCGGCTGGTCGAGCGCTACGGCCGGCCCGTGCCCGGCCTGGACCACCTCGGCCTCTCGCACCTGTTCCCCACCGCCGAGACGCTCGCGGGCGCGCCACTCGACGACATCGGGATCACCACCGCCCGCGCGACCGCGATCCGGGCGTTCGCGGCCGCCGCCATTCCGCTCGACGGCTCCCAAGACCTCGTGACAGTCGTCGAGGAGCTCTGCGACCTCCCCGGCATCGGAGACTGGACGGCGCAATACGTCGCAATGCGCGCCGGTGGCGAACGGGACGCATTTCCGGCCGGAGATCTGGGGCTGCGCAAGGTCCTAGGCCTTTCGACCCCGCGCGAGGCCCTGACCAGGGCCGAGTCGTGGCGACCGTGGCGGGCGTACGCCGCGTTGCACCTCTGGACATCAGGTGACTGACGAGTAACTTTGCGTTTTGCCTGGTCGGGGCCATATTTCGGCTTGAGAAGCCGTGCTCAATCCGGTACGGTTATGGACCAGCTTTGAGCCGGGTTTCGCATTTTCGCGACTTTTCCCGGCTGGGAGCGGGGAACATTCGCCAGGCGTCTCGACGTTTGGAATGGTGTTCACCCGGCGCGCCCGCCGGGCCGATAATCCCCCCGTATATACCGAAGGAAGCCATGCCCAAGGTTTCAAAGGCCCGTTCCGGCGATCGTGACTACGAAGACCTCGTCCGGTTGTACCTCGAGGACGTCGGCCGTCACGATCTGCTCACCAAGGACGACGAAGGTCGTCTCGCCCAGGCCATCGAGGCCGGCGTTGCCGCGCGCAACGACCTCGAGACGAAGAAGAAGCTCACCCCCACGCAGCGCCGCACCCTCCGTCGGGCCGTGCGGGCCGGTGACGACGCCCACGCCCAGTTCGTGAACTCGAACCTGCGGCTCGTGGTCTCGATCGCGAAGAAGTACCAGTCGTCCGGTCTCCCGCTGCTCGACATCGTGCAGGAAGGCAACCTGGGTCTGATCCACGCCGTCGACAAGTTCGACTGGCGCAAGGGCTTCAAGTTCTCCACGTACGCGACGTGGTGGATCCGTCAGGCCATCCAGCGCGGCATCGCGAACTCGGCTCGCGTCATCCGGCTCCCAGTACACGCCGGCGACATGCTCACCGCGCTGCTGAAGCTGCGCGCGCAGCTCGAAGGCTCACTGGGCCGTACGCCCACGCTGGCCGAGCTGGCCAAGGAAGCCGAGCTCCCGCTCGAGAAGGTCGTCGAGGTGCTGCGCTACGCAGTCGACACCGTCTCGCTCGACGAGCCCGTGCGCGACGACGGCGACGCCGAACTCGGCGACTTCGTCGAGGACCGCAACGCCGTGGCCCCGTTCGACCACGCCGCCACCTCGCTGCTTCCCGGTGAAGTAGCCAAGGTGTTGGCCGTGCTCGACGACCGCGAGAAGACGATCCTGATGTTGCGCTTCGGCCTCGACGGTGCGGGCGACCGCACGCTCGAGGAAGTGGCGGAGCACTTCGGGCTCACGCGTGAACGCATCCGTCAGATCGAGGCCCGGGCGATGTCGAAGCTTCGCCACCCCTCGGCCGACGTCGGCGCCCGCGAGCTCCTCGAAGCCGTCTAACACCAAGCCAACTTGCGCCGGATTTGCGCCCTCAGGGCGCATATCCGGCGCTTGTTCGCGTCAAGGGTTCTGCATCTGCTCGTAGAGGCGGGCGAGGGCGGCGTCGGTGCCGGCCTGGGGCAGTGACAGCCCGCCGTCGACGACGACGGTCTGGCCCGTGATGTACGACGACCGGTCGGACGCCAGAAACACGACGACCTCGGCGACCTCGTGGGCCTCGCCCATGCGCCGCAGCGGTAGGCCCTCGGCGATGGGTGCGAACGACTCGGGGTAGTCGTCCCAAACTTGCGTGAGCGGCGTGCGGACGAAGCCCGGCGCGACGCAGTTCACCCGCACCGACGGCCCGTACTCGAGCGCCGCGCTCTTCGTGAGCGCGATGACTGCCGCCTTGGCCGCGGAGTAGGCGGCCTCGTTGCGGGTGGGCATGAGGCCGGAGAGCGACGCGTTGTTGACGATGGCGCCGCGGCCCGAGCGCAGCATGTGCGGCACCGCGGCGCGGGTGGCGTTGAACGTGCCGCCGAGGTTCACGTCGATGAGCCGGTGCCAGAGCTTGTCGTCGACGGTGTGCATCGGGCGCAGGTCACCGGTGCCGGCGTTGTTGAACAGCAGATGCAGACCGCCAAGGCGGGCGGCCACATCGTCGATCGCGGCAGTCACCAACTCGGCGTCGCGTACGTCGACCTCGTAGGCAGTGCCGCGCACCTCGCTCGCGACCTGGCGGGCCGCTTCGGCATCGCGGTCGAGGATCGCGACCGTGGCACCCTCGGCCGCGAACCGCCACGCGGTCATGCGCCCGATGCCCGACCCGCCGCCCGTGACGACAGCGATACGACCCTCCAGCTCCATTGTCCTCCGCTCAGCGGGGCCGCTCGGGCCCCGCCTCGGGGCCCTGGGAGTGACAATCGAGATGGGTCACCCCTCGGCTCAAGGACCGGAGGCTACCGAGACGGCGTGCTACATCCGCATCGCCGCGACGGCACCGGCCGCGAAGGCGTCGACGGTCTCGACGTCTTCGAGCGTGAACGGGTGATCGGGGTGCGACACCGCTTCGAGCACGGCGACCGCGTCGCTGTGGAACCAGATCGGGACCGCAAGGACCGAGCGGCCGTCGTCGACGTGCTCGAGCACCGCACTGCCCCGGCGCAACGTGTGCCGCGCGAGGCGGGTCGGTACCTCGCCGGCCGGGCCCGGAACGCGGACCCGGGCGAATTCGGCGCCGATCGTCTCCTGCAGCCCGCAGGCGAGACGGTCGGCCGCCTCGCGGAAGCTCTCGCGCAGGGCGAGGAGCTCGTCATCGCCGAAGCGCAGCACACCCGACTCGGCCATGGCCTGCGCCACCGCGAGGGTGACCTTCTGCTCGTCGCGCGACAGGGCCCGCAACCGCCGCAGGTGCTTGTCCTGCTCCAGGGCGTACATGCCGAGCAGGACAGCCAGCGCAACCGAGAGGCCCCGGAGCACGGGCGTCTGGATCGCCGTCTTCGGCATGAACGCGATGCCGAGCAGCGCGGCGACGACGAACGCCAGCACGAGCGCGATTTGGAACTGGCGCTTCGTGATCATGGCACCGGTGACCGCAGTCTTCGGGTGCAGCCCGACGGCGCGTTCCTCGTGCTCGATCTCGCGATGCAGAGTGGTCATCGTCGCATCCATCCGGTACCTCCTCGAAAAGCAATCCCGCACTAGAGGTGTCGAACGAAACGTGCCCCGAACTTGAGCGCGTCAGTGACTTTTGACACGTACGTCGAACGCGACGCCGCAATCACGCGCCAGCGCCACGATGCCGTTGTCGTTCACGTAGCCGCGGCCCTGGATGTTGAAGATACGCACATGGTCTGCGCCGACCGGGTAGGGGCCCCAGTGCCACGTTCCCCGACGCAGGTGTACACACGTGTACTGCGGCAACAAGAAGGCCCGGACCGCCTCGAAATGCGCGGGCTCGGAGAAGTCGAGTTCGGCGGGCGCGACGACGACGACCGCGTCGCCGCTCACCGGCATGAGGGTTTGGGTGTGCGTGTCGTGGCGGTTGAGCAGTTCGCAGCGCAGCGCGCCGGCGACCACCTCGATCTCGTCGAGGTCGTGCTCGATGTAGTTGACCCAGCCGTCGTTGAGCGGGAACTCGAGATCGGCGGTTGGTGCGCCGTCGCCTTCGGTCGGCGGGAGGGCGCCGAAGGGCGCGAACGTTTCCGGCGTGGCGGGAAGTGCGACGAGGGAGATCGGGCGTACGCTGACGCGGCCAGTGTAGAGAGGGAGTCCCTAATGGACGTGCGGTCGATCGAAGACGTGACCCCGGTGGTCGAGCACAACGGGACCGTGCCCGTGTGGTGGCTCGTGAACCCGCGTGAGATGTTCGAGATCACCAAGGGCGGGCACCTCGAACTGGTCAGCGAGTTCGAGGTCGCGGGCGGCGGGTTCGTCGACCCGCACCAGCACCCGACGCACGAGTTCTATTACGTGACCGCAGGGCGCGGGCTCATGATGATCGCCGACGAAGAGCGCGAAATCGGCCAGGGCGACCTCGTGCACATCCCGCCCGACACCGTGCACAGCCTGCGTCCGGTGAGCGACAACGCACCGATCCACTGCTTCTGCTTCGCTGTCGGCGTCGCGGACGCGGGCCCGGTCAACTACACCGAGCACTAGAGACCCGTGGGCAGAGTTCTCGTGACGCGGCGCCTGCCCGAGGGTGGGCTGGATCCGCTCGCGGGTCACGACCTCGTGGGCCCGAAGCCCGACGACGCGCCGTACACGCCGGCCGAGCTGGGCGCGCTCGCCGGTGACGTCGACGCGATCGTGTCGTTGCTCACCGACCGCATCGACGACGCCGTGCTCGCTGCCGGTGCCGGTCGGTTGCGGGTCGTCGCGAACGTGGCGGTCGGGTACGACAACGTCGACGTCGCGGCCGCGGCGATGCACGGCATCGTCGTATGCAACACGCCGGGGGTGCTCGACGACACGACGGCCGACCTGGCGTTCACCCTCATCCTCGCGGCGTCGCGGCTCGCGTCGGAGGCCGAGTCCGACCTGCGCACGGGCGTGTGGAAGGGGTGGGGCATCACGCAGTACCTCGGGCGCGACGTACACGGCGCCACACTCGGCCTCGTCGGCTACGGGCGCATCGGGCGCGCGGTCGCGCGCCGGGCGGTGGGGTTCGACATGCAGGTGCTGCACCACACACGCACGCCGACCGGCGAGCCGGGATGGGTCGCCGACCTCGACGAACTGTTGGCGACATCCGACATCGTCTCGCTGCACTGCCCGGGCGGTGACGCGACGCGGCACTTGATCGACGCCCGTCGCCTTGCGCTCATGAAGCCCACCGCCGTGCTGGTGAACACCGCGCGCGGCACGGTGGTCGATGAAGCCGCGCTCGCCGACGCGCTGCATTCCGGCCAACTGTTCGCGGCCGGGCTCGACGTGTTCGAGCGCGAACCCGAAGTGCACTCGCGGCTGTTGAGCGCGCCGCGCACGGTGCTGTTGCCGCACATCGGTTCGGGCTCGCAGGCGACGCGCACGCGCATGGCGCAGATGGCGACGAGCGCGGTCGCGACCGTGCTCGCGGGCAGCACTCCGCCCAACATCGTCCCGTCGTAACTGTCTCAGGGGGGAAGTACCCTCTCGTCATGGCTCAATCCGCGCCGATGCGCACAGACGTCTCCGCGGACGAATTCCTGACCTTCCCCGAGCGCTTCCCGCCGCACAGCCAGCTCGTCGAAGGGCACGTAATCGTGAGCGAGCCGCAGCTTCCGCACTCGCGGATTTGCTCGTACCTGTGGACAGCGTTTGTCCTGTGGTGCAGGGCCGAGACCGGGCGGGGTGAGTGCTTCAACCCCGTCGACGTCCCGATCAACCAACGCAATGTGTTCGCACCCGACATCTCCTGGTACCGCGAGGACCGACGTCCGCCAAAGGGCGCGCTCCGAGTCGGTGGGCTCCCGGACCTCGCCGTTGAAGTCCGCTCGCAGTCGACGTGGCGCTACGACAGTGGATCGAAGCGCCGACTCTACGAGTCGAACGGGCTGTCCGAGTTGTGGCTCGTCGACACGGCCAGCCACACGGTGATCGTCAACCGGCGCTCGGTACCCGACGCGGCAGAGTTCGACATCGCGCTCGAACTGGGCGAGGGCGAGGTGCTGACGTCGCCGTTACTGCCCGGGCTCGAGATCGACATCGCCGAGCTGTTCGATCGGTGACGGGTCGAGGCTGAGCAGGTCGAGGGTCGTTTTCCCTGCGGCCAACGCCGCGAAGTTCTGCTGTTCCTTCTCGGTGCGCGCGTGGGCGGCGGCGACGATCGTTTCGATCTGGTCGCGCGGCAGAGCCACCACGCCGTCGGCATCGCCATACACCCAGTCGCCGAGCGAAACTACGACGTCGCCCACTACGACGGGCGCGCCTATCCGCCCCCGCTCCTGTTTGGTCGCGCCGCGGAGCGCAAGCATCGTCGCGAAGACCCCGAAGCGTCGACCCGCCAGCGCGTCGACGTCGCGCACGCCGCCATCGATCACAAGCCCGACGATGCCGCGAGCCTGCGCGGCGGTCGCGAGTACCTCACCCCAGTACCCGCGGGCCGGTTCGGCGCCGACGCCGACCACGAGCACGGATCCTGCAGGCGCCTCCGCCACGGCGACGTGGATCGCGAGGTTGTCACCCGCCGTGCATTCAACCGGATACGCGGGACCGACGACGTGCGCGCCGGGCCAGATCGGGCGTATGCGCGGCGCCATCGGACGACCGCCACACTCACCGTACGTCGCCGCGCCGAGATACGGGATCGATTGCTCGGGTTGGTGCGACACGACCGCATTATGGCGGAGGGCGAGGGATTTGAACCCTCGAGGAGGCTTAACACCCCCTACTCGCTTAGCAGGCGAGCACCTTCGGCCACTCGGTCAGCCCTCCAAGGTGGGTCGAGTATACGGCCAAGACCGATCAGGCCTTCCGGGCCTTTCCGACCGACATGTAACCCACGGTCTTGGGGCCCTTCAGGTAGAAGTTGCGCACCGTCTCGATCTCGAAGCCGGCCTTCATCACCAGCTCGTTGATGTCGCGGTTCAGGTTGCAGCCGCCGGCGCACTTGTTCTGGATCCCGTTGAACCGGTCTTGGTTGCGGGCAACCTTCATCTCCGGCGACCGGCCGTGCTCGGCGAAGTGCAAGCGCGCGCCGGGTTTGAGGACCCGGCGCACCTCGGCCAGCGCGCCTTCGACGTCGGGGATCGTGCACAGCGTCATCGTCGACAGCGCGGCGTCGAAGCGGTCGTCGGGGAAGTCGAGGTGCTCGCCGTCGAGCCCGCCGATCTCCACGGCGACGGGCGCGGCCGCGATGCGTTTGGCCGCGAGTTTCATCGCGACCGCCGACGGGTCGACCGTCCACACGCCGGTGACCTCCATCGGGAGGTAGGCCAAGTTGAGGCCGGAACCGAACCCGATCTCGAGGACGTCGCCGTGGAGGCCTTCGGTCGCCTCGCGGCGGACCTTGGCGAACTCGCGCGTGCCGAGCATGACATCGATGAATCGGGGGAGAATCTGTTCGCCGTAGAAGCCCACGAGGGAAGGGTACGTTCGAGCCGTGACCCCGGTCGAGGCCCTGAACCGGATCGCCGACCTGCTCATGCGCGGTCGCGCCCCGCAGTACCGAATCCAAGCGTTCCGCCGGGCCGCGACCGAGATCAGCCGCGTCCCCGAAGAGGAGCTCCAACGGCTCGCGAAGATCGGCCGCCTGCAGGACATTCCCGGCGTCGGCGAGAAGACCGCGACCGTCATCGCCGAAGCGCTGGAGGGCAAGACGCCGGAGTACCTCCAGAAGCTGTTGCACGACGTGCCCGAACCGGGCACCGACGCGGGCGAGGCGTTGCGGCAGCACCTCAAAGGCGACCTGCACTCGCACTCCGACTGGTCCGACGGCGGCCACACCATCCACGCAATGGCGACCAAGGCGCGTGACCTCGGCCACGAGTACCTCGCGCTCACCGACCACTCGCCCCGGTTGAAGATCGCGCACGGGCTCACCGCCGAGAGGTTGACGCAACAACTCGACGTCGTCGCCGAGATCAACGAGGAGCTCGCACCGTTCCGGCTGTTGACGGGGATCGAAGTCGACATCCTCGAAGACGGCGCGCTCGACCAGACCGAGGAGTTGTTGGCGCGCGTCGACGTCGTGGTCGGCAGCGTGCACTCGAAGCTGCGCATGCCGAAGGCCGAGATGACGCGCCGCATGGTGCGCGCGATCGAGAACCCGTTCTGCGACGTGCTCGGCCACTGCACCGGCCGGCTGCTGACCGGCCGCGGCCGTCCCGAGTCGGAGTTCGACGAGGAGCTCGTGCTCGGCGCGTGTGTCGACCACGACACCGCGCTCGAAGTGAACTGCCGACCCGAGCGGCTCGACCCGCCGAAACGGATCCTCACGCGTGCGTTCGAACTCGGCGTGAAGATCTCGATCGACACCGACGCGCACGCCACCGACCAACTCGAGTGGCACCCCTACGGCACCGACCGCGCCGCCGCCGCCTGCGGCTACGACGCCGACCGCGTCATCAACGCCATGTCCACCGAGGATCTCCTCGCCTGGACCACGATGCGTCGATAGACCACCGCCGTGGTCTATCGACGCATCAGGATCAGTGCTTCCCAGGGGCTGAGGGTGAGGGTGCCGTCTACGTTCTCGGTGTCGCGGGCGCGGATCGTCGAGATGCGGATCTCGCCTTCGATTTCGGCGACCGTTGAAGGTTCGTCGCTGAGGTTGACAACGACGACGGTGCGCTCGCCGCGCTGCCACACCCACAAGCCGTCTTTCGTCGCCGGGTGCGTTTCGTAGGCGCCGGTTCTGAGTTCCGGCATCGCGTCGCGCAGGCCGATGAGGTCGCGGGTCAGTGACAGCATCGAGTTCGGGTCGTGGCGTTGCGCCTCGACGTTGATGCGTTCGTGCGCGCCGAACGGGAGCCACGGTTCGACGCCCGCCTGCGTGAAGCCCGCGCCCGCGTCGGCCGTCCACTGCATCGGCGTGCGCTCCGGGTCGCGGCCCAGCCGCGTGCCGTGCAGCTTTGCCACCGGGTCGAGGATGCGGTCGTCGGGGACGTCGGTGTCGGTCATGCCGATCTCGTCGCCGTAGTAAAGGAACGGCGTCCCCCGCAGCCCCATCAGCAGCACCATGACCGCGCGCGCCTTGACCGAGTCGTCGCCGCACCAGCGCGTCGGGAAGCGGCGGTTGTCGTGGTTCCCGGCAGTCCAGGTGGGCCAGCAGTTCGCGGGGAGCAGGCGTTCGGCCATCTCGACCGCGTCGCGTAACTCGCCCGCGTCGAACTTCGCGTGCAGGAAGATGAGGTTGAACGCGAGGTTCAACTCGTCGCCCGCGCCGTAGAACGCGAACAGGTCTTCGGGATCGAACACGTACGTCTCGCCGACGAGGATCGGTGCGGGTTGGTATCCGTCGGCGAGCGAACGCCAGTGGCGCAGCACGTCGTGCACTTCCGGCCGGGCGGCGTTGTATTCCTGGCGCTGGCCGCGCAGCTGCACGTACCAGTGGTCGGCGTCGGACGAGGGCGGGTTGTCGCGCAGCTCCTTGTCCTTCACGACCATGTGACACACGTCGATGCGGAAGCCGGCGACGCCGCGGTCGAACCAGAACGTCAGGATGTCGTCGAACGCGCCGCGCACGCCGTCGTTCCACCAGTTGAGGTCGGGCTGCGACGGGAGGAAGTGGTTGAGGAAGTACTGGCCGGTCGTGTCGTCGAGCGTCCACGCGGGCCGGCCCGGGTGGAACACGTTGACCCAGTTGTTCGGCGGCGAACCGTCGGGCTTGGCGTCGCCCCACACGTACCAGTCGCGGTGTTCGGAGTCGCGTGACGACCTCGCGTCGAGAAACCACGGGTGCTGATCGCTCGAATGGTTGGGGACGATGTCGAGTACGACCCGGATCCCGCGACGGGCGGCCTGCTCGATCAGTTCGTCGGCGTCGGCGAGCGTTCCGAGCGCGGGGTCGACGTCGCAGTAGTCGGCAACGTCGTAACCCCAGTCGAGGTTCGGCGACACCGTGATGGGGTCGAGCCAGATTCCTTCGACACCCAGCCACTGCAGATGGTCGAGCCGCGCCGTGATACCGCGCAGGTCGCCGATCCCGTCGCCGTTCGCGTCCATGTAGGAGCGCGGGTAGATCTGGTACAGCACCCCGTCGCGCCACCACGTGCGCCCCGGACGATCGGCAGGCATGCTCGGCATCCGCGGAACCTAGCTCGCGGCGGCCGCTGGTTCGCCTTCGGCGGATGCCCACAGTCGCGCGTAGGCGCCGCCGCGAGCGACGAGGGCGTCATGGGTTCCGTCTTCGACCACGCGGCCGTCGTCGATGACGACAATGCGGTCGGCGAGTCGCGCGGTCTGCAATCGGTGCGCGATGAGGATCGTGGTGCGGCCGGTCGCGGCGACGCCCATGGCCTTCTGCACCTTGGCTTCGGTGGCGAGGTCGAGGTTCGACGTGGCTTCGTCGAGCAACAGGATCGCCGGGTCGACCAGGTGCGCACGCGCGAGCGCGATCAGCTGGCGCTGGCCCGACGACAAGGACCGGCCCCGTTCGCTGACCGGTTGGAGGTACCCGCCCGGAAGCGAGGCGACGAAGTCGTGGGCGCCGACGGCCCGGGCTGCGGCTTCGACCTCGGCGTTGGTCGCACCACGGCGACCGTACGCGATGTTGTCGCGGATCGTGCCCCCGAACAGGAATGCCTCCTGCGGCACGATGCCGAGGTGTGAGTGGAACGCCACCGCGTCGTACTGCTCGACATCGACGCCGTCGACCAGCACCGTGCCGCTCGTGGCGTCGTAGAACCGGGCGACGAGTTTGATGACTGTCGACTTGCCCGCGCCGGTCTCGCCGACGAGCGCGACCGTTTCGCCGGCGTTGACGCGCACCGACAACCCGCGCAACGCTTCGTCGACGGCGGTCGGGTACTTGAAGTGCACGTCGTGCAACTCGACGTCGCCCCGTAGCCGGGCCGGGAACACGGGTTCCGCGGGCGGCGGAATGGAACTCGGCGTGGCCAGTAGCTCGCCGATGCGGACGAGCGACACCCGCGCCTGCTGGTACGCGTCGAACACCTGCGACAGCTGCTGGATCGGCGCGAAGAACAGGTCGAGGTAGAGCAAGAACGCGATCAGCGAACCCGCAGTCAACGTTCCGTCGCTGATGAACACACTCCCGACGCCGAGCACGAGCGCGGCTGTCAGTTCAGAGAGCAGCTCGACGAACGGGAAGTACATGGCGACGAGCTTCTGCGCGTCCATGCGCGCGTTGCGGTACCCGCTCGCGACCTCTTCGAAGTCCTCCTGGTTGCGGTCCTCGCGGACGAACGCCTGCGAGACCCGAACCCCGGAGAGCCCTTCCTGGAGGTTGGCGTTGACGGCGGCGATGTGCTCGCGCGCGCTCTCGTACGCCTTGCTCGACTGTTTCCGGAACCACAGCGTGGCGATGATCAACGGCGGCAACACCGACGCCGCGACGAGCGCAAGTTTCGGGTTCATGATGCCCAGCGCGATTCCGACACCGAAGAACGACACGATGTTGACCAGCGCGGTGATGAGGCCCTGCTGGAGCAACTGTGACAGCGAGTCGATGTCGGTGGTCATGCGCGTCATGACGCGCCCGGCCATCTCCTGCTCGTAGTAGTCGACACCGAGTCGTTGCAGGTGCGCGAACACCTTGATGCGCAGGGCGTGCAGGAGCCGCTCCGAAGTGCGCCCCATGATGCGCATCTGGCCCCACATGATCGCCCAGTCGACGAGCGTGACGACGAGGAAGAAGGCACAGGCCATGAACAGCGCGCGCTTCGACCCGTCGACGACACCGTTGTCGATTCCGTAGCGGACGAGCAACGGCCCCACGAGCGTGCAGATCGCGTCGAGCGTGACGAGCCCGAGCCCGAGGGCGAGGGCGGCGCGGTACGGCCGCAGGAACGCGACGAACTTGAAGGAAGGGTCCTCCTGCGCTTCGGCGTCGACGTCGACCTCGGCTTCGAAGTCGGCCGGCGGCAACGCGTCGACCTTCGCCAGCAGTTCGGGGGTCGGCGCCATCGCACCGCCCATCGTCGCCATGCTGCCGACGAAGCCGCCGCCACCACCGGGCGGGCCGAATCGGGCCGGCGCGGTCGCCGGACGGGTCGCGTCGGCCACCTCGGCGAGCCGCAACTCGTCGTGTTCCAGGCCGCGCCACGCGTCGGGTGTGATGCCGTCGACCTGCCCGGTCCCCGCGTGCACCAACTCCGGTTCCGGCGCGTCGATTCCTTCGACGTCGTCGCCCGGACCGGACAGCAGCAATCGGTAGACGGCGCACCGCACGGTGAGTTCTTCGTGCGTGCCCGAGTCGACGACCCGACCGCCGTCGACCACCACGATGCGGTCGGCCAGCGAGAGGGTCGAGCGGCGGTGGGCGATGAGGATCGTGGTGCGGCCGACCGCGAGGCGCCGCAACGTAGCGTGGATCTCTTCCTCGATGCGCGCGTCGACCGACGACGTGGCGTCGTCGAGTAGCAGAATCTTCGGATCGGACAGCAACGCGCGGGCGAGCGCAATGCGCTGGCGCTGGCCGCCCGACAGCGTGAGGCCGTGTTCGCCGACGACCGTGTCGTACCCGTGCGGCAGCCGCCCGACGAACTCGTGCGCCTCGGCCGCGCGTGCCGCCGCCTCGACGTCGGCCTCGCTCGCGTCGGGGAGACCGAACGCGATGTTGGCACGAATGGTGTCGGAGAACAGGAACGAGTCCTCGAACACCACGCCGATCTGGCTGCGCAGCGACGCCATCGTGACATCGCGTACGTCGACCCCGTCGATCGTGACCGATCCGTGTTGTACGTCGTAGAACCGCGGCAGCAGAAGCGCAATCGTCGACTTGCCCGAGCCCGAGCCTCCGACGAGCGCGACCGTCTCGCCCGGCGCGACCGCGAGCGAGAAGTCTTCCAGCACCGGTTCGGTGCTCAAGTACCCGAACGTGACGTTGTCGAGGCGGACCTCGCCGCTGGTCGGCGTGAGGTCGGGCGCGTCGGGCTTGTCCTGTACCAGCGGGGTCGAGTCGAGCAGGTCGAAGATGCGTTCCGCACCCGCGCGCGCGAGCTGCCCGACCGTGAGGATGGCGGCCATCATCCGGACCGGCGGTACGAGGCGCAGCATGTACGTGGAGAACGCGAGGAACGTCCCGAGGCTGATCTGCCCCTCGATCGCGAGCCAGCCGCCGAGCGCGAGGACGCCGACCTGGCCGAACACAGGGATGACCTGGAGCTGCGGCTGGAGCCGCGCCTGCATGTGCACGAGCCGCACCTTCGACGCGAAGAGCCGCTCGGAACGACCCGTGAGCCGGCCGAGTTCGGCCTGCTCCTGACCGAAACCCTTGACGACCCGGACGCCGGTCACTGCCTCCTCGACGACGTTCGCCACCTCGCCCGCACGCTGCTGCGCGTCCCAGCTCGCCGGGAACACCGCCGTGCGCAGCCGTAGCGCGGTGAAGAGGAGCGCCGGCCCCACGAGCAGCATCACGACGGTGAGCAACGGCGAGAGCCACACCATCGCGGCGAGCGACACGACGAACATGAGGACGTTGCCGACACCGATCGGCATGAACTGCAACAGCCCCTGTACGAGCTGTACGTCGGACGACGCCCGGCTCACGAGTTGGCCCGTCTGCATCTCGTCGTGACTGGCGAAGTCGAGCCGCTGGAGCTGACCGAAGATGGCCGTGCGGAGGTCGTGCTGGACGTCGAGTGCGATCTTCCCGCCGCGGAAGCGGCGCACGTACGCGAGGACGAACCGGGCGAGAGCCATGAGGATGAGCAGTGCGATCCACGGTGCGAGCGGCTTGTCGCCCGCGATGATCACGTCGTCGACGATCACGAGCTGCACGAGCGGGGCCAGCGACGCGATGATCGTGCCCGCGATCGCGACGCCGAACGCGACGATCGCGTCGCTCTTGTGCGGGCCCATGTAGCCGACCAGGCGCCGGACCCAGCCGGGCGGGCGCTTCTCCTTCGACCGATGCAGCAGCTTCATGTTCATCGCGTGAGACGCCCCGTGAAGTACGTCGTCATCGCCTCGTCGAGCGAACACAACGCGGCGAGGACGGCATCGCGGTCTTGTGCACCGACGAGCACCTGGTCGAGCGCGATCGCCATGGCCTTCTCCGCGTCGGCAAGGGCCGCCTTGCCCGAGCGGGTCACGACCAGCCGCAGCGACCGCCGGTCGCCTTCGACTGCCTCGCGGGTCACGAACCCGCGCTCGACGAGCCCGTCGACCACCGCCGTGACCGTCGGCTTCGCAACCGCGAGGCGTTCCGCGATCAACGACGAACGGTGGTCCCCGCCCGCCACGAGCGCGAGCACCCGGAACTGGGCGAGCGTGAGATCGCCCGCGGCTCGTTCCAAACGACGGGCGGCGAGAGCGATGGCCCGCGCCGCCGTCCGCAGATCGGGATCCGGCACACGATGAGCCTACCGAACGGTTAGGGCCCCGAACTATCTCGGATCAGGGTCCGCTCACGATCGCGATCAACGCCGCGCTCGTATAGGTGCCGGCCCGGGCGTCGACAGGCACCTCGAGTTTCACGACCGCGGGCGAGATGAGGTACGTCCCGGCCCCGTTGCCGACCGTTGCCGTCACGATCTTCTCGCCGGCCGCGAACCCGCCGCTCGAAGCGTTGCCGGTGACGCCCGTCATCGTCGCCGGCAGTACCGCCTGCACCTCGGGCGCGTCCATCGTGATCGACGATGCCGGAATCGTCGATGCGCCGTTGACGAGATCCGGAATGGTCAAGAGGACGTGCCAGCCGGCGAACGAGGCGGTGTCGTCGATAATCGTAAACGGGGCGATCGTCAGGCTGGTGAGTTGCGGCGCGCCCGTAAGGGTCACCGGGGTGAAGTCGTCGATCGCAGGCGCGCCGGGCGGGTCGAAATCGAGGGTGCCCGCGTGCGCGCCCGACACCGGGACCAGCAGCGACACCATCGTCGCCAGAACCACAAAGCGCCAGACCACAGGCCCTAATCGGCGAATTTTCCGGTGTTTGCAGCCAAGTGGCCCGTGAGGGGCCATTTCGCTTCAAACCGAGCGGAGGGACAGGGATTCGAACCCTGGGTGCTTGCGCACAACGGTTTTCAAGACCGTCCCGTTAGGCCGCTCCGGCATCCCTCCGGGTTCGAGGGTAGTAGCGCTCAGGAACGGGGTTCGACGAGTTCGAAGTCGACGTAGGGGCGCAGCACATCGGGCACGACGAACCCGCCGTCGGCGGTTTGGTAGTGCTCGAACAGGAACACGAGCGTGCGGCTCACCGCGACCCCGGTGCCGTTGAGCGTGTGCACCAGCTCGCTGCCGCGCTCGCCCTTGACCCGGGTGCCGAGGCGGCGGGCGGAATAGTCGGTGTAGTTCGAACACGAGGTCAGTTCGCGGTAGCGGCCCTCTGACGGCAGCCAGCCTTCGATGTCGTACTTCTTCGTGGCCGCGGGCCCGAGGTCGCCGGCCGCGACGTTGAGCACGTGGTACGGGATGCCGAGGCCGCCGATGATCTCTTCTTCGATGGCGAGGATCCGTTCGTGCTCGGCAACCGACTCGTCGGGCAACACGTACGAGAACATCTCGACCTTGTCGAACTGGTGTACGCGAAAGATTCCACGCGTGTCCTTGCCGTACGTTCCCGCCTCGCGCCGAAAGCACGACGAGAACCCGGCGTACCGCACCGGGAGTTGGCCCGGGGTAAACGTCTCGCCGCGATGGATGGCCGACAGCGGCACTTCGCTCGTCCCGACGAGGTAGAGGTCGTCGTCCTCGATGCCGTACACCTGGCTGCGGTCGGTCGGGAAGAACCCGGCCTCCTCCATCGTGCGCTCGCGCACGAGCGTGGGCGTGACGACCGGGGTGAAGCCGTGCGAGGACACGACGCGTATTGCGTAGTTGACCAGCGCGAGTTCCAGCAGCGCGGCCTCGCGCATGATGTACGCGAACCGGCTCCCGCTCGCTTCCGCGGCGCGTGCGGTGTCGGCGAACCCGAGCGCGTCGGACAGGGCGGCGTGGTCGAGCCCGGGCGGGTCGGGCGTTGCCCCGACGACCTTGACCACTTCGCCGTCGCCTTCGCCACCGTCGGGGACGCTCGCGTCGGCCGGATTCGGGACCTGGAGCGCGAGTTCGCGCAGCTGCTCCTCGACCCCTTGCAGTTCCTTCTCCTGCGCGGAGAGTTCTTCCTTCAGCACGGCGGCGGCTTCGATCTTGGCGGGCCGTGCGTCGGGCGCGGCCTTGCCGATCTCCTTGGATGCCGCGTTCTGGCGGGCCCGCAGTTCTTCGACGCTCGTGAGTATCGAACGCCGGTGCTCGTCGGCCTCGATCACACTGTCGAGCAAACCCTCGCGGACGCGCTTGCGTTCGATGCCGCGCCGGTACTCGGGTTCGTCGCGCAGCCGTTTGAGGTCGATCATTCAGATTCTCGTATCTGCGCGCGCAAGCCCTCGACCCACGACGACGCGTGCTTCCACGCGCGTCCGTGCGCCCGCCGCCGCTCGCGGCCGGCTTCGGCCGGACCGCCGACCGCGTACGAACCGAGGAACTTCACGTCGGCCTGCTTCGCGGCCCGGTTGCGGAGCGCGTCGGCAACCAGTTCGTCGGCGACGTGGCCCTGGAAATCCATGAAGAAGCAGTAGTCACCGAGCCCGCGCTTCGTCGGCCGCGACTCGATCTTCGACAGGTCGATCGCGCGCGCCGCGAACTCCTGAAGGATCGCGAGCAGCGTGCCCGGCCGGTTCTCGCGCTGGAAGCACACGATCGACGTCTTGTCGTGACCGGTCGGTGCCGGGATCCCGCGCCCGACGAGCACGAAGCGGGTTTCGTTCTCGGGGTGGTCTTCGATGTCGGTCGCGAGCACCTCGAGCCCGTACACGTCGGCGGCGAGCGCGTTGCAGATCGCGGCCATGTTCGACTTCTTCGACTTCGAGACCTCGCGGGCTGCGTCGGCGGTGGAGTGAGACGCCCGGGAGTCGGCGTTCGGGAGCTTCTTGTGCAGCCAGCCCCGGCACTGCGCGAGCGCATGCCCGAACGACACGACCGTGTCGATGTCGGCCAGCGTCGTGCCCGGCCGCACACACAGGTTGAGAGAAACCGGCAGGTCGATCTCGCGCTGGATCAGCAGCTCACTGTCGAACGCGAGCGTGTCGAGCGTGACCGACACGGAGCCCTCGATCATGTTTTCGATCGGTACCAACCCGACCTCGAACTCGCCACCCTCCACCGCCGCGATGACGTCGGGGACCGACCGGAAGTCGACGCGAGGACACGCGGCGAGATCGGTCTGGGTGAGGAGCGCCTCCTCGGTGAACGTCCCGGGCGGACCGAAGTAGGCAACGTTGCGCACCGGGGAATGGTAAACCCCTCCGCCCCACGGGCCGCTCAGTTAGATGGGCGCCGTGGAGAACTGTGCAGGACAGGAGCTAGCGTGCGCTGAAACAACGATTTTCACTCCAAAAGGCGCCAGCGCAGCCGGCCCGAACTCGTCGCGTCGCACGGGTGATGGCCCTCGGAGCCTAAGCCGACCCATAAACAAGGAGGCCGCACATGCGGGCCGCAGTCTTCGTCGAAACCGGTGGTCCCCTCTCGATCGAGAACGTCGAACCGGCGCCGCCCGGTCCCCGGGATGTTGTCGTCCAGCTGGGTGCGAGCGGCGTGTGCCACTCCGACCTCTCGATCAAGAACGGCTACGTCGGCATCATGCCCGGCACGATCCTCGGCCACGAGGGCGCGGGCAAGGTGCTCGAAGTGGGCAAGGAAGTCACCCATGTGAAGAAGGGTGACCGCATCGTCGCCTCCTTCATCCCCGCGTGTGGCGCCTGCTGGTTCTGCCTCCACGACAACAGCGAACTCTGCGACAACGAGATCCCCGTGATGATGACGCCCCGCGGCCAGCGCGAAGGTGGCGCCTACCTCACGATGACGGGCCTCGGCACCTTCGCCGAGACGATGACGTGCGACCAGTCGTCGATTGTCAAGATCGAGACCGATCTCCCCGACGAGCAGCTTGCGCTGATCGGCTGCGGTGTCACCACCGGTGTGGGCGCGGCGCTCAACACGGCCGGCGTCGAGCCCGGCTCGTCGGTGGCCATCATCGGCTGCGGCGGTGTCGGACTCTCGGTGCTGCAGGGCGCACGCATCGCGGGCGCCGGTCGCATCATCGCGATCGACATGGTCGAGATGAAGCGCAAGACCGCCGAGGCCCAGGGCGCGACCGACCTGGTCGACCCCGCGCAGGGCGACGTCGTCGCGCAGGTACAGGCACTCACCGGCGGTCGCGGCGTCGACTACGCGTTCGAAGTCATCGGCCTGCCCGAGACGACGATGCAGGCGTACAACATGATCCGTAAGGGCGGCACCGCGGTGATGGTCGGCATGACTCGCGCCGAAGCCACGATCACGATTCCCACCTTCGACCTGTTCTTCAACCAGAAGACGCTCAAGGGTTCGAAGTACGGGTCGGCGCAGGTGCGCCGCGACTTCCAGCGTTTCGTTGACCTCATCGAGACCGGCAGACTCGACACTGCTTCGATGGTGTCGGCCACGATCGCGCTCGACAAGGTCAACGAAGCGTTCACCGCTATGGAGAACGGCGAAGTCATCCGCTCGGTCATCACGTCGTTCTAAGGCCCGACCCGTGTGGCCGGGTAAGCATGCGCAAGAGCGCCCCGACAAGATCGCATACATCTTCTCCGGCTCCGGCGCGTCCGCGACGTATCGCGAGCTGAACGACCGATCGAACCAGGTCGCGCAGCTGTTCTACGACGCGGGCCTTCGCTTCGGCGACCACATCGCGCTGTTGATGGAGAACCGGCCCGAGTACTTCGAGGTCTGCTGGGCCGCGCAGCGCTCGGGTTTGCTCTACACGGCGATCAACCACCACTTCACCGTAGACGAAGCGGCGTACATCATCGACGACTGCGACGCGCAGGTGCTCGTCATCAGTGAGGCGTACCGAGCCTTGGCCGAGGAACTCACCGACAAGATGCCGAACGTCAAAGTCCGCCTGTTGGTGGGCGACCAGCTCGTCGGCCGTGCGGACGCAGCGGAGCCACGGACGGCGCAGCGAGGGAGCCATGTAAGCGGCTACGAGCGCTACACCGACGCACGCGACCGGTACCCAGCCGTTCCGCTCGCCGAGGAACTCGAAGGCACGCCGATGCTGTACTCGTCGGGCACGACGGGGCGGCCCAAGGGCATTCGCTACAACATCCAGCGCACGAAGGTCGGCGACATGCCCGGCCAGATGATGATGCTCACTGCGTTGTTCGGCATGGACGAGCACGCCGTGTACCTGTCGCCCGCGCCGCTGTACCACTCGGCGCCGCTGTTCTATTGCATGAGCACCATGCGCCTGGGCGGCACCGTCATCGTGCTCGAACAGTTCGACCCCGAGGACGCGCTGCGGGTCATCGAGCAGCGCCGCGTGACGCACAGCCAGTGGGTGCCGACGATGTTCGTGCGCATGCTGAAGCTGCCCGATGCAGTGCGGTCGAAGTACGACCTGTCGTCGCACCGGTGCGCCATCCACGCCGCGGCACCGTGCCCCACCGAAGTGAAGCTGCGGATGATCGAGTGGTGGGGCCCGATCATCGAGGAGTACTACTCGGCCACCGAAGGCATGGGCGCGACGTACATCAACAGCGCCGACTACGTGACCCATCCCGGTTCGGTCGGCCGCACGATGCTCGCACCGATCCACATCGTCGACGAAGCGGGCAACGAGTTGCCGACGGGCGAGATCGGCACGGTGTACTTCGAACCCGCGACGGACCGTCCGGGTTTCCAGTACCACAAGGACGAAGCGAAGACGCGTGACACGTTCGACGCGCACGGGTGGGCGAGCGTCGGCGACATGGGGTACCTCGACGACGACGGCTACCTGTACCTCACCGATCGCAAGACGTTCATGATCGTGTCGGGTGGCGTGAACATCTACCCGCAGGAAGCGGAGAACGTGCTCGTGACACACCCGAAGGTGTTCGACGTCGCGGTGTTCGGCATTCCCGACCCCGAGATGGGCGAGAAGGTGCACGCGGTCGTGCAGCCCACCGACTGGGACGCGGTCGGCCCCGAACTCGAACGCGAGTTACTCGAGCACTGCCGCTCGCAGCTCGCGCACTACAAGTGCCCGAAGGCGGTCGACTTCGACAAGGAGTTGCCCCGCCAGCCGACCGGCAAGCTGTACAAGCGGCTGCTGCGCGACCGCTACTGGGGCAACAAGACCAGCCGGATCGTCTGAAAGACATGGAGCCAGTCGCTTCGGGACGCGACTGCGAGATGTTCGACGCCGGTCCCGGCCGGTTGCTGCGCCGGGCGCGCAACCGCCGTTCGATCGAACCCGAGGCGCGCATCATCACCTACTTGCACGAGCGCGGGTACCCGGTTCCCGAGATCTACGACGTCAGCGCCGACGGCACCGAAGTCGTGATGGAGCGCGTCGACGGTCCGAACATGGGCGACGCGCTGATGAGGAGGCCGTGGAAGTTGAAGGCGTACGCGAACCGGCTCGCCGACCTGCACGACGATTTGCACACGATTCCCGTTCCGCCCTGGCCCGACTTCCGTTCGATGGGCGACGGCAACCACCTCCTGCATCTCGACTTCCACCCGCTGAACGTGGTCATGGGACCGCAAGGTCCGGTCGTCGTCGACTGGACGAACGCGGCGGCGGGGAATCCGTTGCTCGACGCGGCCGTGACCTACGTCCTGCTGACCTGCCCGCGACTCTCCGAGTCGGCGTGGGTCAACCGGGCCGTCCAGCCCGGGCGCACCCTGCTCGGGCGCGCCTTCGCCACGCGGTACCGCGGGCCGGCGTTCGACGAGCAACTCGCCCGCGCGGGTGATCTCAAGGCACTCGATACGAATCTGGCGTCCGACGAGGCAAGTGCCTGCCGGCGCGTGTCCGAGCAGGCCCGGCGGCGGATCGCGGCGGCGGGATGACGGTTCCCCCCGGTCCCGTCATCCCGTGCCTTGGCTTGTTGCACTGGGCAACAGCGCCGGCGCGGTAACCCCGCCTCCGTCGCAGAGCAGCAAGCTAGGCCGGGACATCGTCCCTGGTCAACGCACCCAGTACGGTCGAGACCATGAGCGACCGCACCACGCTGGCCACACGGATCTACGCCGCGGCCCACCTCACGGGCACGTTCACCCTCCGCTCGGGTGCGGTCAGCACGGAGTATTTCGACAAATACCTCTTCGAGGCGGATCCGGAACTACTGCGCGACATCGCCGAGGCGATGGCACCGCTCGTGCCGCCGGACTGTGCCGCGCTGGCCGGCCTCGAGCTGGGAGGCGTGCCCCTGGCGACGATGTTGTCGCAGGTCAGCGGCCTGCCGGCCCGGTTTGTGCGCAAAGCAGCGAAGACCTACGGCACCTGCCGCCTCGCCGAGGGCGGCGAACTCGCCGGTCTACGCCTCTGCATCGTCGAAGACGTCGTGACCTCGGGTGGCGCCATCCTCGACGCGGCCCGCGAACTGCGGGCGAGTGGTGCCGATCTCGGCCCGGTCGTGTGTGTCATCGACCGCGAATCCGGGGGTCGCGAGAAGCTCGCCGCCGTCGGTCTCGAACTTTTT
Source organism: Actinomycetes bacterium (assembly GCA_031404355.1). Lineage (GTDB taxonomy): Bacteria > Actinomycetota > Acidimicrobiia > IMCC26256 > PALSA-610 > JANNHK01. The sequence goes on from JANNHK010000232.1 coordinate 30,747, forward strand.
CCCCTTTTCACGATGAGCGAACTGAACCCCTAACCCTGGGCGGGGCCGTCGGGCGAGGCGGTGCATTCCTCGAAGATGACCGAGAATTCGTCGCGCTCGTCGGCACCGGGCCGTTCCCGGGCGCCGAGCCGTTCGATCGAGATGCGCCGGTTCATCTCGCGCACGACGCAGTTGGCCTGCCCGCGGCTCAGGCCCGCCTCGACGAGGTCGTCGCGCGTCGATTCGGACTCATAGTTCTCCTGCGCGCACGCACCCAAGAGGAGTGCGGCGCAGGCGATGGCCACGACGGCTCGGACCCGCACCCGGCCCACGGTAGGCGAGCGGTTCGCCGGGCCTAGGGTCGGGGCTATGACACAGACGCCCCCCACCGAGCATGCGCTCCCCGAGGGGAAACGCAACGCGAAGTCGGTCGTACTGGTCAACACCGGCGACGGCAAAGGAAAATCGACCGCGGCATTCGGCGTCATCATCCGGGCCGTCGCGCGCGGGTGGAAGGTCGCGGTCGTGCAATTCCTGAAGTCGGGTGAGTGGCACGTCGGCGAGGAGACGGTGGCCAAACAACTCGGGGTCGAGTGGTGGGCGCTCGGCGAGGGCTTCACCTGGGACTCGAAGGATCTGACCGAGGACGAAGCCGTCGCCCGGACCGCGTGGGCGCAGGCGAAAGCGCTGATCCAAAGTGACGAGTACCAACTCGTCGTGCTCGACGAGATCACGTACCCGATGAACTGGGGCTGGATCGACACCGCCGACGTCGTCGCGACGATCCGCGACCGGCCCGAGGCCGTCAACGTCATCGCGACCGGGCGCGACGCCCCGGAAGCGCTCGTCGACGGGGCCGACACCGTCACCGAGATGCGCAAGGTGAAGCACGCCTACGACTCGGGCATCGTGGCCAAAAAGGGCATCGACTACTGAGCGGGTCGGGGCCTGCCGATCAGGACCCATGTCGTTGCTGATCGTCGGGTCCGTCGCCATCGCGCTGGCCGCCGCCGTGCGCTCGACGTGGTCGCCGTGTGGTCTCTCGATGTTGTCGACTGTCACCCCGGTTGCCGAACGCGCCCGCGGGCACCGCTACGGCGCGACCGCGACATGGTTCGTGGTCGGTGCGACCCTCGGCGGCGCGACGCTCGCGGCCGGTGCCGCGCTACTCGCGGGACTCGCCGACGCGTTCGACGTTTCCGAGTCGGCGGCGCTCACCATCGCGGCGGTGACCGCCGCACTCGCGACCGCTTCCGATCTCCGCGTGCTCGGCTTCCACCTGCCGTTGCACACGCGCCAGGTGAACGAGGAGTGGCTGGCCAAGTTCCGGCCGTGGGTCTACGGAGCCGGGTTCGGCGGGCAGATCGGTGTCGGCTTTGCCACGTACATCATGACCGGCGGCATCTACCTCATGGTCGTGCTCGCCGCGCTCACCCGCGACCCCGTGGTCGCGTTCGCAGTCGTCACCGGCTTCGGGTTCGTGCGTGGTCTCGCCGTGTTCTTGAGCGCGCGACTCGACACGCCGGCGAAAGTGTTCGCGTTCCACCGCCGGTTCGACGCGATCGGCCCGTGGACGCGCGTCGCGATGATCGCCGTCGAAGGCGCGGTCATGGGTGTGGCGACGGTGGCCGTCGCGGGCCCGCCGGCACTCGTTCCGCTCGCACTCATCACCGCAGCCGCCGTTTCCGTCTCGCACGAACGGGTTCCTGCCGCCGCCTGAGCCGACGGCGCGAAATACTCGTAGTCTCCGCCGCATGGCGAAAGCGGCGGTGTACTACGAGACGGGCGCACCCGATGTGTTCCGGTATGAGGACGTGCCCGAACCGGAAGTGTTCCCGGGCGGGGTCGTTCTCGACGTCGAGGCGATCAGCATCGAGGGCGGCGACACGATGAACCGGGCGGGCGGCGAAATGTTGGCGACGCCGCACATCGTCGGTTACCAGTGTGCGGGCACGATCACCGAAGTCGGCGAGGGCGTGACCGATCGCGACGTCGGGCAACGGGTGGTGACGACGATGATCTCGGGGTCGCACGCGTCGAAGGTGCGCAACCTGGCGATGCTCACGTGGCCCATTCCCGACGGTGCCGACCTAATCGCGTGCGCGTGCGTGCCTGTTGCGTTCGGCACCGCGCACGACTGCCTGTTCGAGTTCGGTCACCTGCAAAAGGGTGAGGCCGTGCTGATCCAGGCGGGCGCGGGCGGCGTGGGGATCGCGGCCATCCAGCTCGCGAAACGCGCGGGCGCGACCGTGTTCGCGACCGCGTCGAGCGACGAGCGGCTCGCCCGGTTGACCGAGTTCGGCATGGACCACGGCATCAACTACTCGCAGCCCGAATGGGTGCAGCAGGTTCGAGAAGGAACCGACGGGCGCGGCGTCGACCTCGTCGTCGACTCGGTGGGCGGCAAGATCCTCCAGGGCAGCGTGCAGAGCGTGACGTACCGCGGACGCGTCATCACCGTCGGCCACGCGAGCCGCGACGCCAAGCTGCTCGACATCTCGCCGCTCGGTGCGGGCAACATCTCGCTGACCGGCGTGTTCCTGGGTGCCGAGATGGGAAGCGACCGGGCCCGCAACATGATCGGCGACCTTGTGAACGAGGTCGCCGCCGGCGAGCTGCGTGTCGAGGTCGACCGCACATTTCCGCTGAGTGCCGCCGCCGAAGCGCACGCGTACATCGAGAGCCGCCAAGCCGTCGGCCGGGTCGTCCTCGTCCCCTGACCGATATCTCAACTTGCGTCACGCCGGTGTCGTGAGGACACCGCAGTGACGCAAGTTCGAGGGTTTGTGCGCGAGGGGGGACTTGAACCCCCACGTCCTTTCGGACACAGGAACCTGAATCCTGCGCGTCTGCCAATTCCGCCACTCGCGCGTGGGAGGAGAAGGTTACAGGCCTCCTGTGCGGACGCAGGAAGGAGCCCACTTGCCGAAGGCCGCGCGCGACGCCCGAGGGAGCCATAGTCGTGTAACGGGCCGCCCCTGAACACGGTCCGAGGCGGGTATAACGTCGAACGGAATGGGACTTCAGCGGTTCGAGCACCGGCTCGAGCGGCTCGTGGAAGGGGCCTTCGCGAAGGCATTTCGCAGTGGCCTCCAGCCGGTCGAGATCGGTCGGCGGCTGGCGCGCGAGCTCGACGCAGGGCGCACGGTCGGCGTGCGGGGAACCGTCGCGCCCAACCACTTCGAGGTGACGTTGTCTGCGGACGACTACGCACGGATCGCCGGATTTCACGACACCCTCGTCCACGAACTGCGGGAGTCGGTGCGGGAACACGCACGCGACGAGGCCTACACGTTCGTCGGGCCCGTCGAGGTCGCGCTCGCGGTCGACGACGGCCAGAAGCGCGGCAGCCTGCGGGTCACGGCTCAGATCGTCGCCGCCGTCGGCGGGGCGCTCGGCGCGCTCGTGTTGCCGGACGGGCGGCGGGTGCAGCTCGGTGACAAGCCCGCCCACATCGGGCGGCTCCCCGACTGCATCGTCGCGTTATCTGACCCTCAGGTGTCGCGCCACCACGCAGAGATACGACTTGGCGACGGTGGGTACGAGATCTCGGATCTGGGTTCCACCAACGGCACGCTCGTGAACGGCATGCTGATCACCACCCACCCGCTGCGGGACGGCGACGTGATCGGTATCGGTTCGGCCACAATTCGCTATGAAGAGTCGTAGGCGGAGGCACGGATCATGACCCGAGGTCGTGTTGCGATGAAGTGCCGGAGCCGGAGACGACCCGTCAAGTACGAACAGTCGTAGGGCAACCACACGATGTCGGAACAGGTTCTGACCATCCTGAAATTCTGTCTGCTCGCGTTGGTGTATCTGTTCCTCGCGCGCGTTGTCTGGGTCGTGGCGGGCGAGATGCGCGGTACGCCGACCGTCGCGGTTGCGCCGACGGCCGCGCCGGCACCAGTGCGCCCGCGCAAGAAGCAGCATTGGCGCATCGTGATCCGCCAACCCGCGGCGAGCGCGGGCACCGAGTATTGGGTCGAGGGCGACGTCACGATCGGGCGGGGCGCGGGCTGCGCACTCGTCATCCCGGGCGACACGTTCGTGTCGCAGGTGCACGCGCGCGTCTACGAGCGCGACGGGCAGCTCTGGGTCGAGGATCTCGGTTCGACGAACGGCACGCTCGTCAACAATCTCTCGTTGGGCGAACCGACGCGGGTGCGCAAGGGCGACAACTTCCAGATCGGCGAGACGCTGTTCGAGGTCGACGTATGAAACCGAGAACATGAGACTCGCTGCGGGTGCCTTCACACACGAAGGCCAACGTCGAAACATGAACCAGGACGCGCATGTCATCGACGAGCGCCTCACCCTGTTTGCGATCGCCGACGGCATGGGCGGTCACCAGGCGGGCGACGTCGCGGCCCAGACTGCGATCGAAGCGCTGCGGGCGGCGGTGGCCAACGGTCGGCCCATCAACGATGCGATCGTCCTCGCCAACGCGGCGGTGATCGAACGAGCCGCCGGACACTCCGAACTCGCGGGCATGGGCACGACCATGACTGCTGCAATCGTCGCGGGCGGGAGCCGGTTGTTGGTCGGCCACGTCGGCGACTCGCGCGCGTACCTCATGCACGACGGCGCACTCACCCGGCTCACCGAGGATCACAGCCTGGTCGAGGAGCTGGTGCGCGAAGGGCGGCTCACACCCGAGCAGGCCGAGTCGCATCCGCAGCGCTCGATCGTCACGCGTGCGCTCGGAATCGAAGCCGAGGTCGTGGTCGACGTGTACGCGGTCGACGTCGTTGTCGGCGACCGCGTCATCTTGTGTTCCGACGGGCTGACGACGATGGTGCGCGAACGCGACGTCGAACGCGTCGCGCAGGGCGCCGACGATCCGCAGCGGACTGCGGAGATGCTCGTCGACGAGGCGAACGAAGCGGGCGGCGAGGACAACATCACGGTCGTCGTGCTCGACGTGCTTGAAGTCGAGGAGGACGCGCCCTTCGACCTGGACTCAGTCGATGCGGGACCGATCGTGGCCACACCGGTGCCCGTCAGCGCGCCCGACATCCACGACGAACCGGTCGAACCGCCGCGCCCGTCGCGTCATCGCCGGATGCGCGGCACCCTGCTCGTCGTGATCCCGGTCGTCGTCATCGTCACGATCGCGGTGGCGGTCACGGGTTGGTACGCGCGCAACTCGTACTTCGTCGGCGTCGACGACGGCGAGGTCGTGCTCTACCAGGGCGTGCCCGGCGGTGTGTTGGGTTGGAATCCGACGGTCGAGCGGCGCTCCGACGTGGAGGCGGCCGACCTCCCACCTGCGCAACAACGGGCGGTGCAAGACGGCGTCGCCAAGGGTTCGCAATCGGAGGCCGAGCGTTACCTCGTCGTGATCGAGACGAACGCGACCTCGACGACCACCACGACGAGTACGACGACAACGAGCACAACGACAACCACGACGGCCGCCCCGCCGACCACCGTCGCCCTGCCCACGCCGTGAGCGTCTCTATAGCTCAGGTGCCGGGGACGGCGGTGTTGTTCCGGCGGCGCCGCCGAGCGGAGATGGCGCTCGGCGTCCTCGTCGTGCTGATGACGATCGGCGGCTACTTGCTGGTCGCCCTCGCCGACGGCCCGGAGATTCCGCCCGACCTGTGGGTGCTGCTCGGCTGGGTGTTCGGCCTGTACGTGGTCGCGCACTTCGCCATTCGCCGGTTCGCGCCGGGCGCCGACGCGACGCTGCTCCCGCTCGCGGCCGCGTTGAACGGCGTCGGCTTCGTCACGATCTCGCGCCTCGACGAAGAGTTGGGACGGGTCCAGTCGGTGTGGGTGGCGGTTGGTGTCGCCGCATTCGTCGGCACGCTTGTCGTCGTGCGCGACATCCGCATACTGGCGCGCTACCGGTACACGTTTGCTTTGCTCGGCATCGGGTTCCTGCTGCTGCCGCTCGTCCCGGGTGTCGGACGCACCATCAACGGCGCCCGCCTGTGGGTGAGCATCGGGCCGCTCAACTTCCAGCCCGGCGAGATCGCCAAGGTGATGTTGGTGATCTTCATCGCCGCGTACCTCGCCGACAAACGCGAGGTGCTCGCCGCGGGCACGATCCGCCTCGGCCGCATGTACCTGCCCGCGCTGCGCGACCTCGGCCCGCTCGCCCTCGCGTGGGGCGTCTCGATTCTCGTCATGGTGAACGAGAAAGACCTCGGTTCCAGCTTGCTGTTCCTCGGCGTCTTCGCCGCGATGCTCTACGTCGCGACCGGGCGGGGCATGTACGTCGTGTTCGCGCTCGTCTTGTTCACGGTCGGCGCGTGGTTCGCATATCAGGCGTTCGACCACGTGCAGGTGCGCGTCGAAACGTGGATCAACCCGTGGGACGACCCCGACAACACGGGGTTCCAGATCATCCAGTCGTGGTTCGCGTTCGGGACGGGCGGATTCGCGGGCACCGGTCTCGGCCTCGGCAACCCCGACAAGATCCCCAACGCGGCAACCGACTTCGTGTTCTCGGCCATCGGCGAGGAACTCGGGCTCATCGGCACGCTGGGCGTGCTGCTCATGTTCATCCTGCTGATCGGCACCGCGTTCCGCGTCGCCGTCGACGCCGAGCGCCCGTTCGCGAAGTTGTTCGCAGCCGGCCTGGCCACGACGATCGCATTGCAGTCGTTCCTCATTCTCGGCGGCGTGACGCGACTCATCCCGTTGACGGGGATCACGTTGCCGTTCGTGTCGTACGGCGGGTCGTCGCTGGTCGCGAACTTCGTGATCCTCGCCTTTCTGCTGCGCATCTCCGACGACACCGCGCGCGAACGGAGCGTCCCGTGAACGACGCGATCCGCCGCGTCGGACTCGCGATGCTCGTGCTCTTCGTCGCGCTCGCGGGCCAGCTCACGTACCTCCAGGTCATCCGCGCCGACGACCTCGAAAGCGACCCCGATAACGTCCGTGTGTTCCTGAAGGACCTCAACCGCCCGCGCGGGTCGATCCTCTCGGCCGACGGCGCGGTGCTCGCCGAGTCGGTGCCGTCGCAGGACGACGGCGACGACCTCGACCTCCAACGCGTGTACCCGCCCGCGACCGCCGAGCTGTTCGCGCACATCGTCGGCTACCAGTCGGTGAACTTCGGCAACATCGGGGTCGAAGCCGAATACAATGGCGACCTCGTCGGGCGCCGCATCCCTACCGTCCCGAGCGACTTTGCCGACCTACTCGCGGGCGAGGACCTGCGCGGCAACGTCGTACTCACCGCGTCGCTTCCGGCCCAACAACTCGCGGCCGAACAACTCGGCGGCCGCAAGGGCTCGGTCGTCGTCCTCGACACGGCGACCGGCGGCATCGTCGTCGCGTACTCGAACCCCACGTACGACCCGAACTTCTTGGCGTCGCACAACGTCGAACTCGCCAGTGCGTCGTTCCAGCTCATCAACTCGAAGGCCGACGACGAGCGGGGCAAGGCCCGGGCGTGGCGCGAGATCTACGCGCCGGGCTCGACATTCAAGGTCGTCACAACCGGCATCGCGCTCGACTCGGGCATCGTGACCCCCGAGCAGCCCGTGTACCCGAACATTTCGGAGCTCGAACTGCCACTGACCGACAACACGCTGGAGAACTTCGGCGGCGACGAATGCGGCGGCAATCTGACCGAGTCGTTCCGGCGTTCGTGCAACACGACGTTCGGCCAGATCGGACTCGACCTCGGCGAGCGCCTCGCCGACGACCTCGCTCGCTACGGAATCTCGGAGCCCCCACTCACTGCCGACGGGCAGCTGAACTCGGGCGCGATCCAGAACGGCAACTGCGCGGTGAGGCCGCCACCGGCCGACGTGAACCCCGGCGTCTCGTGCAGCATCGGGCCGGCACCCGGTTCGTTCAAGGCCGACGCGCCGCTCTTCGCGCTGTCGGCAATCGGGCAGGGGCCGGTGGCGGTGACCCCGATCGAGATGGCGATGGTCGCGCAGGCGGTCGCGAACCGGGGCGAGATGATGGTGCCGCACACCCTCAGCCACGTCGAAACCGTCGACGGGCAACTCGTCCCCGAGTCGCGCTACGACCCGAGCGTGTACCAGCAGTCCATGACTCCCGAAACTGCCGCGACGCTCACCCAACTGATGGTCAACGCCGTGAACAACGGCACCGGCACGCGCGCGCAGATCCCCGGCATCCAAGTCGCGGGCAAGACGGGCACCGCGCAGGTCGAAGGCGACAGCGCGCACGCCTGGTTCATCGGCTTCGCCCCGGCCGAGGCGCCGCGCTACGCCATCGCGGTGCTCGTCGAAAACGGCGGCGACCTCGGCGACGAAGCAACCGGCGGTCGGGTCGCCGCGCCGATCGCGGGCGCCGTGCTCCAACGCTTGTTGCAGGGATGACAGGTAACGCGATGCACCCCTCCGAAGGTCGTAGGCCCAGCCCCGCCATCCCGGCGGACGGCAGATAGGGTTATCGCGCCATGTCCCTCGTCGGCCGAGTGTTCACGAATCGCTACGACATCGAGCGCGAAATCGCGCAGGGCGGCATGGCCGAGGTGTACCTCGCGCGTGACCGCCTACTCGACCGACCGGTGGCACTGAAGGCGCTCTTCCCCGAGTACGCGCGGGAGCCGTCGTTCGTCGAACGCTTCCGCCGCGAGGCCCAGGCCGCCGCCAACCTGAACCACCCCAACATCGTTTCCATCTACGACTGGGGCCAGGAATCGGGCACGTACTTCATCGTGATGGAGCACGTCGAGGGGCGATCGTTGCGCGACCTCATCCGCAGCGAAGGTCCACTCGAAGCGGCGCAGGCATCGGAGATCACGGCCGAGATCGCGGGCGCGCTCGCGTTCGCGCACCGGTCCGGTGTCGTGCACCGCGACGTCAAGCCCGGAAACGTCCTCCTAACCCGCTCCGGCACCGTCAAAGTCGCCGATTTCGGAATCGCGCGTGCGGGAACGAGCGAAGGCCTCACCCAGACGGGCTCCGTCATGGGCACGGCCACGTACTTCTCGCCGGAGCAGGCGCAGGGTCTCCCCGTCGACGGGCGCAGCGACGTGTACTCGCTCGGCGTCGTCCTGTACGAGATGGTCACCGGCGTCGTGCCGTTCACAGGCGACTCGCCGGTTGCCGTCGCGTACAAACACGTGCGCGAAGCACCGGTGCCGCCGAGCCGTCGCAGCCCGGAGGTTCCCGAGGACCTCGAGCGCATCATCCTCACCGCGATGGCGAAAGAACCCGACCATCGCTACCAGACGGCCGACGACATGCGCGCCGACCTCCTTCGGTTCCGCCGGGGCCGTCCGCTCGCGGCCGCCCCCGTCACCGCGCTCGTCGCCGAGGTCCCCACCGCGGCCGCCGCCGCGTACGCGGCCAACGCAACCATGCAACAGCCGCGCGTTCCCGGATCCCCCGGCGGGCCGCCCGGGCCCGCGCCGCGCGGCGGGGCAGGGCGCAACCGGGCGCTCGCCACCGCGCTCACGCTGCTCGTGCTCGTGTTGATCGTGGCGTTGATATACGCGTTCAGCAATTTCGCCGGCGATACCGACCCCCAACTCGTGCTCGTGCCCGACGTCACCACAACGAATGTCGACGCGGCGCGTGCGGCCCTCGAGTCCGAGGGTTTCGAAGTCGACGTCAAGAACGTCCCGAACCCCGATGTCGAGCTGGGCATCGTCTTCGACCAGGACCCGAAGGGCGGGGGACAGGCCGAAGAAGACTCGACGGTAACGATCAGCGTCAGCGAGGGCGCGGGCGACGTCGAGGTTCCCGACGTCGAAGGCGAGTCGCGCACCGACGCCGCGCAGATGCTGCTCGACGCCGGGTTCGAGATCGAACTCGTCGGCGAGCAGAGCGAGGACGTCGACCTCGATTTCGTCATTCGCACCGACCCCGACGGCGGCGACACAGCGCGCGCGGGATCCACTGTGCAGCTCATCGTCTCGCAGGGTCCGCCGCCCATCCCGGTGCCTGACGTCACGAACGAACTCGCCGAGGACGCATCGCGCATCCTCCAGGACGCGGGCTTCACCGTCGCGATCGAAGAGGCGTCGGACGACGAGATCGAGGCGGGCCGGGTGATCGGTACCGACCCACCCTCAGGTGATCCACTGACGCCGGGCCTCAAGGTCACCATCACCGTGTCGCTCGGGACCGACAAGGTCGCGATTCCGGCGCTGATCGGCGCGACCGAGACCGAAGCACGCACCGAGCTCGAAGCGCTCGGGCTGACGGTGCGCCGGGTCGAACAACTGTCTACTGCCGGCAACGACGGCATCGTGCTCGGTGTCGACCCGCCCCAGAACACCCTGGTCGACCCGGGTTCCATTGTGGTGCTCACGGTCGGCGTCACGTCCACACCGGCCACCACCACGACTACGCCGACGCCCTAGCAGGCGCACACGACATGGGTTTGCTGTCGCGCTGGTACGCGCGGAACGCGCGAGACGACCTGCCCTGGCGCGCGACGCGCGACCGGTGGGCGGTGCTCGTGTCGGAGGTGATGTTGCAGCAGACGCAGGTTGCACGCGTCGTTGACGCGTGGCCTGCGTTCATGACTGCGTTCCCCACACCTGCACGGGCTGCCGCGGCCGGGCCCGCGGCGCTGATCACCGCGTGGGACCGCCTCGGATACCCGCGCCGGGCGCTCCGGCTGTGGGAGGCCGCCGACTCCATCGCCCGCGAGGGTTGGCCCACGGATATGACCCTGCTCCCCGGCGTCGGCCGCTACACCGCGGCCGCGATCGCCGCGCAGGTCGACGACGCCGACGAGATCGGCATCGAGGTGAACATCCGACGAGTGTGCGAACGCACCGCGGGCCGGCGCCTGACCGACCCCGCGGCGGTTGCGCATGCGCGCGCGCTGGCGGGACGGCTCCGCGGACGCGACCGCCTACTCGCGCTGATGGATCTCGGCGCAACGGTGTGCACCGCGCGCGCGCCACAGTGCGAGGGGTGCCCCGTGTCATCGGTGTGCGCGACCCGCGGAGTGCTCCCCGACGAGACCCGTCACCGCCAGGCACCGTTCGCAGGTTCGTTCCGCCAACGTCGCGGTGTCGTGATGGCCCGGTTGCGCACCGGACCCGCGCCCGCCGCCGAACTCGACGCGGACGCGCTGGCTTCACTCGTGCGCGACGGCCTGGCCGAGGTCAGTCGCGGGCGGGCGCGACTGCCGCTCGCGCGAGAAAGTTCGCCAGGAGGTCGTGGCCCGAACCGGTGAGGATCGATTCGGGATGGAACTGCACGCCCTCGATCGGGAACTCCCGGTGGCGCAGGCCCATCACGAGCCCGTCCTCGGACTCGGCCGTGATCTCGAGCACGTCGGGCACAGAGTCGCGCTCCACGACAAGCGAGTGGTATCGGGTCGCGGTGATCGGGTTCGGCAGCCCCTCGAACACGCCGACGCCGGTGTGGCGGATCTCCGACGTCTTGCCGTGCATCACGTGCGGCGCACGCGACACGCGCCCGCCGTACAGCTCGCCGATGCACTGGTTTCCGAGACACACCCCGAACACGGGCGTACCCCGCTCGCCGAAGTGCCGGATCGCGTCGTTCGACAGCCCCGCGTCGGAGGGCCGGCCCGGCCCGGGCGAGATCAGCACCGCGGCGGGCGCGAGGGCGTCCATCTCGGCCAGGGTGACCGCGTCGTGGCGGTGCACGACCGGATCGGCGCCCAGCTCCGCGAGGTATTTCACGAGGTTGTAGACGAACGAGTCGTAGTTGTCGACGACGAGCACCCGAGGACCCACGCCCACCAGGGTAGGCGCAGCACTATCCTCTCCCCCCGTGCCGCAATCGAAGAGCAAGCGCTCGCGCTACACGCCGCCGCCGCCCAAGAAGGCGCCGCCCAGCCCCATGTGGGTTCCGGTGCTGATGGCCACGATGCTGCTCGCGGGGCTGGTGATCCTGATCACCAACTATCTCGAGTTGCTGCCCGGCGAGACCCCGACCCGGTACACGCTGCTGGGCCTCTCCCTCATCACCGGTGGCTTCTTCGTCGCCACCACGTATCGCTGAGTTCGGCCGCTGACCAGGCCGATTGCGATTGCCTGAACGGTCGGTGTCCGAATAGCAAACGTGTAACTACCCACAGACTTATCCACAGTCTGTGGACAACGGGATGCGCTGCTACTCGCCGATGGGGACGTCCAGGACCATTTGCTCCCGGCAGTGGCGGGGGGCGTCGGGGACTTCGCCCTCGGGGGCCGAGTACAGCACCGCCTGGGCGCCACACACGATGCACTTGAACCGGTAGTCGACGTCTTCGAGCGGCACTTCGCCCGGCTCGGGCGGCGGTTCGCCCTGGGCGAAGCTGCGCACGAAGAACGCGCCGATCAAATAGATCACGACCGCGAAGAACAGGGCCCCCGCGACGCGCAGGATGTCCCAGATCATCGTGTCCCCAAGTTGTCGGGCGTTGGGTCGTCTAGCCGAGGCGCTCGATGATCGTGGCGTTGGCCATTCCGCCGCCTTCGCACATCGTCTGGAGGCCGTAGCGGCCACCGGTGCGTTCGAGTTCGTTCAGCAGGGTGGACATGAGGCGCGCGCCCGACGCGCCGAGCGGGTGGCCGAGCGCGATCGCGCCGCCGTTCACGTTCACCTTCGCCATGTCGGGGTGGTGTTCCTTTTCCCACGACAGCACGACGGGTGCGAACGCCTCGTTGATCTCGACGAGGTCGATCTGGTCGAGCGTCATCTTGGCCCGCTCGAGCACCTTGGTCGTCGACGGGATCGGGCCCGTCAGCATCATCACCGGGTCGACGCCGGCGAGTGCGAACGTGTGGAAGCGGGCGCGCGGCGTGAGGCCGAGGGCGTTGGCCTTCTCCTCGGTCATGATCAGGATCGCGGCCGCCCCGTCGGTGATCTGCGACGAGTTCGCGGCCGTGACGACACCATCGGGCTTGAACGCGGGCTTCAGCGTGGCGAGTTTTTCGATGTTGCTGTCGGGGCGGATGCCCTCGTCGCGCGCCACGACTTCTTCGCCGTTCTCGCCGTTCACCGTGATGGGCACGATTTCGCGGTCGAAGCGGCCTTCTTCGGTGGCGCGGGCGGCCCGCAGGTGCGACTCGACCGAGAACTTGTCGTTCTCTTCGCGGGTGATGCCCCACTTCTCGGCGATGAGTTCGGCCGAGATGCCCTGCGGCACGAGGTTCGGGTAGCGCTGCGTCATCTGCGGCCCGAACGGGTAGCCGTACTTGCCGTCGGCGATCGACGCGCCCATGGGCACGCGGGTCATGTTCTCGATGCCCGCGGCGATGACGACGTCGTAGGCGCCGGCGATGACGCCCTGCGCCGCGAAGTGCGCGGCCTGCTGCGACGAACCGCACTGGCGGTCGACGGTGGTGCCGACCACCGACTCGGGGAAGCCGGCGGCAAGTGCCGCGCTGCGGGCGATGTTGATGCCCTGTTCGCCGACCTGCATGACACAGCCCATGATCACGTCTTCGACGAGGGCAGGGTCGACGTTGTTGCGCTCGACGAGCGCGCGCAGCACGTGCGCGGCCATGTCGACCGGGTGAACGTCCTTGAGCTTGCCGTTACGGCGCCCGAGCGGGGTGCGGACTGCGTCGACGATGACGGCGGTCGCCATGGGAGGCCTCCTGAGACCGGAAGAATGTGTACCGGGACGAAAACTAGACCGGCTGGTCAAGTTTCGCCGTATGGGTTCCCGGGGTCAAACCGTCAGGGGTCCCACGATGTTCCGGAAGCGCAAGTACGAACGTTGCACCCGCTCCGGGCTCGCTCTCGACCCAGATGCGTCCGCCCAGCGCGTCGACATACCGTTGGGCGATCGCGAGCCCGAGGCCCGTTCCGCCGCTGGAATCGCGTGAAGGTGACGCCCGGTAGAACCGCTCGAAGATCCGCTCCTGTTCTTCGAGCGCGATACCCGGACCCTGGTCGACGACTTCGACGAGCACTTCGCCGTGCTCGCGCGAACCACATACCGAGATCCGTGTTCCCGGCGGCGAAAACTTGATGGCGTTGGCGAGCAGGTTGTCGACCACGTGCCGGAACGCGTCGCGGTCGGCAAGGGCAACGATGTCGGCGGCCACGTCGACGACGATCTCGTGGCGCAACAGCGGCGTCAACGACGCCACGATTTCGTCTACCGCGTCGACGACGACCAGCGGATGGATGTCGAGGTGCATGTCGTCGCTCTCGATGCGCGAGAGGTCGAGCAACTGGGTGAGGAGGCGGCCGAGTTCGTCGGCGCTCACCGCGGCGCGCTGCAGCATGCTCCGGCGGGTTCCGTCGTCGAGTCGGTCCCATTGGAACAGCACCGTGTCGATGAAGCCTTTCGTCGCGGTGAGCGGAGTGCGGAGTTGATGCGACGCGAGCGCCACGAACTCAGTCTTCAACCGGTCGGCTTCGCGGAGCCGCTCAGTCAGTTGGCGTTCGCGGTCGTACGCCTGGGTGCGGACGATGAGCAGCGTGACGTGCTCGGCGTAGGTCTGGAGCAGGCGGACGGTTTCGGCATCTGCCAGCTCCGGGTCTCGGAAGAACGCGACCATCGCACCGATGATCTCGTCGTCGGCGCCGAGTGGGACGGTGACCGATGCCCGCGCCGTATCGAGGGTCCCGCGATTGCGGAAGCCCTCGACCCACTCGGGAAAGCGGGGGTCGTCCAAGAGGTTCGGCACGACGACCGTCTCACCGAGGTTCACGGCGCGCGCGAGCGGGGTCTTGTCGACCGACGCCAGCTCCCAGCGCGTGTGCCGCTCGATACGTTTCGCCGTCCAGTCGTCGGTAGCGAGTCCGCCCGCCGCCAGGACGAGGTGGTCGCCCTCACGCAACTGGATGATCACCATTTCGCCCCTGATCGCACTGCGGGCCGCGGCCATGATCGAATCGAGCGTCGGCTTCAGTTCCGGTTGCGAAGTCACAGTCCGCAAGGCCTCGTGCAGCCGTTCGAGACTCGCCGTGGTGCGCGCCTGGACGAACGAACTCGCGTTCGCGTACGCGACGAGTACGAACGCCGCGAACGCGAACATCGTGATGGGAACCCAGCCGAGCTTGTCGTCCTGCGGGAGTGTGCCTTCGCGCAGGAGTGCGAGCACGATCACCAACACGCCACCGGCGAACGCCCACACCCGACCGCTGAGTGCCCCCAGATACGCAACCGACGTGAAGTAGGCGAACAACGCTACGACCGACCATGCGGGCTCGACATACGCGATCGCGGTCGCGATCGCGATGCCCTCCGCAGCCGAGAACCGGACGATAGGGAACCGCGGGTTGCGGGCCCACAGGTGCCGCCACACCAGCGCGGCGACGAGATCCAGGAGACACAGCACCACGATGGCGGCGCGCGTCCTCGTCGGAATCTCGGCGAACATCGCGCCGACGACAATCACGGTGATACCGATGATGCGGATGTAGATGCTTTCGACGATGCTCGTCCGCGGCAGCGGGGTGGGCCGGAGCGGCGGCCCGCTGGAATCCGGGCGGTTGTCGTCGAGCACGGCCTCAAGTCTCGCGCGTGATTCACTACCCCCCGTGCGCCGCGTCCTCGTCATCCGCCACGGAGAGTCAACATGGAACGTGGAACGCCGCTGGCAGGGCTGGCTCGACGCGCCACTGACACCGACCGGCGTCGAGCAGGCCGTGACCCGAGCCCGCCAACTCTCACGCGCCGGCGTGATACCGCGGGTGGTCTACACGTCCGATCTGGAGCGGGCGCGCCGAACCGCAGAAATCATCGCGAACCGGCTCGACGCACCGCTGATTCCGGACCTTGGCTTTCGCGAACGCAACGGGGGCGAGTGGCAGGGCCGGACCGTCAACGAGATCGAAGCGGGGTGGCCGGGCATGCGCGACGCATGGCGGCGCGGCGAACTCGACGCACCGCCCGGCGGCGAGACCGACTCGCAGGCACTCACCCGGTTCGATGCCGCGCTGCACCGCGCGCTCGCGCATGTCGGCGACGGCATGCTGCTCATCGTTACGCATCACGGTGTCCTACGCGTCGTTGCCAACCGCGCGGGCGCCGCGGTCGAGGCGACCATTCCCAACCTCGGTGGCTTCTGGTTCGAAGTCGAAGCCGGAATGCTCGTCGACGCCGAGCCGGTCGGAGAACTCGAGCCCGACGGCGAACGCCCCGCCGTCGAGTAGCGCGAGCCGATCAGAGCTCGGGGCGCAGCGCGAGGAGTTGTCCGAGAATGGCGGCGAACTCTTCGGGCTTGTCCAACTTGATCGCTTCGAACCCGACTTCCGCTCCGCTCGTCAGCACGAGGTGCAACTTCGGGACGAGCTTTGCCGGTTCGAAGTGCGAGCTCGCGATCTCGGCCAGCGCGACGCTCGCAAGAAGGTCCTTCGGCTTGCCGCTCATGACGCTGCGGTTGAACACGAGCAAGCGCCGGTCGGTGAGTCCGAACGCGAGTTGCGGTGTCGTGGGGAATCCCGCGTCGGTCTGCGCGGCGCGGTTCTTCGACGTCGCTGCCGCGGCGATCCCGCCCCCGATCGCGCCACCGATACCGAAGCCCGCCGCGGCCTTGGCCATCCCCTTCTGGTTGACGCGGGTACCGCCGAGGAACTCCTCGCCGGGTTCCAAGTGCGGCTCGCACAACGACTTCAGGACGTCCACGGTTTTCGCCATGCCGCAGGATGTCGGCAGGTACGGGCCGGCGATTGAGACCGTTAGAGCCGATCGAGGCGTACGGTCTGCGTGGGGTCGTACAGGCAGATCACGTCGGCGAAGTACCCGAGCGCCAGCGCGGCATCGAGCATGGCGAGACCCGATCCCGTCGTGGGCAGGTGCGACGTGAGCACCACGTAGGGCGGGTGCTCGTCGAGATGACGGAGCAGGGCGCCGTTCGCGACTGCCTTCTTGAGCGTGTCGGTGCGGATGAGTCCAGGTCGCGCGCCCTGGATGCTGCCCTTGTACTCGAACCACACCGGCCGGCCCGAGGGGCCGAGGGCGACACGATCGATTTCGACGCCGACGTCGCGCACTACCAACCGGTCGCGCAGCGCAAACCCGCGGCTCACCAGCAGCGCGTCGCACTGCTCGGCGAACTGACGACCCTGCTGGCTCCCGTAAGCCTGAAACGACGAGGTCGACGTCACGGCCGGCGGCCCTTGCGCGCGTAGTCGCGCAGCCGCCGTAGGTCGTCGTCGTTCTTCATCTCGATGACGTCGGTGATCACGTTCGGCTGCACGGTCTTCAGCGCTTCGTCACCCGCACTGCCGGGCGCCGGAACGTCGGTCGTGATCAGCACCAGCGGCACGTCCGGGTACTTCTGCCGCAGCACCGTGGCCTTGCCGAGCGCCTTCCATAGCGTGTCGGTGCGCTTCAGCCCGGGGCGCGTGCTCGTGAACGCGCCGGAGACGTCGAAGTACCAGCGCTCGCCCTTCGCGTCGTACGCGTAGAAGTTGACTTCGACGCCGCCGGGCAGCTTCTTGTCCTCCTCGATGCCCGTGAACCCGCAACGGGTGATGAGCTCGCGGGCGACTTCTTTCGCGGCTTTGCCCTGCGCCACCGCACGCGAGAACGGATTGTCGTCGGCGAACTCGGCCAACGTCGGAAGCGGAACGTTCAACGGGAGCTGACGGTCGAGCGGCTGCATCTCGGACCGTGCCTGCTCGACGCGGTCGAGTGCGCGGCGCACGTACTCGGGGTCGGTGTCGTAACCGACGAAGTGCCGCCCGGTGCGCACGGCCGCGACCGCAGTCGTGCCCGAACCCATGAACGGGTCGAGGATCAGGTCGTCGTAGTACGTGTACAACTCGATCAGGCGCCACGGCAGGTCGACGGGAAACGGGGCGGGATGGCCGACCCGCTTGGCGCTCTCGGACGCCATCTCCCACACATCGGTGGTGGCGTCCATGAACTCCTCGCGCGTGAGCGACGCGCGCCATGGCAGCCCACGCTTCTGGCGCTGCGCCGGTGTGAGCGCGCGGTCGAAGCGGCCCTTGCTCGCGATGATCACGCGCTCGGTCATGTCGCGCAGCACCGGGTTCGCCGGTTTCTGGAACGAACCCCACGCGCACGACCCCGTGGAGCCGCGCGCCTTCTGCCAGATCACTTCGCCGCGCAGCAACAGCTTCAACTCGTCCTGGAGGATCGTGATGACGTCGGACGAAAGCGACCGGTACGGCTTGCGGCCGAGATTGGCGACGTTGACCGCGATGCGGCCGCCCGGTTCGAGGGTGCGCACGCATTCTTCGAACACTTCGCGCAACATCGTGAGGAACTCGACGTAGGTCGCGGGGATCTCACCCTGCCCGAGCGCTTCCTCGTAGGCCTTGCCTGCGAAGTACGGCGGCGATGTCACGACGAGCGCGACCGAATTGTCGGGCACCTCCGACATGTCGGTCGCGCTTCGCGCAAAAATGTCGTCGATGTCCTTCTTGTCGGCGACGTCGTCGGACTTCGCGACCTCGGGGGTCACGAAGCGCGCGTAGAAGGCACTCGCGTCGTGGCTCTCGCGACGCGAGACGCCGAAATTGGATGTCGCTGTCGGCCGCCGCGTCACCGCCACTCCTCTCGGGTGTGAGTGTACGAGGACGATGCGCCGCCTACGCGCCGACTACTCGCCGACTGCGCACTCGGTTTCGAACCACTCGTTGATGTTTTCGCTGGCCTCCTGGACCTCGGGTTCGCTCAGCGCCTCACCCAGTTCCGCCATATCTCCGAGATCACCGTCGGAATCGCCCAGCGCCTGCGCAAACTCGGCGTAGGCACCGTAGAAGGTTTCGAGGTCGTCACGGATGTCGTCGGGGGCGTCGTCGAGGAAACCTTCGAAGTTGCCCAGCGATTCCTCGATCTCTTCGTCGCCGGCTCCGCTCATGGCGAGCCCGGCCGCGGCACTTATGCCGAGGAAGGCTTGCAGCGCGTCGCCGCACTCGTCGTCCGAGAAGATCCCGGCGTCGTCGAGCGCGTCAATGCCTTCCTCGAGGTCGTCGACGTCTTCCTCGGTGATCTCGTCGTCGTCACCCGAGTCGTCGTCACCGGAGTCGTCGTCACCGCTGTCTTCCTCGACCGACGACGCGGACGCGTCGTCATCGTCGTCGTCGCCGCCACATCCACCGAGCACGAGCGCGCCGACTGCCAGCATCGCCAGAAAGCGAGAACCTCGCATACACCCACCCCTCAAAGATCGTGAATCCCCGGTCGGGTCGCCCGGATCCTACGCACGGAACCCGACTCGGTGGCGGCAGGAAAGGGTGCGTTGGAAATGTGGGTACAACGGCCTAGGCTCCCCGCCTGGGTGGAGGGGACTGCGAAAGCAGGTGGTCGTGATGGGGTTACGGAGGCGCAAGCGCGAGCAGATCGCCGCCGAAGTTCGAGCCGCCCTCGCCGAGTTCGCGGCGGCCGTCGAGATCCGGCTGCACGCCGAGGTCAGCCGCAACCGCCAGACCCAGATAGCGCTGATCGACGCGGTGAAGACGCTCCGAGAGGACATCGTCAGCCGCGACGGCGACCTCGCACACGCGCTCGAGAACGTCACCAGGGTCATCGACCGAACCGCCGACTCCATCGACGCCGACCGCGACGAACGGCGCGCGCTCGTCGAGGCGGTCGTCGCCCTGGCGCAGACGATGAGTGAGAAGGCGATAGGCGAGGTGCCGCCCCTTCCCGAACTCAAACGCGGTGACCGTGTGCTGGGCGGAACGATCTTCGGTTCGGCGACGATCGAACTCGTTCCCGACCTCGAAGAGATCGAACGCGAGAACGCGTACCGGCGCGTCGAACAGCCGGCGAGTACCAACCGCGGTGTCGAGGTGCAGTGCCGCTTCGGCACCGAGTGGGTCGAAGGATACGAAGTGTTCGACGTGGTGCACGACGACGACATGATTCGCTACCGGGTGCGTCGACTCTCCGACGGATCGATTCCCGATTCCCTGTTCGCCATCAGCGACGTCCGCCCGAAGGGTGGAGACGGCGCGCGACGCGGCGAGCCATTCCGCTCAGAGTGGGCGTAGCGTGAGCGGCGATGCACCAGTCGTCGTGGTGTCGTGCGATTCGCACGTCGGGCCGAAGTTGCGCGACCAACTCCGCGATTACTGCCCGCAGCAGTACCGCGAGGAGTTCGACGCGTTCGTCGCGCGCGAGGAAGCGCGGGCGAAGCCGATGCTCGGATCGCGTCTCGTGCACCCGAACATTGACCGCCCCGGCCATTACGACCCCGACGCGCGCCTCGCCGACATGGACGCCGACGGTGTCGCCGCCGAGCTCATGTGGCACTTCAGCCAGAACGGCGAGAACCTGCCGTGGATCGGCATCGGACTCGGCACGGTGCGGCGCGATCAGTTCGAACTCGGCGCGGTCGCGTACGACATCTACAACCGGTGGCTCGCCGACTTCTGCGCGACCGACCCCGAACGGCTACTCGGTCTCGTCTACATCCCGACCTGGGACATCGACGCGTCGATCAAGACCCTCGAATGGGCGCGCGAACGCGGGTTGCGCTGCGTGAACTTCTCCGCGCCGGGCCGGCCCGGGGTGAAGGAGTACAACCACCTCGACTGGGATCCGTTCTGGAGCGCGTGCACCGACCTCGGGTTCGCGCTGTCGACACATTCGAGCGGCGGCCCGCTGTTCGACTTCTCCGGCGGCCCGGGCATGTTGCCGATCATCGCCTACGAGGGCGGCAGCTTCATGTCGCGGCGTTCGGTGTGGATCCTCACCTTCGGTGAAGTGTTCGAACGGCATCCCGACCTCAAACTCGTGATCACCGAGCAGGTCGAAGGCTGGTACGTGCCGACGATGCGTGAGCTCGACTCGTTCGACACATCGAACAGCCGCAGCGGGCTGCCGATGCGCCCGAGTGAGTACGTGCGCCGCAACGTGTTCATCGGCGCGAGCTTCATCTCGCAGTGGCAGGCGCAGGACGCCGTCGCGGAGGACTACGTCGACAACGTGCTGTGGGGTCGCGACTACCCGCACGTCGAAGGCGTGTTCCAGGCGACACGCGCCGCCGACGAGGAAACGATGACGAAGGTCGCGCTGCGCCACGTGTTCCACACCGTGCCGTCCGACGCGGCGGCGAAGATGCTCGGCGGCAACGGCCTCCGTGTGTTCGGCCTCGACGAGCCGTACCTGCGTGGCGTCGCCGAACGGATCGGCGCGCCGACGCTCGCCGAACTCGCCGTCGCGCCGGCCGAACTGCCGCCCAACGACGGCTTGGGATTCGTCGGCCAATCGGGCCCGCGGCCGCTCGAACCCGAGCGGTTGGAGCACGCTGAACGCCGGAAGCAGCGCCTCGCCCGCGCGTGATCGGGGCGGACGCGGCGGACGACGGACGGGGGTGGAGCGTCCGTGGAGGCGTGCGCCGACCTATCTCGGACACAGTCGACTTCTCGTCCTAGTCTGGTGACATGACGAAGCACGGCGACGCCGCTGCTCAGAGCCAACGCGACAAGAAGGACGACGCGAAAGCCCGGGCGTGGTCTCGCAAAGCCCGCGAGCGCGCCGAAGCCGGGCTTGCTCGCGACGACGCCGACTGGGGCAAGCGCAAGCTTGAGGAACTGAAGCGCGGGTCTGCCTCTCGGTGATCTGGGTTGTCGAGTTCCAGGAGGCTTACGACGACTGGGAAGTCGACACCGACATCGATGACGACGCGAACGTTCGACCCACCGACAGTCATCGTCCGCGCCTTTCGCGGGTGAGGGCCTAACCGCGTGCGGGCGACGTGTCGACGATGAGGATGCTTGCCGTGCAGTGATGCGCGACCTTGTTGGGGACGCTGCCGAGCACGAACCGTTTCTTGCCGGTCATCCCGCGGTTGCCGACGACGATGAGGTCGGCATTGGCCTCGCCTGCGACGCGAATCAGCGCGTCGGCCGCGTCTCCACCGACACAGTGCGTCTCGGCGCGGACGCCCTCCGCATCGGCGCGCTTGACGACGTCGTCGCAGACGCGCTGCGCTTCCGCTTGGGCGGCGTCGTTCGTGTCGCGGAGGTCGATCGGCATCACGCCGCCCTCGGCACCCATCGCCAGGTGGGAGGCGGTCAGTATTTTGTGCGCGTGGACGACGTGCAACGTCGCACCGCTGAATCGCGCCAACTCGACGGCCGCGTCGACGGCAACGTTGGCACCGCGCGAACCATCGGTCCCCACCACGATCTGTGTGTACATGTCACCACTCCCCCGCAGTCGGCCTCGACGTTCGGACCGTACACGTCAGACGACGAGCTCGCCGCCGGCCGGGCCGCGACTGCACGCCGCAGTTGCCGATTAGGGTCCATGGTGTCCCCGGCATAGCAACAAGGCGGACCGCGATGCCCCCCAGCACCAGCCCGAAACCGCGGCGAAGCGGCGAGGGCGACATCCCGCCGGATCTCACCGCGCACGGGATCGAGCAATTCGAGGTCGACGGCGCCATCGACGGCGCGCGTGAGGCGAAGGTCAGTGCCGTGCGCGACGTACTCGCGAACGCGCAGCCCGAGGAAATGGCCGCGGTCGCGCGCTGGCTCGACGCTGTCATCGCGGGCACGTCACCCGACGACCTTGGCCCTTTGCGACGCGTGTTCCTCGACCAGGACGAGCCGGTCTACGGCGACATACCCATGAGCTCCGACGATGAACTCGTCGAGCACTGGCGCAGCGGCACGTACCCATATCGCAACCTCATGGCGCGCAAGACCTATGAAGCACAGAAGTACCGCCTGCAGGTCGAATTGCTGAAACTCCAGGCCTGGGTGAGGGATTCCGGTCAGCGCGTCGTCGTGCTCTTCGAGGGCCGCGACGCGGCCGGCAAGGGCGGCACGATCAAGCGGTTCATGGAGCACCTCAACCCGCGCGGCGCACGCGTCGTCGCGCTCGAGAAACCGACACCGGTCGAGCAAGGACAGTGGTACTTCCAGCGCTACGTGCAGCACCTGCCCACGCGGGGCGAGATCGTGCTCTTCGACCGCTCGTGGTACAACCGCGCCGGGGTCGAGCGAGTCCTGGGCTTCTGCACCAAGGACGAACTCGACGAATTCCTGCGCCAGGCTCCCGAGTTCGAACGCAATCTCACCCGCAGCGGGGTGCACCTGATCAAGTTCTGGTTCTCCGTGAGCCGCGACGAACAACGGCGCCGCTTCAAGGAGCGCGAGAAGCACCCGCTCAAGCAATGGAAGCTCTCGCCCGTCGACATCGCGTCGTTCGACAAGTGGGACGAGTACACGGAGGCGAAGAAGGCGATGTTCGTCCACACCGACGCGGTCGAAGCGCCGTGGACGGTCATCAAGTCGGACTGCAAGAAGCGGGCGCGCCTGAACGCAATCCGCTTCGTGCTCCACAAGCTGCCGTACACCGGCAAGGACGTTGCGAAGATCGGACCGCTCGACCCGCTGCTCGTCGGGCGCGCCTACGACGTGTACGAAACGGGCGAGAGAGACGTCACCGCGCGGTAGCCGTAGGCCACGTCCCGACCGGCTGGTGCGTCGTCGGTCCGCGAGCGCACAGGCGGATCGAGCCACGCCGGGTCATACAAGGCGACTACACCAAACACCTTGTATCCTTGTCGTCATGACCTCTTCGGGCGATATCCGAGTCTCTTCACGAGGACAGATGAGCCTGCCTGCCGCTGCTCGGCGCCGCTGGCGGCTCGGTCGGGGCGGTGAGGTGGCTTACCTCGACCTCGGCGACGCGGTGATCATCGTGCCGGGTGGCGTGAAGCGTCTGAGACAGCAACTGCTCGAGGGCGTCACGACCGACGAATGGCGACAGGCCGTCGAGGGCTTCGGCGATCCCGATCTCGCAAACGAATGAGCAGGCCGGCGCAGACCGGCGGAGCGGACGTTCCCCAACGATGCACCCATGATCGGGCCACAGAGGTCGAACTCGGGTGAGTGTCGCGCTCGTCGACGATCAGGTGCTTGGCGCGGTGTTGCGGGGCAGCACCCCGAGAGCGTTACGCCGCTTCGACATCGCGACAACTGGCTACTGGTATGTCCGGCTGTGCCAAGCCGTGCTGGGAACCACCGACCGACCTGGCGTGCTGTCGGGACCGTTCGCCGAACTTCCCGTCGGTCTCCGTGAGCGGGCGGTCGCCGCGGTCCTAGAGCTCCCCGAGAACATCGCGCTCATCAGCCTCCGCGAACTCGCTCCCGACATCGGTCGGCTACGGCGTCGGCACTCACTCAACATCCTCGCGACGGAGGCTCTGGCGGCCGCGATCCGCCTCAATGCCGAGGTCATCCTTTCGGCGCCGTCACCACTTCTTCAGAGCGCACTCGAGGGCGAGCAACGGAGCTACCGCCTGCTGCAGTGAGCGCGGCACACCGCAGGCTCACTGCTCGAGCCGGGGTTCCGCCGCGTCGAAGCGGATCTGCTCGATGTCGAACGGCTCACTCGCACCCGAGTCGCCGATCCCGAAGAATGCTTCGAGCGCATCGCAAGCGCCGCAGTCGTCGGCCGGAAGTCGCGCCGCCTGCACAGTGGTGGAGACGATGGGACTCGAACCCACGACCCCCTGCTTGCAAGTCCGAAAACTCACGTCCGTCGTTTAGCGCCGCGTCCCGCGCATGCCATCTGATCAGGGCCTTCGCGCATCCACGCGAACCGACGACACTCGGCGACAGCCGGAAACACGCGACGGATTGATACATTTCTGATACACGCGCGCCGTTGGGAACGCTCTCGTCACGAGTTGGCGAACGGCAGCCGCCGCACCCGAATCGTGCCCCGCGCGAACGACGCGACCGCGCCGGCGTGGAGGTCGTCCGCGAGCGCGTCGAGGTTCGCCCCCAGCAACGCGGCGTGCTCGTCGGGTGTCATCTCATTGACGTGACGTAGGAGCACAAACGACGGCTTCGCGCGATCGAGGCGGGCGAGGATCGCGGCGAAATCAGTATCGGCAGAGACGATGACGTAGCCGTGTTCAAGCGCATACTCGACGATGCTCTCGTCGGTCGCCTGCGCCAAATCCACGTCGTATACGTGGATCGCGTCATGTCCGGCCTCGCACAATCGAGCCGCAACCCGCGGAGCGAGGTTGGCGTCGACCAGAAGCCTCACGCGGGCTTCGTCAGCGGGAGCTCGCCCTCGCGTACGGCTGCCGCGCCGTACTCGAGCGCGGCGAAGACGTCGTCACGCTCGAGGTATGGGTAGTCCTCGAGGACCTGGTCGACCGTGCGCCCGGCCGCGAGCTGACCCAGCACCGCACTCACCGTCACCCGCAGGTCGCGGATGCACGGAAGGCCGCCCATCTTGTTCGGATCAACGGTGATGCGTTCGAACGCCACGACCCCAGGATACGCCTCCGGATCGTTCGCATCGGCCGAATCACGCACAGCTGCCATCGCACGAAGATGGGCCAGGCGCGAGACTCATTACGTGGGCGCCGTCGATCCTGCCCAGCTGAATCTCGACGTATACGACACGAAGCAGGGCGTGTGGAACCCTGACCATGGTGAGCTCGAGCTTCCGAACGGATGGGTGTTCTTGGCCACGGGCGACACCTACGTCACGCGCCACGTCAAGGCGGCCGGTGTCTATTGGACGGTGTGGCGACCGCGTAGCAAAGACCGCGCCCATCGCCGCAAGCTCGGGTTGTTCGCACCGGCCGCAGCCATCGAGGCGGCCCAGAGGGAGAAACTCGATACTGCGGAGCGTCGCGCCAAGCAACGGATCGCAGGAGCGCGTCAACGCGACCGGGCCGAAGACAAGTATCGGGCCGAGTTCGAGGCCGCCGTTCGCCGGTGGCTGGCCTTCGCCGCCGAGCATGCCGCGCTTGCCGATGAGATCGCCGCCGGCGCAGCGGAGCGCGCCGCGGTGGTGGGCAGCCGGCGCGTCGGTCGGACCAAGACGCTGACACTCGAGGAGCGCGCCGCGTTGGCCGCCCGCGCTTTCATCCGACACCGCTACACCCAATACGAGAACCACCTCGTCGAGATCGACACAGTCGGGTCCGAGGTCGACAGTTTCGAGTACCGAGACATCAAACAAGAGGCCCACAGTGCAGTCGACGCGTTTCTGGACGCCCACCGCCAACATTGAGCCCGCGACGGCACGCTCCAGAACGGCAGTCATGGCGTTCGTGGCCGCCGGGCAGTGAGCGTCACCAGTCGAGTCGTTTCAGCGATCGCCGCACGTGCTCATCAAGGTGCGCGAGTGACAATTGATAGTTGGGCACATGGCCTTGCTCTCGGTCCGCGGCGAGGGACTCCGCAAGGTAATGCCGTGAGCTGAACACACACATGAGGTCGTACACGGCGAGTTCGTCAGAGGTGCCGCCGACGATGCCCGAGTATGCGTCAGCGAGGCGATCGGCGATGTCCGGTCCGAGGAGTACGCACACCGAGGCTCGGCAATACGCGAGGTCGTACCACCGGGTGTCGAGCCGTGCTGCGCTCCAGTCGACGACACCACTGATGCGGCCGCGGTGCCAGAGGACGTTGCCCGGGTGGAAGTCGCCGTGAGTGAGGACGCGCTCGGACGTACGTGAAGGCAGACGTGCTGTGACGGCGCCAACGGCGGCGGCGGTCAGCGGATCGTGTTCGCCCGCTGGTGCGCGCCAAGTCTCGAAACGTGGAGGTCGCGTGACCGCACCCTCAGCCCCGTCCAAAGACGTTTCGTGCAACTCCGCCAGCGCCTGCGCGAGCGCCCCGACCCACGAGTCGACGTCCTTGGGAGTCAAGTCCGGACGCCCAGGCAACCGCGACATGACCACGGTGGGCCTGCCGAACCAGACGGACTCCAGATCAGCAACGATCGGCTCAGGCACCGGCAGCGCGACCCGCTGGGCGAACACGAGACGACTCCACTCCAACGGTGCCGTACCGTCACCGTCACGGTAGAGCTTCACGACCACTCGGCGGGGCGTCCGATCGAGTGTCACGTCGTAGGCATCGGTCATCCCGGCTCCCGCCAACCGACGCAACCGCGTTACACGCGCGCCCGGGGCAACCGCTTCGGCCAACGCCTTCCACCCAAGGTGTCTCGGCGCCATCGCGCCAGATTGCCCGCTCTGGCGCTGTTATGCCACTGAGGCGGACGAGTCGAAGGTCGCCGACCGACGGTGGAAATATCGCTCCCGAACGGGCATTATGCGCTGCCAAGCGGTCGGCTCGACCCTTCGGTCGCCGTCGATAGATGAAGGACCCTGTGATGCCGAAGTTCGTGCTCATCTTCCATGGGGGCGAAACGCCCGAAGCCCCTGCTCCCGAGGTGATGGATCGTTGGATGGCGTGGTTCGGAGAACTCGGCGAGGCAGTCGTCGACATGGGCGCACCGTTCGGGGCATCGGCGACCATCGCGTCCGATGGAACGCCGAGCCCGGGAAGCGGACCTGACCCGGCCAACGGCTACACGATCATCGAGGCCGCCGATCTTCATGATGCTGTCGTGATGGCCAAGGGCTGCCCCGGGCTGAGCGGCGGCGGTTCGGTCAAGCTGTACGAGGCAATGCAGATGGGGTGACGGTCCGATGAGACCCCTCGATCGGGTGCGTCGGATAGCGCTCGCACTTCCCGGCGTGAACGAGCGCATGAGTCACGGTGTGCCGTGTTTCTTCGTTCGCGACAAGCGGCCGCTGTGCTAGGTCAAAGCGCTAGCAACTTGTGGAGACGATGGGACTCGAACCCACGACCCCCTGCTTGCAAAGCAGGTGCTCTAGCCAGCTGAGCTACGTCCCCGAGGGTTGTTCAGGTTAGCGGGGACACGCCGCGTTACTCCGCGAACCAGCTTTCGTCTTCGGCGGCAGGTTGCAGCGGCTCGTTGGCTAACGCTTCGTCAGGGAACGGCTTCAGTTCGATCGCCGGCTCGTCGGCGACCATCGGCTCCGGGTTCTCGTCGACGGATACGAGCGAGGCGTCGGGCGTGCCGATGCCGAGGTCGGCTTCGGTCGGCAGCGGCACGATCGGCTCATCCGGGAACGGTTTGAGCTCGGGCGCCGGTACGTCGTCATAGATCTCGATCTTGGCCTCGTCGACGGCCTTCACCGCCTGCTTCGCGAGCCACCGGGCCTGGCGCGCGTCGATCAGTTCCTCGGCCTCGCCGTATTCGTAGGCCAGTTCCATCTCGGGGTCTCGCACCGATGCCGCAGTATCTGCGGCCTGGCGGTCGGCGTGACGGCCGGCGGCGGACGTGGGCCAGTCGATGAACTCGTCGTCTGCCATCGAAAACCTCCTGTGTTCACGCCAGTCTCCCACCGAGCGGACCGAGCAGCCACGCCGGACCGGGATCCGCGTGCCCGGCAGGTGCCGCGACCATGATCGTCGGGTGGTCGAATCACCGCACGAACGCCTGTTGAAGACGGCTCGCACACCCGAGGACGCCGTCGTGGTCGCGAAGTTCGACGAGCGCATGGCCCTCCCGCTCATCCTCGCGGCGGTGATCCCGCTGTTCTTGCTGCCGGGCGGGAACGCGCCGGTGCTCGCGGCGACGATCGCGGTCGTGTCGTGGATCGTGTTCCTCGTCGACTTCACCGTGCATCAGCGCCGGCTCACCAACTACCTGGGCACCTGGCTCGGCCGCTTCGACCTTGTCGTCGTGGTGCTGACCGCGCCGTGGTTCCTGATCGTCCCGGGCGACACGGGCAAGTTCGTGATGCTCATCCGCCTCGCGCGCGTCGCCCGACTCCTGATGGCGACCAGCGGCGCCCGTCGCCTCTTCGAACGGCTGGGCCGGGTCGCGCTCCTCGCCGCGATAGTCGTCACCGTCGGGGCACTCGTCGGCTACCGGGCCGAGCACGACACGAACCCCGGCTTCGAGACGATCGGCGACGCGTTCTGGTGGGCGATCGTGACGCTCACGACGGTCGGCTACGGCGACATCGTTCCCGAGACGACGGCGGGCCGAGTCGACGGCGTGATGATCATGCTCACGGGTGTCGCTGTGCTCGGTCTCCTGGCGGGTTCGCTGGCCAGCTTCTTCCGCCTCGGGTCGAGCGAAGCGGGAGCGGCGACCGCCGACATCGACCCGCAGGACCCCGAGGCAGTGGCGCGCGAACTCGCGGCACTACGCGAAGAGATCGTGCGGCTCGCGGGCGTCGTCGCGCAACTCACGACGACGCCCGAGGGGCCCCGCCCTTAGATGGCCCGACCGCCGAGGTACGTCGCGGTACCGAGTGCGAACACGCCGCCGTCGCGGGCGGCCATGCGGTAGCCCGTACCGGCCGGCATCACTGCCATCGCGGTGATCGGCTGCACGAGCGGCAACGAACCGAGCGACCCGTTGAACGCCGCGGTGCCGAACGTGAACACGCCGCCGTCGGCCGCGACCAGCCAGTAACCCGCGCCGTCGGGCGTCTTCTCCATCGCGAAGATCGGCTGGTTCAACACCATCGAACCCGTCGAACCTCGGAAGACCGCGTCGCCGAACGTGAAGATGCCGCCGTCCGACGCAACGAGGAAGTACCCGTTGCCGCCGGGTGTGACCTCCATGCCGACCACGGGCCGGTTCAACCGCAGCGCACCCGTCGAACCCAGGAACACGCCGTCGCCGAACGTGAAGATGCCGCCGTCGGCCGCGACGAGCCAGTAGCCGGCGCCCG
>JANNHK010000233.1:0-8712 GCA_031404355.1 Actinomycetes bacterium
CTTCACGCTCACCGAGGACCAGCAACTGCTGCGCGAGACAGCACGCAAACTGCTCGACCGCGAGTGTCCGCCCGCGCTCGTGCGGGCCCACATCGACGACCGCGACGCGTACGCGCCGCTGTGGGAACACCTGCGCGAATACACGGCCCTCGCTTCCGGACCGGCGACCGACCTGTGCCTGTTCCTCGAGGAGACGGGCTCGGCGTGCGCGCCCGGCCCCTTCCTTGCGACCGCGCTGTTCACGGCGCTCACGGGCGAAGACGCGACCGGGACCGTCGCCATCGCCGGCTCGGGCGGGTTCTGGACACCGAACGGCGACCCGGTCAAGACGTTCGTGCTCGAAGCCGACCGCGTCGACCGGATCGCGATCGTGCTTCCCGGCCCCGCGCTCGCGGTCGTCGACCGCCCCGACCCGAGTCGCCTGCGCTTCGTCGAGACCGTCGACTTCTCGCGCCGCGTGTGCGAACTCGACACCACCGGCCTGGCCATGGCACCCGAGCCGATCACACAGGAACGGTGCGCGGCGTGGCTCGACCGCGCCTACGTCGCCCATGCGGCCGAAATGGTGGGCACAACCCGGCGCATCTTCACGATGACGTTGCAGTACGCGAAGGACCGCCGCCAGTTCGACCGGCCCATCGGGTCGTTCCAGGCGATCCAGCACAGACTCGCCGAAGGGTCACTCGCGCTCGAACGGGCGACCGCGGCCGTCTACTACGCGGCCATGACCGTCGACGCACAGGATGAACAACGGACACGAGCCTGCCACGTCGCGCAAGCCGCGGCGGGCGAGGCGACGCGGCGCGTCCTCAAGGACGGCATCCAGATCCACGGCGGCATCGGCTACACGTGGGAACACGACCTGCACCTGTTCCTGCGCCGCGCCACCGCCGACGAAGCGTTGCTGGGCACGACCGGATGGCACCACGACCGCCTCGCCGACCTGCTCTTCGGCTGATCGACCGGGCGATTCAGGCGGTCCGGCGGTCGGCGCCGATCACGATCTCCTGGGGTGCCAGCGCGACACTTGGCGCGAGGCGCAGCGTCAACACGAAGTGCGCTCTCGCCCACGACGACGCCACGACCTCGCCGCTCCCCTCCGCGCAGAACCCGGTCAGCATCAACGTGCCGGGGTCGCTTGCCGTCGTTGTCGTCTTGCGATACAGGTCGACTCGATGGAAGGGCGGGTCGACCGGCGAGAGCTCGGCGTACCACGACACCGTCCCGCCGCCCACCGAGTCGAGGCGGGGAAGCGTGACGCTGGTAGACGACCCGCTGCACTCCATCGCCACGGAGGCGGCGGCGTGCCGCCCCGCGTTCGCGACATCGTCGGAGAGCCGGTCGGTCACGAACGACGTGTCGACGGCCGCGATCGTGCGGTCGCTCATATCCGGCCCGAACCGGATCCCGCTCAGGAGCGCGGCGCAGAGCACGGAGACGATGAGACCGGTGATCGTGACGGTGATCAGCAGCTCGACGAGCGTGAAGCCGTCGTCGGCGCGAGTCCGCGCCTGGCGCGGCTTCACAGCCGGCCCTCCCACGACAGGATCTCGGCGTCGTTGTCCTTGCCGTCGCGGTCGGCATCGACGAACTGCACCGTCGCGCGCGCGATCAGCCTCTTGTTCGGTGCCGTGGCCGACGGGTACCACACTTCCAGATGCACCTTGCGCGGATCACGCTCGACGACGCTCCCGCCGCCGAGCCCGGTCACGTTCGGCCCCTTCGTCCACCGCATCACGGTGATGTGGCGGGCGACGACGGCGTCGGTCACGAAGGACGCCTCGTTGTCCTTGCCCGCGAACTGGAGGGGTGCGGTCGGCGCGTACACCACGCCGACGATGTGCAGCTTTGCCCCCTCCCTCGCGCTCTGGCTCTCGACGTTGAGCAGCGCACACTCGCCCTCGCTGCTCGGGCTGTTGCCGTCGAGGTACGCAGCGTCGGTCGCGGTGACGAACGGCTTGCCGTGCTGGGTCGGGCCGATTCCCGCGTACTGGTTCGTCACCAAGGCGGGATCCGTACCGTCGGGGACGGAGAGGCGAAACGTCAAGCAGCCCCGGAGCGGGCGCAACGTTCCCGGCGGCCGGTAGTACGCCACGACCTCGATGCCGTCGACCGCGGCCCGGGTTTCGGTCCACGTGCCGGACGATGCCACCTTGAGCTTGAAGCTCGCGCCGTTCAACGCGGTCGGCCTGCGCAACGCGTTGGTCAAGTCGTATTCGGGAACGAAGTCGGTCCTGGGTGGCGCTGGGCGGTCCCCTGCCGCCTGACCGAGGTTGTCGCCGTAGACCCACAGCGGCCCCGTGGCAGCGGAGAAGTCCGTCGCGGCGACGCCGGCGACGTTGTTCGCCCTCGCGCACCCTGCGATCGTTTCCGGGAATGCTCCGAGGGTCGTGGGCCGGTCGCTCGTCTCGGTCTCCGCCCCTTTGGCTACGTTGAGGTACACCCTGCCGCCGTAGACCGCGCAGCTGATCCTGACTTCGACGCGCTCGACCACCGACCCGGCCGGCACGAAGTCGGCCGGCAAGGTGAACTCGATCCGGGCGTCGTCGGCTGCCCAGTCGGTGTCGGTGAAGGCCATGGCGCCGTCCCCGATCACCTCGAACCCTTGCGCCGCTACCGCGTCGCCCGTAGCGATCGTGTCTTCGAAGTGGGCGTTGGCGGTGACGGTCACGTTTGTGTGGCGCTTCGTCGACGTGACCCGCGGCGGCGGCACCTTCGGCACGACCGGATCCTGCCCAGTGAGCACATCGGTCGTCCGCAGGTGTGGGTAGTCGTCGGCCAGCCCGTACACCGTCAGGGCGTGCCGGTCCTTCGTGCCTTCGCTGCCGCACAGCTCGATGTGGACGTCGTTGCCCCTCATGTACACGCGCGAGAGGTTGCCGAAGATGAACTGCACGCCTGCGCCGCCCACGTCGCAGCCGCCCGGATACGACGGCGTCGGGCGGCCCGTGTACTGCACCTGCACGTCGATGCCGTCGAGGCCGGCCTCGGGCATCCTCTTCTTGTGGGCGCGCGTCACTTCGTAGGTCACCGTCAGCTCGTTGAGCACGTTGGCGTCCCACCGCTTGGTACTCCCCCCGGCGTTCGACGGGAACGGCGCGCCGCTGCCGGTGACGACGGCGCCGCGGCTCGTGGGGCAGCCGTTCGTGAGATCGAAGGTCTCGACGTCGCCGACGATCTCGCCGAGGCCGTCCTGCTTGAGCGGCAGCGCGCACGACTTGCCGTTCGCCGGCTTCACCACCAGGCGGGGCCACCCGGCCTCGTAGAGCGCGGCACCCGTCGCCGGGTTCGGCGTATGCCATTCCTTGACCCGCAGCACGACCGAATCGGATGCGTTCGCGACAACCGCGTCCGCCGGCAGCGGAGAGCGCAGGGCGCTCATTCCGATATCGGCCGAGAGGACGCCGGTCTTGTCGAGGAAGTTCAGGAGCGCTTCGCGCCCGTCGATGACCCGGCCGTAGTCGGGGTCACCGCTCTCGTCCTTGCCGTTGACGACGTCGTTGTAGTCCTTGTCGCCGCTGTCGGCGTTGCGGTTGTAGCCCCACGCGGTCGGGGCCGCCGCGTTCGGAACCATCGTCTTCAACGGCTGGGAAACCGTTCCCGGTGCCCACCCGTAGGGCGTGCCCCCCACGATCTGCGAGAAGCTCGTCGGCGACCGCCAGTAGGGCTCGCCGCCCGCGACATCGACGAAGTCGAAATAGAACACGCCCGGCATGAACCAGTACAGCGTGTTCGCGCAGTCCGTCATCAAGTCGTTCAACGCTTCGAGGTCGCGGTACGAGCCCGGCCGGAAGAACATGAACCCGTCGTCGCAGCGCCCGTCGCCGGTGACCGGGTCGAGCCCGGCCGGCCCATCGGGATCGACCGTACCGACGTCCCAGGTTGTCGGGGCCTGGTAGGGCGGGGCCTCCTCGTATATTTCGGGCGTGGTCGGGTCGTAGTCAGGAACCACGACGCCGTCCCGGGTCGGGTTCTCGCCCCACTCGTCGCGCCGCACGTCGGGCCGCACGAAGTCCCACAGCTCGTGGCGGAAGTCCGGATCGGGCAGCATGGGGATGCCGTTGACCGAATCTCCCGCCCCGAGGCACTCGGTGGCCGTGGGTGCCCGTCCGGTGCCTGCCGCCACGTCGTAGTCGAGCAGCAGGTTCTGGCACGCCCGCCGCGCGTTGACCGAGCCGACGACGTTGAGACTCTTGTTCGCTCCCGAGAACTTCGAGACGATCGAACTGTTCGATTGCACGAGGGCACACGGCACCCCGGCCGGTTGCGCCACGTCGCAGCTTGCGCCCCGCTCGGTGTTGCCGTTCCCGGTGACGAGCAAGCCGCCGTCGCCGGCGACGTTGGCGCCGACGTACAGGCCCGCCTCACACGCGCTCGGCCCGTGCCGGTCGTCGCAGAACGGGTAGGGCGAGCCACTCAGGTTGTCGTTACCCTCGCCCAGGACACCGCCGAGCGTCCTCACTACGAAGTCGGGTGGGAAGCCCGCGCTTCCGCGCGGGGTCCCGCTGTCGTCGTCGGCCCGGCACACCACCTCGACGTCGAACGCCTCGTCGTTGGCGACCCCGTCGCCGTCGGTGTCGAGGTTCTGGTCCGGGTACTCGAGTTTCTCGTACTTGACGCACGGCTGCGAGTCCGCGGACGCGCCGGAGTCGAACTTGGCCTGTTCGAAGATCCCGGCGAGCGGGTCGGTCGCCAGGCCGCTGATCGCTGACTCCAGCGCGGCGTCGGCTGCGTAGCCCACGTCGGCCTTTTCTTCCAGCACCGATTGCGCCCTGAGCGACGTGTGCTCGAGGCTCGCGACCGCGCTCAGCATCACGGCCAACACCACGACACAGACGAGCGCAATCGGGAGCACCGACCCGTCGTCGCGGCGGCTCATCCACGTACCGCTGCTCATTCTCATATGTCGGCATCCCGTTTCACGACCGTGATCGACGCGCGCACCGCCGGATCGCCGTTCGCGGTCACGGTCACGGTGACCCGTTGCAACGCAGGGATTCCGACGCAGCCGCCAGCCGAAAAACTCACCACGGGCGGGGTGCCGTTGCCACACTCGACCGACGCGTCGACCGACGCGAACGCGTCCCCGAGCTCCCCCGCGAGGTACCCCTCGTACAGCGTCTCGAGCTCCGGGTCGCCGTTCGAGGGCTGCACGAGGTAGCCCGTGTCGTACGAACGCACCAGCTCGGCCAGACGACGAGCCTCGGCCTGCGCGTCGGTGCGCCGGTCGATCACCGACGACACCGTCACCGCCGTCGTCATCGACCCGACGAGCGACGTAATCGCGAACCCCAGGATCGCGACCGCGACCATGACTTCGACCAGCGTGACGCCCGCTTCGCGGGCGCGGCCGGGTGCCGTATCGCCGTGCCGCCGCCAACGGCCCGTCGCGAACCGCGCGAGTCGCCGGCCCGGAACCACCCCTACTCCCGCGCCCATCGTCGATCGCCTTCGTCGCGACCGGGCACCGCCTTGAGCGCGGACCCGGCCCGGTGACCGCTGTCACATTCGACCCCTTGAGGGTGACATCCGCCTCAGAGCGCGGTATCGCCCGTTCAGCAGGCGATAGGGCCCGCCGATACGACTTCCGCACCGGAATGCCGGGGGCAGTGGGCAGAGGGAGCAATGCGAGATCGACTGCGGGCACACGCGACGCAATGCGAGCCGGCGACGGCCGCCGCAGCCGCGCGCCCGCCCGAGGCGGGGTTCACCCTCGTCGAGATGTTGGTGAGCGTCACGATCATGACGATCGCGATTCTCGGCGCGGCGGGGACGATGTTCACGATGACCGTGGTCTCCGACTTCGAGCGCCGCCAGGCCCTGGCGGAGGTGGAAGCGCGGCGACTCGTCGAGGCGATCCGGGCCGCACCGTACGACGACTGTGCCAGCGCGGAAGCGACGTACGAGAGCTACTTCGATGACGTCGTCGTCGAGGCGGGCGCGACGGCAGACATCACGAACATGAAGTTCTGGCTTCGGGACACGGCGAGCCCACTGAACGTGTCCGCGGGTCAGTTCAAGACCTACGCGGCGTACCAAGCCGCGGGTTACTGCCAGCCGCTCGCAACCGACGACGCGAAGAAAACCGACCACGGCCTCCAGCGGATGACCGTCACCGTCACGGTCGGCAGCAATCCGCCCGCGAAGGTTTCGTTCGAGGTCTCGAAACGCCTCAGCCAGTTCTAGAAGGAACAGTCATGGCCAACATCCCACCGCGACAGCGAGCTATCCGGCGAGGCGACGAACGCGGCGCCACGTTGGTGATGTGCCTGGTCGTCATCATGCTCATGAGCAGCGTCGGCGTCGCGGTGTTGGGGCTCATCGACACGACCTCCAAGGCGCAGCGGGTGCTGCGCGACAAGCGCACCGTCGACCTCACTGCCGACGCGCGCCTCGACGAGACCATCGCCGCGATGCGTTCCGACCGGCGCTTCGGCACCGACGACCCGGCGATTGTCGGCGCGGCCTGCAACGACCGCACGACCGCCCAACAAATCGCCCCCGCCGATGTCATTGCCGACGGCTACAGCGTCACGTGTCAGCCCGTAGCCGGGTCGGGGCTGCTGCTCGGCGCCTCGGGGTACCCGCCCGAAAGCTCCATCCTCACGCTCGGCGGTATCGCCCCCTTCGGCAACCGCGCGGGGGACACGATCGGCGGGTCCATGGGGCCCTTCACGATCGAGCAGGTCGAGGACTACACCCCGTACTGCGACGACTGGCACGACCGGAACACGATCTCGTGTGAGGCGGGCCTCTACGTCGGCCGGGTCGACAACCTGACCGCCGAGACCAGTGGGCTCATTATCGCCGACAACGGCAGCACCGAGACGGGCGCGCAGTGCTCCGTGCCGACCGCAGCCGGGGTGCCGTGCCCCGTCGTGCAGTCGAACTCCTCGATCGTCGTGATGGGCGGGCTACCCGCCCGGTCGCTGAAGGTCGAGGGAACCGATGCCTCGGCCGATATCTACGCCCGCCGCGGCTGTATGGGCCCTGTCTCCTACGGCACCATCTGGGAGGACTACGACCGCGCCGCCGACATCGGCGACGACACGCCCGACAAGTGCAATCAGGACGGGAAGCTCATCGCCGACCCGGCGTACACACCTGCGCCCGTGAACTGGACGGCGGGGTTGGATCCCGCGAAGCCGTTGGACCGCCAAGGCGTCAACCCCGTGACGGGCATCCCCGACGGGTCGAGCAACATCTTGTGCAACAACGGGGGGCCCCGGGTCACGAGGTTCAAGCCGGGCTGGTACGCCAACGGCGAGGCGATGAACAACTTGATGCTGTTCTGCGAGTCGCTGTTCTGGTTCGAGCCCGGCGTGTACTACTTCGACTTCGACGGCAACGACGTGTCGTGGAAGGACCCGAAGCTCACTTCGCGCATCGTCGGCGGCGAGCCCCTGAACTGGAACAAATTCCCCGGGGTCCAGCCCCTCAAGGAGATGACGGCCAACGCGGCCACGACCACGCAGTGGGACGCGACCGCGACCAGCGCGTTCAAGCGCGACGGGACCAACCGCGCGATGAACACGGTCGCGCAGGGCCAGAGCGCGATCAGCAGGCTCGAGCTCAGCAACTACGCCACACCTGTACCCGACCTGCCGGCGACGCCGGGCTTTCCGGCGACGTCGATCTCGAAAGTCGAGGTGAAGATCGCGCACAGCGCGCCCACTAGCCCACTGTCGTTCTACGCAGCGGCCGACGCATCAGGAATCAAGTTCCCGCGGATCGATATCACGATCCCGAACGTCGGAACGTGCCGCATCGAACTCAAGAAAGGTGACCACATCGCCGCCCCCGAGTTGTTCGACGTCAACACGTGTGTCGGCCCCGGCCGGAACAACATCCTCGGGAGTTGGCCCGGCAAGCCCGGCTACACCTGGACCGCGGCCCGGGTCAACGGCATGAAGATCGAGTACCAGGTCGACCGCTGCAACACGAGCACGGTGGTGTGCGGCGCCGGCCCGCTGGGGGTGCCGTCGGTGATCGCCGAGAGCGAGGTCGACGGGATGAACATCTTCGTCACGTACTCCGGGTCGCCGTCGCCGTCGTATCCCGGCGGGTGCGACCCGACGAAGGAAGGCGTGCAGTTCATTTTCGGGAACACGTCCCGGATCCAGTGGACCGGCAACGACGTGTCGCTGGAACTGTGCGGCAGCCGGCGCCAGCCCGCGACCAACAACAACCTGGCGGTCGCGGTCTACGGCGTACCCGACGCTCCCCACGCCCTGAGTGCCGACCCAGTCCGCACCTGGTCCAGCCCACCCAACCCCGCAGGTTCCCCCAATACGAAAGACCAAGTGCAGGGTGATGGCACGTCGATCCTCTTCGCGCCGACCAGCCCATTCGGCGGCGGAGGCCAGACGTACATTTCGCACACCCTGGTCAACAAGATCGGTGACGGCCTGAGCGCCTCGACCCCGGCGTTCACCACGGTGTCGCACCCGCAGCTCAAGTTCCGGCTCCGCGACAACCTCGTGTGCGATCCGGCGAACCCGGCCGACCTGTGCAGCGTCGGCCAGATCCCGACCGGCTCGATCATCGAACGGGTCCAGGTCAAGGTCCGCCACGGTGAAGGCCATTCCACTGCCAACCACGCCAATGACATCATCAAGGTGTTCCTCGGTATCACTCCGGGCCAGACGAACTCCTTCCACGGCGAAGCGTCGACCGAATGGACGACGGACGAACCGGACTCGCGGGTGCCGG
>JANNHK010000234.1:0-2153 GCA_031404355.1 Actinomycetes bacterium
AGCGCGAGCTGCGCGAAGTCAGTTGAACTGGCCGATCGACACGGGGCGAACGGGTGTTCGATCTGACGCGAGGGAACAGGTAGCCTGGTGGGAATGGCGCAACACGACACCCTGATCGTTCGCGGGGCGCGCGAGCACAACCTCAAGAACGTCGACATCGAGCTGCCGCGCGACCGCCTGATCGTGTTCACCGGCCTGTCGGGTTCGGGGAAGTCGTCGCTCGCGTTCGACACCATCTACGCCGAGGGGCAGCGCCGCTACGTCGAGTCGTTGTCGTCGTACGCGCGCCAGTTCCTCGGCCAGATGGACAAGCCCGACGTCGACTTCATCGAGGGACTGTCACCGGCGATCTCGATCGACCAGAAGTCGGCGTCGCGCAACCCGCGCTCGACCGTCGGCACGATCACCGAGATCTACGACTATCTGCGCTTGCTGTACGCGCGCATCGGCGTGCCGCACTGCCCGACCTGCGGGCGCAAGATCACGCGCCAGACGCCGCAACAGATCGTCGACCGCGTCCTGCAACTCCCCGACGGTACGCGGTTCCAGGTCCTCGCGCCGGTGGTGCGCGGGCGCAAGGGCGAGTACCACGCGCTCCTCGACGAACTCGCGTCGCAGGGCTACACGCGCGCCCGCGTCGACGGCGACCTCTACGACCTGCCTGCCAAGATCCCGCTGGAGCGCTACGAGCAGCACACGATCGAGATCGTCGTCGACCGCCTCGTCCGGCGCTCCGGCATCGAGCGGCGCCTCACCGACTCGCTCGAAACTGCGCTGCGCCTCGCCGAAGGCGTGGCCGAGGTCGAGATCGTGCCCAAGGAGGGCGAAGCCGAGTCGGAGGTGCTGACGTTCTCGGAGCACCTCGCGTGCACGCACTGCGGGTTGTCGTTCGACGAGCTCGCGCCGCGTAACTTCTCCTTCAACTCGCCGTACGGCGCGTGCGAGACGTGCGACGGGCTGGGCACGAAGTTCCAGGTCGACCCGGAGCTGGTGATCGCCGACGACGACCTCGCGATCGACGACGGTGCGATCGCACCGTGGTCGGGGTTCCGCGGCGAGTACTTCAACCGCGTGCTGGCCGCGGTCGGCGAGGAACACGGGTTCACGACGTCGACACCGTGGAAGAAGCTCAAGGCCGCGCAGAAGAAGATCGTGCTGTACGGCGCAGGCGGGAAGACCGTGACGGTCCGGTACAAGAACCGGTACGGGCGCCAGCGCCAGTACACGTCGAAGTACGAAGGCGTTATCCCGTGGGTGGAGCGCCGGCACAGCGAATCCGACTCCGACCGCGTGCGCGAAGTCATCGAGGGCTACATGCGGCTCGTGCCGTGTCCGGCGTGCAAGGGCGCCCGCCTAAAGCCGGCGTCGCTGGCGGTCACGGTCGGCGGGAAGAACCTGGCCGAGGTCGGCGACCTGTCCATCACCGACTGTGCCGCGTTCTTCCGAACGATCGAGCTGTCGGAACGCGACCGGCTCATCGCCGAGCGGGTGTTCAAGGAAGTCATCGAGCGGCTCCAGTTCATGCTCGACGTCGGGCTCGACTACCTCTCGCTCAGCCGCACCTCGGGAACGCTGGCGGGTGGCGAAGCGCAACGCATCCGGCTCGCGTCGCAGATCGGCAGCGGGCTCGTCGGCGTGCTGTACGTCCTCGACGAGCCGTCGATCGGCCTGCATCAGCGCGACAACCGGCGCCTCATCGAGACGTTGATGCGGCTGCGCAACCTCGGGAACACGGTGATCGTCGTCGAGCACGACGAGGAGACGATTCGCGTCGCCGACCACGTCGTCGACATCGGGCCGGGCGCGGGTGAGCACGGCGGCGAGATTCTCGTGTCGGGCCCGCTCAAGGACATGCTCAAGTCGAAGACGTCGATCACCGGGCAGTACCTCACCGGCAAGCGCACCATCCCGATCCCCGAGTTCCGGCGCGAGCCGGGCGAGGCATGGATCGCCGTGCGAGGCGCGAAGGAACACAACCTCAAGGACATCGACGTCGAGATCCCCCTCGGCTGCTTCGTCGCAGTCACCGGGGTCAGCGGCTCCGGGAAAAGCACCGTCGTCGGCGACATCTTGCACCCGGCGCTCATGCAGAAGATCTACCGCTCGCGCGAAGTGCCCGGGCGCCACAAGAAGGTCGAAGGCGCGGAGCACCT
>JANNHK010000235.1:0-7196 GCA_031404355.1 Actinomycetes bacterium
GGCCGCGATTGCGGAGAACGAAGCGCTGACCGCGCTCGACCCGACGGGCATGACCGATGCCGAGCTCGCGCACCACCTCGACGATTCCGAAGCGTTTGCCATCGCCGGCTATCGGCGCCACTTCGAACTGCACGCCACCGACATGTTCCCCGTCGGTGTCTACCTCGCGGCGTGTCAGCGCTTCGGGATGGACGTGGCGGTCGCGCTCGACCTCGTCGTCGACGGTATCGCCGACGTGCGCGCCGCGCTGGAACACGCGCCCGGGTTCGAACAGTGCATCGTCGGTGGCTACGACATCGACCGGCAACGGCTGGTCGAGTGCGGTCAGACCGCGTCGAACATGGCGGGAATAGGACCGCTCAGGGCCGGAGAGTTCGCCGCGCGGCACGCGCGTGTCGACGACCTCGTGCCCGACGCGGAACGCGAGCACTTCGACATCTTGCTCGCCGACGCGCGGGCGGTGCACCCGATACGCGACGACAACGGGTTGGTCATGGGCGCCTGGCGCATCGGGCTGCTGCGGCGCGCGTACCTCGAAGCCGGCGCGCGACTCGACACTGATTTTGTGGTCGAAGCAACGGTGCCGGAGCTGGTCGCCGCGCTCACCGACCGTTCCCCGCTCGACCACGACGAACTTTCGCGTCGCGCCGAGGAACGCAACCACTGGGCGAGCGTCGACGTGCCGCTGCGGCTCGGGCCCGACAGCCTCCCGCCGTTCGGCGCCTTTCCCGACGCGCTGCGCACCGTGCTCGAAGCGCAACTGCTGCTGCGAGACCTCAGTGAACGGGCCACGGTGAGCGACCTCGAGGGCACCGGCATCGGGACCCAGTCCGCAACCGGGATCGCACGCGTCGTCACCGACGCCACCGACGCCATCAACCGCATCGAGCCCGGCGACATCATCGTGGCCAAAGTGACGTCGCCCGCGTTCAACGCGGTGCTGCCGCTCGCGGCCGCGCTCGTCGTCGAGCACGGGGGCGTGATGAGCCACGCCGCCCTCGTCGCCCGCGAGTACGGCATCCCCGCAATCGTCGGCGTGCGCAACGCGACCAGCAACGTCGCCGACGGCGAACGGATCCGGGTCGACGCTGCCACCGGCCGCATCGTGCTCCTCGACGTGCACCGCAGCGTGGAGGTGTTCCCACACGCCGGCTAACGCGCGGGCTTGCTCCCACGCGTTGGCTTCAGGACCGTGCGTACCAAGGTGTCGACGGCGCATGCCCGATAGGTGCCAGAAGCACGACCGCGGCGGTACGGCTCAAGTTTCGAGCGGTTCCGACGATTTGGGAAGCATGACGCCGTGTCGCTACGTCGCGACCGCGATGCTCGCCGCCCTCGCGTTCTCGGCATGCGGTGACGCGGAGAGTGTCGACGAACCCGCAACCGCGCGGGATCCGTCGTCGACGTCCTCTGAGATCCAGGCGCCGACGTCGTCGGCCGGGCTTGCGCTCGCGGCCGCGTGTACGCCCGGGAGCGGCTACGAGCCCGGAACGACATCGCACCAACTGACGATCGCGGGGGCGACACGCGAGTTCCTCGTACACGTCCCGCCGGAGCCGGTCACCGAGATGCCGCTCGTGGTCAGTTTCCACTTCGCCGGCTCCGACATGCACCACCAGATGCGCG
Source organism: Actinomycetes bacterium (assembly GCA_031404355.1). Taxonomy (GTDB): domain Bacteria; phylum Actinomycetota; class Acidimicrobiia; order IMCC26256; family PALSA-610; genus JANNHK01. Next base: position 1,627 of record JANNHK010000235.1, read on the forward strand.
AAACGGGTTGGGATGCACTCGCCGACACCGCAAGATTCGTCGTCGCGACGCCGAACGGGATCGACTCCGAACTCCGGCAGTGGAGCTTTCTCGGAGCTCCCGAAGACGTGGCGGTCACCGACGCCATCGTCGACGACCTCGTCGCGCACGCGTGCGTCGACGCCGACCAGGTCTACGCGAGTGGCATCTCGAGCGGGAGCGCGATGACGACCTCGCTCGCCTGCCAGGCCTCGGATCGATTCGCCGGCTTCGGGCTCGTCGCGCTTGCGTACTACATACCTCCGTTCTGTGATGCCGCGCCGGTTCGCCCGATCATCATCTTCCACGGCACCGACGATGCCTCGATTCCGTACGAAGGAGGCACGGTCGGGAGCGGCAGCGGGCGTGTCGTCGAGCCCGTCGAGGAGGTCGCGGCGCAATGGGCACAGCACAACGGATGTGCTCCCGGACCCACCGAGACGCAGTTCGACACCGAAGTCGTGCAGGTGTCCTGGTCCGGGTGTGTCGAACCAGTGGTGTTCTACCGGATCGTCGGTGGCGGTCACACGTGGCCGGGCGCGGCAGCTCTCGAAGAGTTCGGTCACACGACGAGTCAGATCAGTGCGAGCGACGAGATGTGGAGGTTCTGGACCGCGGTCTCCGGCTCATGAGGTGAACGCGGTCTCCGGCGCACCGCGATTATCGTCTCCCCATGCACAAAAGCGTGGCGGTGGTCTTGGCAGTGTTCGCGCTCGTTGTCGGCGCGTGTGGTGGCGACGACGACGAGGTGGCGGACGACGCGCCGACTACCACCGTTGCGGCGCCCGAGGACACGTCGGCAGACGACAGCGCTGACGGGGATGTCGCAACGTGCGTCGCGGTTGCCGATCCGCTGCCCGAAGGTGCACCCGAAGTCCCGGTACAAGAAGGTCCGGCGCCGACGGAACTCGTGGTCGAGGACCTCGTCGCCGGTGACGGCACCGAAGTTGCAACCGGCGCGACGGTCACCGTCGACTACATCGGCGTTGCGTGCTCCACCGGTGCGATCTTCGACGACTCGTACTCACGCGGCGAGCCGATCTCGTTCGGTCTCGACCAGGTGATCCCCGGTTGGTCCGAAGGTCTGGTCGGCATGAAAGTCGGCGGCACGCGCCTCCTCGGCATTCCGTCCGAGATGGCGTACGGCGACGCCGGGTCTCCCCCGGTCATCGGCCCGGGCGAGGCGCTGTGGTTCGTCGTGGAGCTGCACGAAGTCGCCTGACCCTCACGTGCTCCGCGCCGTCACCCCTGGATCGGGCCGGTGTCGACGGCTTCGAACGCGCTGCCGGGAACCCGTTTGAGTTGGCCGAGATCGTCGTCGTTCCAGCGCGGGTCAGCCGCGCCGGTGATGAACCACGACGAGCCGTTGTCGGCCACGATCATTCCGTAGCGCTGCAACCCTTCGAGAATCACGCGCGCCTGGCCGGAGTACCCGGACAGGTCGAAGTCGGCGCGCAGCCGCAACCGCAACCCCATGGGCGGCAACGCGGGATCGGTGTTCGACGACGCGTAGTGGGTCGCGGGCAGGATGTACCCGCGCTGCGTGCGCTGCACGGTGAAGCGCAGCGCGTGGTTCACCGAACCGGCCGCGACCTCGTCGTAGCGCACGAGCCCGGCGAAGATCGGCAGGCCCGCGGCGTCGGCCGACGTCCACCCGAGCGGCCGTAGTGCGTTCGAACGCAGATCCCACACCGCGCCGGAGTCGGCGTCCCAGTGGTCACCTCGCCAGAACGCCCGGTACAACTCGAACAACTTGCAGGTTCCGGCTTGCACCGCGAGCACGTGCCGGTCGCCGTCGGACTCGGCGCCACCCTCGACCGGCGCTTCGGGTGGGATCGGGTACGGACCCGCGTCGCTCTCGTCGCCGTACGCGGTCCAGTTGACGGGACGCGGCGCTTCGCTCTCGCCGACTGTGATGAACGGGATGCCGTATTCGCCGCCGCCACCGAAGTCGGGGTGCAGCGTGCCGCGCGACGCGTTGATGCTCGCGACATAGGTCGCCGAGTTCGGGTGCACGGGCAGGCCCGACACATCTTGGTTCCACGCGTTGTCGGCCGGGAACACGCCGCAGGACCCGATGGTCGGTGCCGATCCACCGGCGGGAGGCAGCGGCGCAGGTGCCGGAGCAGGTGCGGGCGCAGGCGCGGCGGTCGTGGGTGGTTGGGGCGCGGCCGGCGGCGCAGGCGCCACGGTCGTCGGCGGAACCGTCACCACCGTCGAAGTCGTGCGCACGCCGGCCAACGGTGGTCGCATAGTCGTCGTCGTCGTCGACTCGTCGGCCGCTTCGGGGACGGCAGAGCGTTGCCCACCGTCGTCGCACGCGGCCGCAACGATTACCAGTACTGCTGTCGCCAGGAGCGCGCGCCGTCGCATCTCGTCCCTTCCATGGGTCAGATCGGCCGTCCGTGGACCCGAACTTGAGCGTTCGGCTCCAAGCTGACGGCATCCCGGGCGCGACGAAGCGCCCCGGCGAACCGAGGCGCTTCGTGTCAGTTCTTCCTGGGTCGAACTATGCGTGGCTGCGTGACCGCCAGCCCCGCAGCACGAGCAGGCCACCCGCGGCGAGCAAGCTCAGGCCGAACAACGTGAGCGGGAAGGCGTCGCTACCCGTCACCGGAAGGGTCCGGGTGCTGGTCGCAATCGGCTTCGTCGTCGTCGTGGTGACCGCAGCCGACTGGCCGCCCGTGTTCGAGGTGGTCGTCGTCGTGCCCTGGATCGCCAGCGTCGTCGTCGATGCCACGGTCGTCGTCGTCGACGGAATCGTCGTCGTCGTCACCGGGACCGTGGTCGTCGTCGTCGGAAGCGTCGTGCTCGTCGAGGTGCTGGTCGACGTCGTCGTCGCAATCGGGATCGTCGTCGTTGTCGTCGACGGGATCGTGGTGGTCGACGTCGAAGTCGTGGTCGTGTCCGGGACCGTGGTCGAAGTTGTCGTCGACGGGACCGTCGTGCTCGTCGAGGTCGAAGTCGACGTGCTCGTCGACGTGCTGGTCGAGGTCGTCTCCGGCACGGTGGTCGAAGTCGTCGTCGCCGGCACAGTCGTGCTCGTCGAGGTCGAAGTCGACGTGCTCGTCGAGGTCGAAGTCGACGTGCTCGTCGAAGTGGAAGTCGACGTGCTCGTCGAGGTCGTCGTCGTTGCCGTCTCTTCGCCGGGGCCGACGAGGATCGAGTGCTCGATGTCGACGAAGTCGGCCCACATGTGGCCGTCGACCGAGGAGTCCTCGCTGCTGCCGGTGCCGTAGTGGATGCCCGCAGTCGGGACGACGATGTCGCCGAACCAGCGGCCGCGAGCGACTTCGAAGCCGTGCTCGTCGGCGGCGAGCGGAATGCCCGCAACCTCGGTGTACCGAGGAGTCGTGTAACCGGCCGGCTGGTCGGCGTCCGCCACGAGCTGGCCGACACCGAACTTGGCGCACACGAAGATGCGCTGCCCGGCGGCGAAGCTGAGGTGCGAAGAGTTGAGCATGATGATCTCGTCGATGAAGAAGTCGCCCGCACCGCTGAAGGTCAGCGTCGAACCGCTGTTGAGGTCGATCGTGCCGTAGGTGCCCGGCGTGATCGTGAGCGACTGGTTGTTGCCCGGGACCAAGCTGTCGGGAGCGTGGTTGATGGGCGCGGCCTGGGTACCACAGTGCGCCGCGGCGCCGCCGGGCCACTGGCTCGGGATGCCGCCGACCGGGAGGTCGACCAGGGCGTCGTTCGCGACCTGGTTGACCGCGCCGACCGTCGAGGTAGCCAGGTTGCGTGTCAGCGTGCCGGAGATCGTGATGGTGCCCGAGACCGACGTGCTGTTCTGCATCGTCATGTCCTGGGCCGAACGGGCGTCACCGACGATGTCGGCGAGGCCGGCGACCTGGATGGCGTCGATGTTGGGCGTGACGTGGTTGTCTCGTGCCCCGACCATGCCGGTCACGGTCGAACCGTTGCCGACCACGACGCCGTGCTCGCCGAACACGATGTAGTCGTTGTACGACGTGACCGCACCGGCGGTGTCGACCGAGGCTGTGGTGATAAGGGTCGCGCTGAGTACCGCCGCTGCTGCGAGCGACCCGACTAGACCCCTGCGAACTCGTCCCTGAAGATGTGCCACTATTTTCCAGCCCCTTTTCGCTGCATCTGCGCGTCGACGTTAACGGGTGAGCGGCCCGTTTCCCTACTTTCGGGCTCCAAATCGGGCCGAACGGCCTATGCATCGGACCCGGAAACGGCGCCACAGCCCGTAATTGGACCCTCACGAGCCGTGGCCGACTCTAGCCGGACGCGACAATGCCGGGGCGGCAGCCCCGGCACGGTTCCACTGGTTTCGGCGTCATACGGCGACCGAAACGGTCGCCGGGTAACGCAAGAAGCTCCGACTAACTCCCCGCGGCGGGCTGGAGTGCTCCGGCACCGGCGGGGGGGCGGATCTCGCGGGGGTGCATCGACAGGGTGATCGCGTCTTCGTACGTGATGACCCCGTTCTCGACGAGGTGGTTCATCCAGTACTCGAGCGTGCACATGCCTTCACCTCGGCCGGAGCTCAAGATGTTACGGATCTGGTGGGTCTTGCCCTCACGCACGAGGGAGCGCACCGCGTTGTTCGCGATGAGGAGTTCGAACGCGGCGACCATGCCGCCGCCGATGCGGGGAACGAGTCGCTGCGACACCACACCGGCGATGCACGCCGCGAGCTGCACGCGGATCTGGTTCTGCCGCTCGGCGGGGAACATGTCGGAGATGCGGTCGAGGGCCTGTGGTGCATCGTTGGTGTGCAGGGTCGCGAACACCAGGTGGCCGGTCTCCGCGATCGAGAGCGCGAACTGCACCGTCTCGGGGTCGCGCATCTCGCCGACGAGGATCACGTCGGGGTCTTCCCGAAGCGCGGCGCGCAACGCCCGATCGAAACTGAGCGTGTCGAAGCCGACCTCACGCTGACTCACCGCGGAACGCTTGTGCGGGTGCACGTACTCGACCGGGTCCTCGATCGTGAGGATGTGACACGAGCGGTTCTCGTTGATGTAGTTGATCATCGCCGCGAGCGTCGTCGACTTTCCCGAACCGGTCGGGCCGGTCACGAGCACGAGGCCCTGCGGAAGGTTCGAGAAGTACTCGACCGCGGGCGGCAGGCCGAGTTCGCCGAATGTCGGCAGGCGCATCGGGATGACACGGAGCGCCATGGCGAGGGCGCCTTGCTGAAAGTAGGCGTTGGCGCGGAAGCGGGCGACGCCGTTCCACGAGAACGAGAAGTCGACTTCCTTGTTGACCCGCAGCTCCTGTTTCAGGTCTTCGCTCAGGACGCTGAGCACGAGGTGCGCGCAGTGGTCCTCGTCGAGCAGCGGCTCGTCGTCCAACGGTTCGAGCTGGCCATCCACGCGTACGCGCGGCCTGCTACCCGCCGTGAGCAGGACGTCGGATCCGCCCTTCTCCCACAACGCGGCAAGGAACCGCTCAATGGGCGCGAGGCTGACTGCACTGATGGCCATGAACTCGTCTTTCGGCCTGAACTGCAGGCCGGTTGAGGACCGATCAGCGACCCGTCAGGACTGGCACGTGGAGTGGCGGACGACTTCACTTTT
>JANNHK010000236.1:0-3419 GCA_031404355.1 Actinomycetes bacterium
ACACGGCCACGTTCGGCGAACTGCGGCGCATGACGCAGTTCAAGGAAAAGTCCGCCAAGACGGGTGCAGGAGGCCAGGAGTCGGTAAGCGTCGGGCTGTTCGACTACCCGGTGCTCATGGCCGCCGTCATCCTCCTGTACGACACCGAGGAGGTGCCGGTCGGCGACGACCAGCGCCAGCACGTCGAGCTGACGCGTGACATCGCCATCCGTTTCAACGCCACATTCGGCGCCACGTTCGTCGTCCCGAAGGCGACATTCCCCGCGGTCGGGGCCCGCATCATGGACCTGCAGAACCCCGACCGGAAGATGTCGAAGTCCGACGACTCACCGCAGGGCACCGTGCTGTTGCTCGACCCGCCGAAGGCGATCGCCAAAAAGATCAAGTCGGCCGTGACCGACTCCGACACGGCGGTGCGCCACGACCGCGACGCCAAGCCCGGCATTTCGAACCTCATCGAGATCTACAGTGCCGTGACCGGCAGGTCGATCGCGGCGGTAGAAGACGAGTTCGCGTCGGCCCAGTACGGCACGTTCAAGGTCGCGGTGGCCGACGCGGTGGTCGAGTTCGTGCGCCCGGTGCAGGAGCGCTACGCCGAACTCGCGGCCGACCCCGGCGAAGTCGACCGCCGCCTCGCTATCGGAGCCGAACGCGCCGACGCCAAGGCCGAGCCGGTACTCGCCACAGCGCTCCGCAACGCCGGGCTCCTTCCTCGCCCGTCGCGCTAGGGAGCGCATCGCGTTAGGGAACGCCCCAGGGTTCCGGGTTCGAGTAGTCGGCAGGACAGCCGACCTTGGAGTGCACGTCGCCGAGATCCTGACCGTTCAACAGCAACCGGCTCGTCGACCCCGACCCGGAGAGTCCCTGCAACACGATCGCGTTCGCGTTGCAGTACACGACGTGCACGCCGACACCCACACCGGCGTCGGTCTTCTCTTCCTCGCCGAGCCGCGGGTACGCGTGCTCCCGCGAGTACACGGAGTTGTAGTAGGTGGCGGCGCGCTTCAAACCGGGGTCGGTGGTCGCGTCGAAGAGGACGTCACGGACCTTCTCGATCATGTCGTTCATGCGGGCCCCGGCGCCGCCGTCGGTCGTCGAAGCCCACAGGAACCAGCCGCCGAGCACGAGGAGCAGCACGTGGAGGGGATGCACCCGGCGCCGTCGGTACCGCCGGTGCGGGTGCTCCTCGGGCACTTCGGTGGCGGGCCGATTCGAGCGCGGCCGGTCCTCCAGACGTACGAAGTACGACCCGCGGTCCTGATCCGGCACGTCTTCGCTATCGGCATGTGACCCGCGTCACTTCACGGGCGAGGCGATTCTCCGTCGGCCCGGGCCAGCGCTTCGCACACTTCCGGGGGAATCGCGCAGTCGGCGAACCGTTCCGGGCGGTGGTGGAGCGCCGCCCAGGCCGTGGTCTCGGGCCGCGCTCCGGCCGCGTCGAGTGCGGCGGCGCCGACATCGGGGTGGCGGAGATAGGTCCCGAACCGGCCGCGGACGAGCGCCGGGTCGCGGCGCCAACCGACGACGGTGGCCGCGGCGCGTCCGCACGGCCCGAGGTGCGCGTCGGCCTTGCCCACGTCGTGCAACAACGCCGCCGCGCGCCAGCGCGCGTCGTGCGCGTACTCGGGTGCAAGGCGGCGCGCCGTCGCGATGGCTTCCACCCGGTCTGCGGTATCGAGGCGGCACCACAGGTCCCACTCCCCCGGCGCGAGCGCATCCTGCACCCATGCGAGGTCGGCTGCGCTCGGCGGGCGCGGCCGCAACGACGTGAAGAATCGGCCTACAAGGTGGGGAGCGCTACCCATTGATGAATATGAGTCACGCGGCTTCGGCTAGCGACGTTTCGACGCGCAGGTGATGCAGAGCCGGACGAACGGCATGGCTTCGAGACGGGCCTCGCCGATGGGCTCACTGCACGACTCGCAGACGCCGTAGGTGCCGTGGTCGAACTTGGCGAGGGCCGCGTCGATGTCGTTCAGCGTCTCGCGGAGCGTGCCGACGAGGGCCTCGACCTCACCGCGTTCCGCGGTGACCTGACCGGAGTCGGCGAAGCCTTCGTCGTAGCTGTCGCGGTCGACGCCGAGCTCGATGAGCTGGCCGTTCACCCGCTCGCGTTCCTCGGCCAACTGAGCGCGCAGGGCGGCAAACGTCGTCTCGGCCATGGCGGGGAGTGTACCCGCTGCCCCCGTTTTCAGCGGGGGGACGGCGCCCGTCGGGCCCGGGGGTGCGCGGCCTCGTAGACGGCCCGCAGCCGGTCCGGCGAGACCTTCGTGTACACCTGCGTCGTCGAGATGCTCGCGTGGCCGAGGAGTTCCTGGACCACGCGCAGATCGGCGCCGTGGTCGAGCATGTGGGTGGCACAGGAGTGTCGCAGAACGTGTGGTGACAACCGCTCGGTGAGACCGACGCGGGTGCCGGCGTGCTGCACGATGCCCCAGCAGGCTTGGCGGGAGATCCGACCACCACGCGCGTTCAGGAAGACGGCATCGGGATCGCGCGCCGAGCGGCGGGCGGCCCGGAGGTGCAGTCGCCCGTCGCGCATGTACGTCTCCAGCGCGCGGCGGGCGGAGCGCCCGACCGGGACGACGCGTTCCTTGTCGCCCTTGCCGAGCACGCGCAGCAGGCCGTCCTCGAGGTCGATGTCGCCGAGGTCGAGCCCGACGGCCTCGCTGATGCGGATGCCGGTCGCATACAGCGTCTCGAGCAGGGCCCGGTCGCGTTGCGCTCGCGGCATGTTGCCCTCGACCGCGGTCAGCAGCGCCTCGATGTCGTTCTCGTCGAGGGCCTTGGGAATGCCCTGGGGAATGCGCGGCGCACCCACTTCTTCGGTCGGGTCGTTCGGGAGCAGACCCTCACTCGCGCAGAACCGGTGAAACGACCGCACCGCAACCAACGCCCGCGCGACCGACGACGGCGCGAGCAGACGCCCGCCGTCGTCGTCGACCAGACCTTCGAGGTACGCGACGAACTCGTACACCGTGTCCTCGCCGACGCGTCGCGGGTCGGTGGTGCCCCGCTCCTTGAGGAACGCGGTGTAGCGCCGCAGGTCGCGGCGATATGCCTCGAGCGAGTTCGCGGCGAGCCCGCGCTCGACCGACAACCAGTCGTCGTGTTCGGCCAGCAGGGTCGCCAGTGCCGTCACGACGGGGACGGCTTACGGAACCTGGAGTGCGGCAATCGTCTCGATCGGCAGGCGCGGGGACCGGCCCTCGGCTCGCTGGCGCGCGGCCTCGACGAACCCGGCGAACAACGGATGCGGACGATTCGGGCGGCTCTTGAACTCGGGGTGCGCCTGCGTTGCGACGAAGAACGGGTGATCGCGCAGTTCGATGAACTCGACGAGCAGGTCGTCGGGCGACGTACCCGATAGCACCATGCCGTGCTCTTCGAACACCTGGCGGTACCGGTTGTTCAATTCG
>JANNHK010000237.1:0-17073 GCA_031404355.1 Actinomycetes bacterium
CTTCATCCAGCTCGAACAGACGCCCGAGATCCTGCGCCTGCTCGCCGCCGCCGACCTGACATCGCGCGAGGCCTGCGGTGACACCGTGCGCAACGTCATGGGCTGCCACCTCGCCGGCGCGTGCCCGCAGGAGAAGCTCGATATCACGCCGTGGGCCGAGGCCACCGCCCGCTACCTGCTGCGCCACGCGTATTCGCAGCGCCTACCCCGCAAGTTCAAGGTCAACTTCTCGGGCTGCTCGACCGACTGCGGCCAGGCCATGTTCAACGACGTTGGCGTCGTCGCGGTCAACCGCACGCTCGAAGACGGCACCGTCGAAGCCGGCTTCAAGGTGTTCATCGCCGGTGGCCTCGGGGCCAACCCGCACCCGGCGCTCGCGCTCGAAGACTTCACGTCGCGCGAAGACCTGCTGCCGACGATCGAAGCGACCCTGCGGACGTTCGACCATTACGGCAACCGCGACAACAAGATCCGAGCCCGGCTGAAGTGGCTCGTCGACACGATGGGCATCGAGGAACTGCGCGAGCGCGTCGTCAAGGAACGCAAGTTCCTGCGGGCCGCCCGCTTCTGGCCGGGCGGCATCCCCGAGCAAGTGCGCGTCGCGGGCGACGCCCCGGCCGGTGGCCAGGTGGTCGACACCGAAGGCAACCCGACGAGCATCGGCGTGGCTGTGACGCTGCGGTCGAGTGACCCGTATCAGCGATGGGTCGAAGCCAACGTCGTGCGCGGCGTGGCCAAGGGAACCGTCAGCGCGTACGCGTACTCACGCCTGGGTGATGTGACGACGGCGCAGTTCCGGGCGCTGGCAACCATCCAGCGCGACTTCGAACTCGACGTGCGTATCACCAGCCGCCAGAACTTCGCCCTGCGCGACCTCACCGAGGCCGACCTGCGGGGACTGTACGACCGGCTCGCCGAGATCGGCATGGCCGAACCGGGCGCCGAACTCGCACGCGACGTCGTGTCGTGCCCGGGCGCCGACACGTGCAACCTCGCGGTCACGCAGTCGCGTGGCCTCGCCTCGGCCATCGGCGACGCACTCGAAGACGCCGGGCTCGCCGAAGTCGGCGGCGTCCGCGTCAACATCTCGGGCTGCACGAACAGTTGCGGCCAGCACCACATCTCCGACATCGGGTTCTTCGGGTTGGAACGGCGCGCCCACGGCCGGGCCGCTCCCGGCTATCAGATGCTGCTCGGCGGCCACCTCGGCGAGATGGAGGTCGAGTTCGGCCAGAAGTCGGCCAAGGTCCCGGCCAAGGCCGCACCGGAAGCCGTCGTGCGCATCGTCGGCCGGTTCGCCAACGAACGCAACGCGGGCGAGACGTTCCCGCAGTGGATGCAACGGAGCGGCGGCGTGAAGAACGTCACCGAGACCGTGCAGGATCTCGACCACTTCCCCGCCCCCGACGTCTCCCCGGAGTTCTACGTCGACTACGACGAGACCGGGCCGTATGAGGCCGAGGTCGGCGAAGGCGAGTGCGCGACGTGACGACCCTCCAGCCGATATCCAACCGGCCGCTGGTCGACATCGACCTGGGCGAGTTGAACACGATCTCGAAGGAGCTCGAGAAGAAGCCCGCGTCGGCCGCCATCAAGTGGGCCCACGAGCGCTTCGGTGACGGACTCGTGCTCGCCGCGTCGTTCCAGGACTGCGTGCTCATCGACGTCATGGCGAAGGCCGTGCCCGGGATCGAGGTCGTGTTCCTCGACACGCAGTACCACTTCGCCGAGACGCTCTGGTACGTCGAGCGCATGCGCGAGCGCTACGACCTAAACCTCACCGTCACGCACCCGCTCGTGCCGCCCGACGACCTGTGGCAGACCGACACCGACGAATGCTGCGCGATGCGCAAGGTCGAACCACTCGCCCGCGCGCTACAAGGCAAGCAGGCGTGGATGAGCGGGCTGCGCCGGGTCGAAGCGCCGTCACGCGCCAACGCCCAGATCGCGCACCTCGACGTCGGCCGCGGCATCGTGAAGGTCAACCCGCTCGCGGCGTGGACCGACGACGACATCGACACCTACAAGCGCGAACACGACCTGATGGAGCACCCGCTCGTCGCCCAGGGCTACCCGTCGATCGGCTGCTGGCCGTGCACGCGGGCGGTGAAGCCGGGCGAAGACCGGCGTGCCGGCCGGTGGTCGGACGAGGGTAAGACCGAGTGCGGCCTGCACGGCTGGCCCCAGCCGTAGCCGTTCGTAAAGACTTCGCCCATGCAACGCCTGATATCGCACACCGACGCGCTCGAATCGGAATCGATTCACCTCATCCGTGAGGTCGCAGCCGAGTTCGAGCGGCCCGTGCTGTTGTTCTCGGGCGGCAAGGACTCCGTCGTGATGTTGCATGTCGCGAAGAAGGCGTTCTGGCCGGCGAAGGTGCCGTTCCCGGTCATGCACGTCGACACCGGGCACAACTTCCACGAGGTCATCACGTTCCGCGACTCGGCCGTCGAGACGGCGGGCGCCCGGCTGGTGGTCGCATTTGTGCAGGACGACATCGACGCGGGCCGTGTGGTCGAGGAGACCGGGCCGCGCGCGTCGCGCAACCGGCTGCAGACCACGACGCTGCTGCGAGCGATCGAGGAGCAGCGGTTCGACGCTGTGCTCGGCGGCGCCCGCCGCGACGAAGAACGGGCCCGGGCCAAGGAACGGTTCTTCTCGTTCCGCGACGAGTTCGGCCAGTGGGACCCGAAGAACCAGCGCCCCGAGCTGTGGAGCCTCTACAACGGCAAGCACCGCAAGGGCGAACACATCCGCGTGTTCCCGCTGTCGAACTGGACCGAGCTCGACATCTGGCAGTACATCGCCGACGAGCAGATCGAGCTGCCGACCATCTACTACGCCCACCGGCGCGAGGTCTTCCGCCGCGACAACATGCTGATGGCGGTCAGCGAGTATCTCTCCCCGACAGAGGGCGAAGAAGTGTTCGAGGCGCTCGTTCGGTACCGCACGGTCGGCGACGCAAGCTGTACGGCCGCGGTCGAGTCGAGCGCAGTCACGGTCGAACAGGTGATCATCGAGGTTGCCGCGTCGCGCATCACGGAGCGAGGCGCGACCCGGGCCGACGACAAGATCAGCGACTTCGGGATGGAAGACCGGAAGCGGCAGGGGTACTTCTAAATGGAGCTCCTCCGTTTCGCGACTGCCGGTTCCGTCGACGACGGGAAGAGCACGCTGATCGGGCGGTTGCTCTACGACTCGAAGCAGATATTCGAGGACCAGCTCGAGTCGATCGAGCGCACGTCACGCGACCGTGGCGAGGAGATGAACCTCGCGCTGCTCACCGACGGGCTGCGGTCCGAGCGCGAGCAGGGCATCACGATCGACGTCGCGTATCGCTACTTCGCGACGCCCCGGCGCAAGTTCATCATCGCCGACACGCCCGGTCACATTCAGTACACCCGCAACATGGTCACGGGCGCGTCGACCGCCGACCTGGCGCTGATCCTCGTCGACGCCCGCAACGGCATCGTCGAGCAGTCGCGCCGGCACTCGTTCCTCGCGGCGCTACTCGGTGTCCCGCACCTCGTGCTGTGCGTGAACAAGATGGACCTCGTCGGCTACGACCAGGCCGTGTTCGACCGCATCCGCGACGAGTACCGCGAGTTCGCGGCCAAGCTCGACGTGCACGACCTGTCGTTTGTGCCGGTGTCGGCCCTGCACGGTGACAACGTCGTCGACCGGTCGGCCAACATGCCCTGGTACGAGGGCGCGTCGCTGCTGCATCACCTCGAAGAGACGCACATCGCCTCCGACCGCAATCTCATCGACTGCCGGTTCCCGGTGCAGTACGTGATCCGGCCCCGCGACGACACGTTCCACGACTACCGGGGCTACGCGGGCACCGTCGCGAGCGGCACGTACAAGACCGGTGACGAGGTCGTCGTGTTGCCTTCGGGGTTCACGTCGCGCATCGCGTCGATCGACACCGCCGACGGCCCGGTCGACGAGGCAGTACCGCCGATGTCGGTGACGATCCGCCTGACCGACGACATCGACATCAGCCGCGGCGACATGATCTGCCGCCCGAACAACCAGCCCGATGTGGGCCAGGACGTCGACGCGATGTTGTGCTGGTTCAGCGACCGGGCGCAGCTCACGCCGGGCGGGAAGTACGCGATCAAGCACACGACCCGGTGGGCGCGGGCGATGGTGAAGGATCTGCACTATCGCCTCGACGTGAACACGTTGCACCGCGACGAGTCGGCTTCGGCGCTCGGGTTGAACGAGATCGGGCGGGTCTCGCTGCGCACCACCGTTCCGCTCTTCTTCGACGAGTACCGGCGGAACCGGACTACCGGTTCATTTGTCCTCGTCGACGAGGCCACCAACGACACCCTTGCCGGCGGCATGATCCTCGGCCCGTCGGCCTGAGTCTGCAGGTAAGTGGCCCCTGAGGGGCCAATACGCTGCAAACCCGGCCCTACCGGGTGGATTGCGTCACTACGACCCGCCCCTGAGCTGCGAGTCCTCGCCTCTGACTGACACGTGTGTCAGCATCAGACCATGAGCATGCTCGATCCGGGGCTCCCACACGGGCGTCGCATCGAACTGCCGCGCCGCGGCACCACCTTCGTCCGCGAGGTCGAGGGCCCACCCGGAGCACCCACGCTGCTGCTCCTCCACGGATGGGGTGCCAGCGGCGGCATGAACTGGCTTCACGTCTTCGAGCCGCTGTCGCGCCATTTCAACGTGATCGCGCCCGACCTGCGGGGCCACGCGCGCGGGCTGCGTTCGAGACGTATCTTCCGCCTCGCCGACTGCGCCGACGACTGTGCGATGACACTCGAAGAACTCGGTACCGGGCCGGTCATCGCGGTCGGCTACTCGATGGGCGGGCCGGTCGCGCAGTTGCTCTGGCGCCGGCACCGCGAACTTGTCTCCGGGCTCGTACTGTGCGCGACTGCCGGTGGTTTCATCCCGCAGCGCGGCCGCCGAGCCGCATTCCAGTCGTACATGGTCGCCAGTTCGGCCGCAATGCGTTTGGCGGCGGCGGCGCGGCCACCCGGACTTCCCAACCTGCCGTTCTGGCCGCGCGCATTGCCTGCGTGGACCGCAGCCGAGATGCGGCGCCACGACTGGCGCATGATCGTCGAGGCCGGGCAATCGCTCTCGACGTACAACGCGACGCGCTGGCTCGACGAGATCGACGTCCCGACCGCGGTGGTCTGCACCGAAGGCGACCGCGGCGTGCGCCCCGACTTGCAGCGGTCGTTGGCCGCGACGATCCCCGGCGCGACACTCCACCCGTTGGCCGATGGCCACCTGGCGTGCGCCCGGCCCGCGTGGGCGCCCGTGCTCGTCGAGGCGTGCCTCGGCGTCGCGCGCCGCGCCGACCGCTCGGCCGAGCTCGTTACTCGGTAGCGCCGAGCGCGCGGATGCGGGCGATCTTCTCCGACGTGTGGTTTGCGTCGGTCCCCTGAATCTGCAGAAGTTCCTCACGCGTGGCCGCCGCGATCGCCTCGGCGTCGACGTCGGCCGCCGCGATTCGGGCTTCGATGCCTTCGGCCATGATCTTCTCGGCTTCGTCGACGAGCGCCGACACCATGTCGGCTTCGGGGACGACGCGCACGACGTGGCCCTTCACGAACAGGTGGCCCTTCCCGCGGCCCGCCGCGATGCCGAGGTCGGCTTCGCGCGCTTCACCGGGGCCGTTCACGACGCAGCCCATGACTGCGACCTGGAGCGGGATGTTGCGGGCCTCGAGTGCAGCCTGCGCTTCGGATGCGACGCGGATGACGTCGACTTCGGCCCGCCCGCACGACGGGCACGCAATGAGGTCGAGTCCCTTGCGTTCGCGCAGACCCAACGCTTCGAGCAATATGCGCCCGGCCTTGGCTTCCTCGACCTGGTCGGCCGTCAGCGAGAAGCGGATCGTGTCGCCGATACCCTCGGCGAGCAACGTCGCGATACCAGCCGTCGACTTCACGAGCCCACCCGGCAACGGGCCGGCCTCGGTGACACCCAGGTGCAGCGGATGGTCAGTCGTGTCGGCAAGCAAGCGGTACGCGTCGATCATCAACGCGACGTTCGACGCCTTCACCGAGATCTTCACGTCGTCGAAGTCGACCTCGCGGAACAGGTCGAGTTCGTGCATCGCCGACGCGACCAACGCTTCGGGCGTGATGCCGCCGTGCAGTTCGGCCATGGCCGGGTCGAGCGACCCCGCGTTGACACCGATACGAATCGCAAGGCCGCGGTCCTTGGCTTCGCGTGCGACCGCCTTGATGTGCTCGGGCTTGCGGATGTTTCCCGGGTTCAGCCGCAGTGCGTGCACACCGGCTTCGATCGCGGCGAGCGCGAGCCGGTACTGGAAATGGATGTCGGCGACGATCGGCACCGGCGAGCGCGGAATGATCTGCGCGAGACCCTCGGCCGCTTCCTCCTCGTTGCACGTGCAACGCACGATGTCGCAGCCGGCCCCGGCCAGCGCGTAGATCTGGGCCAGCGTGCCCTCGACGTCGGCCGTCTTCGTCGTCGTCATCGACTGGATCGAGACGGGCGCCGTTCCCCCGACCGTGACGGCCCCGACCTTGACCTGTCGGGTACGCCGGCGTTCGATCACAACGGCAGGTTAGACGGAGGCGCCAGCGGAGCCGGCCCGAACTCGTGAAGCCGCACGGGGTAGTGAGGCGCCAGCGCAGCCGGCCCGATCATCCGAAGTCGCATGGGCGATAGCAGGCGGAGCACCTAAGCCGAGCCATACAGATGGCAGGCGGAGCGCCTAAGCCGACCCCGTTAGAACGGGCTGTCTTGGGGATCGACAATGTCGAGGAAGAAACTCGTCATGAAGATGAACGCCATGATCGCGACGACGACACCCGTGAGGGGCAGCAGCTTCGCCGCATCGGCTCGCACGGGGCGCCGGCGGATCGTCGACGCGACCTTCTCGTAGGTGGCGATCGCAATGTGCCCACCGTCGAACGGCAACAGCGGCAGCAGGTTGAAGAGCCCGATGAAGACGTTGATGAGAATCAACAACATCACGGCCTCGAACCAGCCCTCTTCGATGGCCTGGCCGCCCGTGCGAGCGAACCCGACCGGCGAAAGGAAGCGCTTAGTCTCGTCGGCGTCTTCGTCGCCACTGAGAATGCCGAAGTAGTTGTCGATCCCCGACAGTGAGAACATGTCGGTGAGCGCGCCGATCGACGCGGCACCGATGCGCCAGACCTCTTGTGGCGACTCGACGACTGCCTCACGAAGCGTGTAGTCGACGGTCCATTCGTTGAAGGCGGGGGCGACACCGGCGCGCACCCGGCTCACGCCCTGGTCCTCGATTGTTTCCAACGTGACGTTCGTGTCGCGAACCACACCGTCGCGCTCGTAGGTGAACACGACCACTTCACCGTTGTCGCGGGCGCCGATGTTCTCGTAAAGGTCGTTCCACTCCGCGATGACCACGCCGTCGACCGCGACGATACGGTCACCGGCCAACAGCCCCGCTGCCTCCGCGGGCGAGCCGGCGGAGATCTCGTCGAGCGTCGTCAGGACTTCGCCGTCCCGCTCGCCGTGGATCCACAGCACCGTCGTCGCGAGCAGGATCGCGATGACGAAGTGCGTCGCCGGACCGGCGGCCGACACGATGACCTTGGAGTGAAAGGGCTTGTTTCGGTACGCGCGCGGTTCGTCGGCGGGCGCCACCTCTTCGAGGTTCGTCATTCCGATGATGCGGCAGTAACCGCCGACCGGGAACGCCTTGATGCCGTATTCCGTCTCGCCGCGCGTGAACGACCACACGCGTGGCCCGAGGCCGACGAAGAACTCGGTCACGAGCATGCCGGAGCGCTTCGCGGTGACGAAGTGGCCGAGTTCGTGGAAGAAGATGATGACGGGCAGGAAGAGGAACGCGAAGATGAACGCGGTCTGGGTCGGGAACAGCAGCGAGAACCCGGCGAACGAAACGATCAACGCGAAGATCCAGACGGCGGGTCTGACCGTGCGCTCTTCCTCAAGCCGCAACAGATCCCTCACGTGCTGCTCCTTCGGCCGATCGCCACCGTGGCCCGGTCGCGCGCGACCCGGTCCGCATCCAGAACGTCGGCGATCTCATCGGCGTTCCCGGTGCCCTGATCGAGGACTTCGGCCACGACCTCGGCGATTGTTGCCCACCCGATGCGCTCGTCGAGGAATGCCGACACGGCGACCTCGTTGGCGGCGCTGAGCACGGCCGGCGCGGTGCCCCCGGTGCGACCGGCGGCGTAGGCCAGCGCCAGGCACCGGAACGTGTCCAGGTCGGGTGGCTCGAACGTGAGCGCACCCAGCGTCTGCCAGTCGATGGCACCGAAGGGCTCCGAGAACCGTTCGGGGGCACCGAGCGCCAACCCGATGGGAAGGCGCATGTCGGGCATCGACAACTGCGCGATGGTCGCGCCGTCGACGAACTCGACCATGCCGTGGATGATCGACTGCGGGTGCACCACGACGTCGACGTGGTCGAAGTCGATGCCGAAGAGTTCGTGCGCCTCGATGACTTCGAGGCCCTTGTTCATGAGTGTCGACGAGTCGATGGTGATCTTCGCACCCATGGTCCAGGTCGGATGCTTGAGGGCGTCGGCGCGCGTGACGGTCGCGAGTTCGGCGGCGCCGCGCCCCCGGAACGGGCCGCCGCTCGCGGTCAGCAGGATGCGGCGCACCTCGCTCGGGCGTCCGGAGCGCAGACACTGCCAGATCGCCGAGTGCTCGGAGTCGACCGGGATGATCTCGCCGTCGCCCGCGGCACGCGCCTTGGCGACCACCGGCCCAGCGGCGATCAGGCTCTCCTTGTTCGCGAGCGCGAGCCGCTTCCCGGCTTCGAGCGCCCCGATCGTCGCCGGCAATCCGGCGAACCCGACCACTGCGTTGAGTACGACGTCGGCGTCGGGGTGCGCGGCCAGTTCGGCCAGCGCGTCGGGGTCGTCGACACACGATCGGGCGAGATCGGCGGGCACGCCGAAGGCCGCGGCCTGCTCCGCGAGGAGTTCGGTGTTGCGCCCGGCGGCCAGGGCAACGACCCGGTACTCGTCGCGGTGGCGGGCGATGACGTCGAGGGCCTGGGTTCCGATCGAACCCGTCGATCCGAGGATGACAACGCCCCTGCTCACCGGATCAGGCTACCCAGCGCGGCGCGCCCGTTTGGCCCTTCAGAACTGCATCAGGTCCAGGTGGAGGGCCAGGTAGTACGTGATCGGCAGGCAGAACAGCAGGGCGTCGAAGCGGTCGAGTACGCCGCCGTGGCCGGGCAGCAGCGACCCGAAGTCCTTGAAGCCGAGGTCGCGCTTGAGCATCGACTCGCACAAGTCGCCGAGGAACGCACCGGCGGCGACGAACAGGCCGAGGACCGCGCCCGAACCAGGAGACCAGGGATGGAGGCCGGGGCCGATGAGCCCGCCGACGATGACCCACCCGACGACGACCGCGGCGACCATGCCCGCGACCGTGCCCTCGAACGTCTTGTTGGGCGAGATGCTGGGCGCGACCGGACTCTTGCCGAACTGCGATCCGATGAAGAAGCCGACGACGTCGTACGCGACCACGCACGCGACGGTTCCGATGATGAGCCCGACACCGTCTTTGGCTCCGAGGATGAGGCCGGCGAATCCGCCGAGTCCACCGACGTACCCGAACGCGAGGACCGTCGTGGCCACACCGATCAGGGGCCGCCCCGGCGTGACCTCCCACAAGAACCACAGCATCGAGAACAGCACGAGCACCGCGATGAACACGGGGTATGCGTTCGCGCCGTATTCGCGCGCGGCGATCGGTAGGCAGAACGATGCGATGAGGGCGAGGACCGACGCGGGCCGGAAGCCGCGGTGCTGGAGCGCGCCCGTGAGTTCGAGGGTTCCGAGTCCGACGATGACCGAACACAAAAGCGCAGTCCAGAACGTCCCGCCCTTGAAGCAGAAGAGCGCGACGACGACGATGACAGCCGCGGTGGCGAGGGCGGTGGGCAGATCGCGTGTCGACGGCGCCGGCTGGTTCTCGTTCTCGGGGCGCGGCCGCGGCGTGCGGGGCGTGTCGGGCGGACGCGGCGTATCGGGCGAGGTGGTCACAACGGTGCGGGGCGCGCGGCCGCGCGGGGTGCGGCGGCGGCGCTGCTCGAGTTCCTCTTCGAACGCTTCGTCCTCGTCGACGGGGGTGGCTTCGGCAAGCGCGCCGATCTTCACGGCCTCGTCGATGAGCCCTTCGTCGGAGAAGTCGGCCTCGGCCCAGTCGGAACCTTCGGCGCGGAATCGGGGCTGACTGCCACTGATCGCGGCCCACGCGTCGGCTTCGCCGTCTTCGGAGCTGGCCTCGCCCGGGTCGTCGGCGAAAATCGCGGGCATCGTGCCCGTGGGCGGCTCGGTCCAGTGGGGCAGGGGCGGGATCTCACCGGTCGGCTCTTCGTCCGCCACATCACTCGGCGCTTCCGCACTCGGCGCTTCCGCAATCGGGTCTGCTGCACTCGGATCTGCCGCGGCGTCAACCGTCTCGCCGCCGGCCGTCCATGTCGGGCCGTCGTTCGGGAAGCGGACGATCGTGCGCGGTTCGCCCGGCGCGGCTTCGGGGGTCTCGATGACTTCGAGGGAATCGTCGACGATTTCGGCGTCGACGATCGGTTCCGATTCGGGGGCGCGCTCACCCAACGCGGCCCGCGCCTCCTCGGCACCGAGAATGCGCACGCCCTCGGTCTGCGGGCCTGTGCGGCTGTCGCTGTCGTTGCGATCGGTCACCCTGCGTCCCCTCCCCGGCCGGTCACCCTAGACCTCGAGGAGTTCCTTTTCCTTGTGGGCGAGCAGGGTGTCGATCTCGGCGACGACGTCGTGGGTGAGCTTCTCGAGGTCCTTTTCGACCCGATCCAGCTCGTCGCGGGAGATCTCGCCGTCTTTCTCCATGTGCTCGAGTTCCTGGCGGGCATGGCGGCGCACGTTACGCACAGCCACTCGGCCGTCCTCCGCCTTGGCCTTCACGACCTTGACCATTTCCTTCCGGCGGTCGGCAGTGAGCTCGGGGAAGGTGAGACGGATCACGGCGCCGTCGTTCGACGGGTTGACGCCGAGGTCGCTCGTCTGGAGCGCCTTCTCGATCGCCTTGATCGCCGACTTGTCGTACGGCGATACGACGAGCACCCGCGGCTCCGGAACCGAGAAACCGGCGAGTTGCTGGAGCGTCGACTCGCTGCCGTAGTACTCGACCTTGATCCGCTCGACCAGCGCGGGCGAAGCGCGCCCGGTGCGCACGGTCCCGAACTCGTCCTTCAGGTGCGCGACTGCGCTTTGCATCTTGGTGCGGGCATCGTCGACCTTGGGATGCATCAGCTGGTCTCCCCGGAACGATCGGATGGCGTGCTGACGAGCGTCCCGATCGGGTCGCCGACGAGCGCACGATGGATGTTGCCCGACTGCGTCACATCGAACACGATGATCGGGAGCTGGTTGTCCATGCAAAACGTGATGGCCGTCGAGTCCATCACCTTCAAGCCGCGGTTGAGCACTTCGAAATGGGTGACCTCCGAGAGCTTCACCGCGTCGGGGTCGAGCCGCGGGTCGGCGCTGTACACGCCGTCGACGCCCGAGTGCGTGCCCTTCAGCACCGCCTCCGCACCGATCTCCGCCGCGCGCAGGGCTGACGTCGTGTCGGTCGTGAAGAACGGGTTTCCGTTCCCAGCCGCGAAGATGACGATGCGGCCCTTTTCGAGGTGCCGGATCGCGCGCAGCGGGATGTACGGCTCGGCGACCTGCGACATGGTGATCGCGGTCTGCACGCGCGTCGGTTGGCCGAGCGACTCGAACGCGTCCTGCAACGCGAGCGCGTTGATGACGGTGGCAAGCATGCCCATATAGTCGGCTCGGGCGCGGTCCATGCCGCGCGTCGCGCCGCTCATGCCGCGGAAGATGTTGCCGCCGCCCACGACGATCGCGATCTCGACCGCGAGATCGGTGCGGGCCTTGGCGACCTCGCCCGCGATACGGCTGACGACTTCGGCGTCGATGCCGTACGACGTCGTGCGATCGGCAAAAGCCTCACCCGAGAGCTTCAGCACCACCCGCCGGTACTTACTCCCAGGCATGAAGTGTTATTCCTCCCCGATCTTCACCCGCGCGAAGCGCCGCACCGTGGCGTCGCCACCGAGGCCCGAGACCAGCTGGCCGATCGTCGTCTTCTGGTCCTTCACGAACGACTGCTCGAGCAACGTCACCGTCTTGAAGAAGCCGTTGAGCTTGCCCTCGATGATCTTGGGCCAGGCCTGCTCGGGCTTGCCCTCTTCCTTCGTCTGCGCTTCGAGTACGCCCCGCTCGCGCTCGACCTCGTCGGCCGGGACATCGTCGCGGCTGACGTAGCGCGGCACCGCGCTGGCGATGTGGAGTGCGATGTCGTGCGCGACCTCACGGGCCTTGGCGTCGGATGCGTTCACGCCGCCGAGTTCGACGAGCACACCGACGACGCCGCGCTCGTTCTGCACGTGCTTGTACACGTCGAGCAGGCCGTCGGGGCTGTCGTAACGCACGATGCGGCCCAGCTGGATGTTCTCGCCCAGCGTGCCGGCCATGCCCTTCACGAACTCGTCGACGGTGCCGCCCTCGAAGGGCAACCCCGCGATGTCTTCGCCGTGTTCGACAACCAGCTTCGTCAGCTTGGCGAGCGCGTCCTTGAACACGTCGCCCTTGGCCACGAAGTCGGTCTCGCAGTTGAGTTCGACGATCGCGCCGACCGTTCCCTCTACCGCGACCTCGATGGTGCCCTGGTCGTTGGCCCGCCCGAGACGCTTGGCCGCGCCGGCCAGGCCCTTCTCGCGCAGCCAGTCCTTCGCCGCGTCGATGGCGCCGTTCGACTCCTCGAGCGCCTTCTTGCAGTCCATCATCCCCGCGCCCGTCATCTTGCGGAGCGCGGCGACGTCCTTCGCAGAAATGTCAGCCATCGGTACTTGTCTCGCCTGTCTCAGTCCCAGCCGGTGCTTCTGTCGGTGCTTCTGCCGGTACTTCGGCCGGGGTGGTCGCCTCCGGTGCGGCTTCGGGTTCCGGTTCGGGGACGGCTTCGGCCTTGGCCTTGGCCGCCCGCTCCTCGATTTCCTTCTGCTTCGCCGCCGCCTGGGCCCGGGCCTCGGCCTGGCGCTGCTGGTGCGCGGCCTCTTCCTCGGTGCTGCGTTGCGGCTTGGCCGGGGCGGCCGGTGCCGCCGCTTCGGAGCGCGTGCCCGCGCGGGCGTTGCGCCGCTGTTGGATGTGCTTGCCCTCGATCACCGCGTCGGCGATCACGCGACACATCAACTGCGCGGAGCGGATCGCGTCGTCGTTGCCGGGGATGGCGTAGTCGATGATGTCGGGGTCGCAGTTCGTGTCGACGACCGCCACGACCGGGATCTTCAACCGGTTCGCTTCGGTGACCGCGATGTGTTCCTTCTTCGTGTCGATCACGAAGATCGCGCTCGGAACCCGCTCGAGCGCCTTGATGCCGCCCAAGTTGCGTTCGAGCTTGGCGAGGTCGCGGCGGACCTTCAAGCCTTCCTTCTTCGACATGAGCTCGATCTCGCCCGAGTCGATGGTGCGCTGGAGTTCGCGCAGCTTCGACACACGCGAGTGCACCGTCTGGAAGTTGGTGAGCATGCCGCCGAGCCAACGGAAGTTGACGTACGGCATACCGCTGCGCTGGGCCTCGTTCTGGACCGGCTCCTGCGCTTGCTTCTTCGTACCGACGAACATGATCGATCCGCCGTTGGCAACCGTTTCGCGCACGAAGCGGTACGCAATGTCGATGCGGTCGAGGGTTTGGTGCAGGTCGACGATGTAGATCCCGTTGCGTTCACCAAAGATGAACCTGCGCATCTTCGGGTTCCAGCGGCGGGTCTGGTGACCGAAGTGAACTCCGGCCTCCAAGAGCTGTCTCATGGTTACGACGGCCACGGCCGTGCCTCCCTAGGTTGGTCTCTTCCGCCCGCGCGAGCGCCGTTCCTGCAAGAGCGAGGGCGGCGCCACCTGGGGTCGCGGGCGTGCAGCGTGTCCGGGACGGGTGCCCCGGCTTCGGGCGGCAGTGTAGCGGCCGGGGCCCGCCGCTCCCGGGGCCGACTACGGGGTCGGGATGAGGCGCATCGGGCCCTCCATGTCCTCGATCATGTCGCCGAATCCGTAGGTGTATTCCTCGATCACGGGCGGGAGCAGCTCGGCGGCGATGAACGTATCGAGGCTGCGGCACGGCAGCTCGTCGCGCCCCTCGAGGGCGGCCCGGGCGGCCCGTAGTGCCTCGGCGTCGGTGAGGATTCCCGAGTGGGCGTCGAGGGCGCGGG
Organism: Actinomycetes bacterium; assembly: GCA_031404355.1. Classification (GTDB taxonomy): domain Bacteria; phylum Actinomycetota; class Acidimicrobiia; order IMCC26256; family PALSA-610; genus JANNHK01. Next base: position 14,237 of record JANNHK010000237.1, read on the forward strand.
GCGCCACGATCGTGTGGTGGGCGCCTCCGGTTGTGGCCCGGTTACCGGGGACAACGAAATCGTGCGAGGCGCCGATCGTCGTGAGGTCGACCGTGGGCGGTCGGGCGGCGTGGCCGAGCTGATCCATGAGGTCGGACCCGTCGACGAGGTCTTGCGTGGCGTCGGCGTCAGCGGGCGGGGCGCCGAGCACTTCGGCGCCCTGGACCACGACCCACCCCAGTGGGCCGCCCTCGAGTTGGTCGCCGAGGGTAGCTAGCGGGGCGCCGTCGAGTGGTGACGCGAAGGTGATCACCGTGCCCAGCGGCGGGTAGTCGGGGTCGCCGGGGTCGAAGACGAGTTCGAGGAACGCCAGCACGACCACGCCGCCCTGCGAGTGCGCGACCAGGTCGACCTCGCGCCCGGGCTCGGCCGCCTGCATCGCCTTGAGCTGATGGCCGAGTTCACGGGCCGACGCCTCGATGTGCGCGAACGTGTCTTCGGGCTCGTAGGTCGGGCCGCCGGAGTACGAGAAGGTGGTGGCCTCCTCGGACGTGTAGCCGAGTCGTTCCGGGTCGAGGTCGAAGGAGCTGCCGCCGGGGCGGGTGAGCTCGGTGTCGATGCCCGCGACGAGCATGACCCGGTGCCCGGAGCCGCCGTCACCGTCGGCCGCGGGCGCGTGCCGGTCGCAGCGGAACTGCTCCTGCGCGTACGCGAGGGCGCCGCGAGCGAGCGTGATCGCCAGCAGCGTCTTTCTGACGATCGGATGCAACGCGACGAGCTTGCGGAACCGCTCGAACGACTCCTCTCCGAGATCGACGGCGAGGTCGGCGAGCGGTTCGGCCACTGCGGTCAACGCGTCGAGCGCGGCGCCGCCGACATCGGTGACGACGCCGACCGCGGCGCCGGCGAGATCTCCGAGCCCGTCGAGCAGCCCGCCTCGTTCGTCGGCAACGGTGCGGAAGAACGGGTCGGACACCGGCGCGAGGTGCACGACGTCGGCGAGGTCGACCGTGGTGAACAGCATCATCGGGTCGAGGTACTCCTCGCCCTGGCGCAGCCCGAAGTGCACGACGTTCCCGTCGTGGCGGTCGCCGGTGCCGCCGGTCGCGCCGAGCACGTCGCCCCGCTCGACGTGGTCTCCGCGCCGAACCGTGGAGGTCGCCAGGAACGAGTACGACGTCCGGAGGTCGCCGTCGTGGCCGACCACGACATGGCGGCTGCCGGCCACCATTCCCGCGAACGTGACCGTGCCCGGGCCCGCCGCTCGCACCGGCGTCCCCGGTGCGGCGGCGAAGTCGACCCCCTGGTGGCCCGCACCGAACGGGCTCGCGGGCGGGTCGAACGGGCGCACCACTGCACCGTCGACGGGCTTCTGCCACGCGCCGGAAGGAGCGACAAGAGACAACGCGAGCACGACTACGACGAACTTCACGGGCACCTCCCCGGACGCGAACGGTCGACGGGGAAGGGAGGGAAGTTGTGTGCGACGTTACTGTGGGACTGCGCCGGCGTCTAGACGCACGGAGCCGGGAAGCGTCGTGAAATGTGTACGACGAGCCGCGAGGAGCCGTACCGGGAACTGCCGACGTAGGATTGGGTTGAGTCGCTCCAACAGTTGTCGTTGACAGGATGTGGGGGCATGGGCAGGACAAGCGCGTGGGCGAGAGCGGCTACTCGTGGCTCGGCTTGTGTGTTGGTCGCGGGCTTGATGGTCGTCACGAGCGCACCGGCGGCTCATGCCCACAAGCCGAACGTGCAGACCAACCTCGTCCGCCTCGACGGCGGTCCGAATGGGTTCGTCTCGATCCGGCCCACCGGCGGAGGGTCGATCACACTCAACCTCCCGGCGGCGCCGCCGGGAGGCACCTTCGCATTCGACTATCGCCTGAACGCCGGCCCCAAGACGACCGCCGCGTACTTGCTCGAGGGCGACCGGTCGGTGTGGCCCCTGGGCTTCGCGACGAACAACCAGGACAAGATCGAGATCACGGACCTTCGTGTGCTCGATGCCGGCGCCGAAGTCATCGCCGTCGAGGGAACCGGAGCCGTTCCCGGGCGCCTGACGAGGTACGTCGTCTCCGTCCCACTCGTCTGGGTCGTGGACACGGCCAGCGACGTCGCGTTCACCCGGGGCGGCGACACCCTCTTGGACCGGAACGGAAAGTGGAGCGTCGGGTTCGACGCGCTGCGATCACGAACGACGGGCGGCCGCCTCTACAACACGGCGAACCGCGCCGAGATCGAGATCTCCGTCAACGGCGGGCCTTGGCAGGTATTTACGGTCTCGTTCGACGTCTTCAGCGGGAAGTCGACCCCCGCCGGCCGGCCCGGGCGCGTCCTGCCCATCCAGCCGGGTGACCGCGTCGAAGTCCGACGCGTCGACGTCTTCGATGCCCAGGGAGACAAGTTCGCAACGACTGGAATCCGGATGGGGCCGCAGGGCCACTACGCGGAAACGGTGCCGCCATCATCTCTCTTCAGCAACGGGCGCCGGCGCTCCTCCCAAAATGGGGTCGTTGCTCTGCTCACCGCATTCTCTCGATTTTCCCCGAGCGACGACACGCACTGGCATCACCACTGAACGACAACCTCGGATCGCTGCACGGTGCGCGGCCTGCCGTGTCGCGCATGACTGCCGAGCAGCGAGCGCGACCCAGGATTACGTGACGATGCCGCGTTCGGGCATGGGCTCCGAGAGGCGGGAACGGAGCTGGAAGATCGCCTTGGTGTGGATCTGGCAGACGCGGCTCTCGGTGACCCCGAGGACGCTGCCGATCTCGGCGAGGGTGAGACCCTCGTAGTAGTAGAGCGTGAGCACGAGGCGTTCGCGGTCGGGCATGCGGTTGATCGCGTCGGCG
>JANNHK010000238.1:0-1665 GCA_031404355.1 Actinomycetes bacterium
CGCGGCACGATCGACGTCGCCAAGGTGCGCGATGTCGGCGCGCGCCTCGATCGCTGGTTCGGGCGCGGCCCGGCGTCCCAGCCCGGGCGTGCGGCGACGGCGCACGGCGTGCCGTGCGAGTCGTTCGATCCGAGGGTGCCCACTCGCCGGGTGCTCCTCTATCTCCATGGCGGCGGCTTCGTCGTTCACCTCCCTGCCGCGTATCGCGCCTTCTCGCGCCGTTTGGGATCTGCCCTCGGTGCGCGCGTCGTCCTGCCCCACTATCGCCTCGCACCGGAGCATCGGTTTCCCGCAGGAAGCGACGACTGCCTGGCCGCGTACCGCTGGTTGCTCGACCTCCTGTTCGGGGCCAGCGATGCCGACGCCCACGCGCGGGCCGAGGCCATGGTCGCGGCAACCGCCGCCGACGGCCGGCCTCTGGTCGCCCATATCGGTCCCACCATCTTCAACCTCGCCGAGATGAGTCCCTTCCAGCCCGCGGGGCTCCTCTTCCGGTTTCCCCTGTTACACCTCGATCGGCCCACCCGCGGCGACTTCCTGCGAGGCTTCTTCGAGAACGTGGCCTTCGCCATCCGTGGCAACTGCGAACAGATCGCCGCCGTGTCGGGTCGACCGATCGACCGGCTCGCGGTCAGCGGCGGCATGACCCAGAGCGCGGCGCTGCTCGGCATCGTGGCGGCCACCATGCAGGTCCCGCTCGTGGTGGGCGAGGTGCCGGAGAGCGCGAGCCTGGGGAGCGCGCTGCTCGCCGCCATCGGCTGCGGCATCTACGACGATCTCGCGAGCGCCGTCACCGGCATGGTGCGGACGCGTCTGGTCCTGCCGGAGGCGGCACGCCTGGGGCCGCTCGACGCGCGCTATCGGCAGTGGCGTGAGATTTGCGCCACGTTTCGCTCGTGGACCCTGTGATCCGCGGCGTTCTCTTCGATCTCGATGGCACGCTCGCCGACACCGAGCCGCTGCAGTGGCAGGCGTATCGCACGGTGCTGGCAGCGTTCGCCGTCGACGTCGGGATCGACGAGTATCGCCATCACTGGATCGCGGTGGAGGGTGGGGCCGAGTACGCCTGTCGGACCTACCGCCTGCCGATCGACGCGACCGAGCTGCGAGCGCGCAAGACGGTCGAGTACCGTCGCCTGATCACGGCCGGCGTCGCGCCTCGGCCGGGGGCGCGCGCGGTGCTCGAGCGGCTCGGACTCGCATGTCGGCTCGCGGTCGCCACCAACACGGTGCGTACGGAAGCCGAGCTCGTCCTCGGCCACCTGGGCGTCCGCGAAATTCAGCATGTCCGCACGTTTGGTGAATCGCCGCCTGAAGTTCGACTGGGTCTTTCGGCGCCGACGCTTGGTGCGCTGACGACGGCTGGCCTTGCAAATCCGACCTCCGCTTGGGATGCGATCGGCTACGAACCTACAGTTGTGTGCGAAGCGTTCCTCCGCCTTGCGTTGGATCGGTGATGCCTTCGCTCGAGCCGATGCGGCAGGCAGTGTCGGGCCGCTCCAGTTCGCGCTGCTCCTTGTCCTTCCGCGGCCAGGCAATACCTGCCTGTTGGGACGGCTCAGGTCGAACGTTGGGCGCCTTCAAAGCCTGCCTCTTTGACTGAGAGCGAAGCATTGTCAAACACAGAGTACGAGTTCGAGCCGTTTGAGTTCGTGTACCTCCGCC
>JANNHK010000239.1:0-26752 GCA_031404355.1 Actinomycetes bacterium
TGTTCTGCTCGAAGAACATCCCCACCGCGGAGAACGAGTTCTCGGGCCAGAACTGGACGCGCACCGAAATCGAGGGGCTCGACGCGGTGCTCGAGGAGCTCGACACGACCCTCGACGAGGCGACGCAGTCCGACCTCGGCAAGCAGGCCGACCAGCTCCAGGCCGAGGGAATGGCGTCGCTGCCGCTCGACCCGCTCCCGAACATCTTGATCTGGAGCGACACCGTCCTCGGTGACGTCAGCGACAACCCGGTCCTCGGGCCGTTCCACAACCTCAACCTGCTGGGCGTCTCCTCGTAGAAACCCGGTTCGCCATGCCGATGCGTGTTTCGGGGCCCGGTTCGATACCGAACCGGGCCCCGCGCGCGTATGGTCTCGACCGCCGATGCTGATCTACGTCGCCCGCCGCGCGCTGTACTCCATTCCCGTCCTGCTGATCGCGACGTTCGCCGTGTTCTGGATGGTCAGCGCCACCTTCGACCCCACGGCCAAGCTCGCCCAGTCGCGCGATGCCGCGAACATCCGCGCCGAAATGAAGGAGGAGTTCGGTCTCAACCGCCCGCTGGTCGTCCAGTACACCGACTGGCTGGGCGACGCGGTGCGCGGCGACTTCGGCGACAGCTACCGCAGCCGCGAGCCTGTGATCGACGAGGTCCGGCCCGCCTTCTGGAACACGTTCCAGATCATCACGTGGGGTGTGCTCATCTCCGCGTTCGTCGCGATCGCCGTGGGTGTCTACAGCGCGATACGCCAGTATTCGTTTTCGGACTATGCCCTCACCGGGCTCGCGTTCGTCGGCATTGCGCTGCCGCCGTTCTGGTTCGGGCTCGTGGCGTGGAGCCTCGCGATCTCGCTCGGTGAACGGTTCAACGGTGGCGAGACACTGTTCTTCGGGACGGGGCTCCACTCGGCCGGCCAGAGCGGCATCAACGTCGACTACGCGCGCCACCTCGTGCTGCCGATACTCACCCTCACCGTCCAGATCATCGCGTCCTGGAGCCGCTTCCAGCGCGCCGCCATGCTCGACGTGATGTCGTCCGACTACATCCGGACGGCACGGGCCAAGGGTGTCCCGCGGCGCAAGGTCGTACTGAAGCACGGCCTGCGCAACGGCCTCGTCCCCCTGGTCACGGTCATGGCCATCGACGTCGGGGCGTTGTTCGGCGGCCTCGTGGTCACCGAGGTCATCTTCTCGATTCCGGGTATGGGACGGCTCTTCGTCGACGCCCTGCGCAACGGTGACGCGCCGATCGTGCTGGCCTGGCTCCTGATCGCGTCGGTGTTCATCATCGTGTTCAACCTCCTTGCCGACGTCCTCTACACCGTCTTGGACCCGAGGGTGCGACTCTCGTGAGCATTCAGCCCGTCTCCAGCACCCTGCTCGAACTCGGCCAGGATGCCGACCAGCTCCTGGTGCCCGACGCCGACGAGAGCGCCCGCTCGCAGTGGCAGCTGTTCCGGCGCCGGTTCTTCCGGCACCGCCTCGCCGTCGTCGGTCTTGTCGTCCTCGTACTGTTGGCCATCGCATGCTATGGCGCCAACTTCGTTGCTCCCTACGAGCAAGACGATCAGAATCTCGTCGCCGCCGGTCAGGGCCCGTCGGCCGATCACTTGATGGGTACGGACCCCCTCGGTCGCGACCTGCTGACCGAGATCCTCTACGCGGGCCGGGTGACCCTCACGATCGGGTTTGCGGTTGCCGCCTTCTCGACGCTCATCGGCGCGCTGTTCGGCGCGGTAGCGGGCTACCGCAGCGGCTGGTTCGACCAGGTGTTCTCGCGCATCACCGACCTGTTTCTGATCGTGCCCGCGCTCCTCATCGCCGCCACCGCTATGAGTTACGTGCACCGCACGGGCCAGTTCCTGTGGTGGGACCTCGGCGACAGCCTGTGGTTCCTCGAGGTCAACGAGGCGACCGTCTTGATCCTCGTGCTCTCGCTGCTGGCGTGGCAATACGTCGCCCGGGTCGTGCGGGCTCAGGTGCTGTCGCTCCGCGAGCGGGAGTTCGTCGAGGCGGCGCGGGCGGCGGGGGCGTCGAGCGGGCGGATTATCCGCCGGCACATCCTCCCGAACACGGTCGGCGTGATCATGGTGAACCTGACGCTCACGATCGCCGTCGCCATCGTGATCGAGGCCACCCTCACGGTCCTCGGGTTCGGGCTCAGGCCGCCCGACTTTTCGTGGGGCTACCTGATCTACACGGCCCGCGGCACGGTCGGGACCGACAAGGCGTACATGCTCTACTGGCCGGGCTTCATGCTCTTCCTCACGGTGTTGTGCGTGAACTTCGTCGGCGACGGCCTGCGCGACGCGTTCGACCCGCACGGGCGCAAGGAACACCTGTGACGGACCTCCCGCCCCTTTCGTACATGGACGACGCGCCGGATGCGAGCACGGTCGGCGAACAGGACGGGACCCTCGTCGTCGAAGACCTCCGCGTGTACTTCCCGACCGACGCCGGTCTCGTGAAGGCAGTCGACGGCGTCAGTTTCGTGCTGCACGAACACGAGACGCTCGGCATCGTCGGCGAGTCCGGGTCGGGCAAGACCGTGACGTCACTCGCCATCCTCGGGCTGTTACCCAAGTCGGCCAAGATCAGCGGCGACATCCGATTCCGCGGCCGGTCGATCATCGGCCGGCCCGAAAAGGAGCTACGCGAACTACGCGGCGACCGAATCGCGATGGTGTTCCAGGACGCCCTGGCCGCGCTTAACCCGGTATTCAGGGTCGGCGACCAGATCGCGGAGGCCATCGCCGTCCACAACGACGTTGCCGCGAAGGAGTTGCACGACCGGGCCGTCGAACTCCTCGATCTCGTCGGCATCCCCGACCCCGGCCGGCGCTACGCCCAGTACCCGCACGAGTACTCCGGCGGCATGCGCCAACGGGCCATGATCGCGATGGCGATCGCCAACGAGCCCGACGTGCTCATCGCCGACGAGCCGACTACCGCACTCGACGTCACGATCCAGGCCCAGGTACTCGAAGTGATCGAGCGCATCCAGGACCGGACGCGATCCGCAGTGCTCATGATCACCCACGACCTCGGTGTGGTAGCCGGGCTCGCGGACCGAGTGCTCGTGATGTACGCCGGCCGTGCCGTCGAGATCGGCACGGTCGACGACATCTTCTACGAACCGAAACACCCGTATACCCGCGGCCTGCTGGCGTGCCTGCCCCGCATCGACCGCGCGGCACGCAACGAGCTCCTCCCCCGCATCGTCGGGCAGCCGCCGTCGATGATCCGGGTGCCGCCCGGCTGCGCCTTCCACACGCGCTGCCCGATCTCGACCGACTTCGACGGAGTGTGCTTCCGCCAGCGACCGGAACTCGTCGAGGTCTCCGCGACGCAGCGTTCCGCGTGCCACTTCGCGACCACACTCGACGAGCGCTACACGGAACTCGACCAGTGACCGGCACCCCGCTGCTCGAAGTCGAGAACCTCGTCAAGGAATTCCCGATCCGCAGCGGCTTCTTCCGTCGTCAGGTAGGGGCCGTGCAGGCCGTGTCCGGCATCTCGTTCAGCGTCGAGCAGGGACAGACACTGGGCTTGGTCGGCGAGTCGGGATGCGGGAAATCCACGACGAGTCGCCTGATCCTTCGGCTCATCGAACCGACTGCGGGTTCGGTGCGGTTCGACGGCCGCGACATCTTCACGCTCGGTACGTCGGAGATGCGGGCGTTACGTCAGAAGATGCAGATCGTGTTCCAGGACCCCTACGCGTCGCTCAATCCCCGTATGTCTGTGGCGGCAATCATCAGTGAACCGCTGCGCGTGCACAAGATGTACCGCGCCAACGGTCAGCAGCGCGTCAAGGATCTACTCGATCTCGTCGGCCTCAATCCGGAGCATGCGAACCGCTTCCCCCACGAGTTCTCCGGCGGACAACGGCAACGCATCGGCATCGCCCGCGCGCTCGCGCTCGACCCGCAGCTCCTGATACTCGACGAACCGGTCTCGGCCCTCGACGTGTCGATCCAGGCGGGCGTGGTCAACCTCCTGTCCGAGTTGCAGCGAGACCTGGGCCTTACCTACATGTTCGTCGCGCACGACCTCTCGGTCGTACGCCACGTGAGCGACATCGTGGCCGTCATGTATCTCGGCCGGATCGTGGAGGTCGGCCCCCTCGACGCGGTGTACGACCAGCCCGCGCACCCGTACACGCACGCGTTGCTCTCGGCCGTCCCGATACCCGATCCCCGCCGCGAACGGGCGCGGCGACGGGTGCTCCTCGAGGGCGACGTTCCGAGCCCCTCGGCGCCGCCAGCCGGCTGCCGCTTCCACACGCGCTGCCCGCTGGCGCAGGATGTCTGCGTGCAGGAAACGCCCCCACTCGTCGACACGGTCGGAGGCCAGAAGGTCGCCTGCCACTTCGCGCTCCTGCCCGGCGAGTCGCTCATCGGTCGCGCGGACGCGCTCGGGCGGGACGTGGCGCTGCAGGAACGCACCGGCTGACCCCGTCCGGCTCTACGGGTCGTGGCGGGCCCTTCGGGACCTCGCGCTTCAGATCGCGGCGGCGGTGATCGGGACGTCGCGCGCGATGCGCTTCACCATGCTCGCGATCGTCTGGCCGGGACCGATCTCGACGAAGCTCGTGCAGCCGAGGTCGACGAGGGTGCGTACCGACTCGGTCCACCGAACGGGTGAGGTGAGTTGACGGCCGAGCAGGTCGGGCCAGTCGGCACCGTTGCTGTGTGGCGTTGCGTCGACGTTGGCAACGACCGGGAGCGTGCCGTCGGTGAAGGTGGTCCCGGCCAGCGCGGCGCGCAGTGTCTCGGCCGCGGGTTCCATGAGCGGCGAATGGAATGCGCCGCCGACCGGGAGGGAGCGGACTTTGGTGCGGGGGAGTGCGCCGCACGCGGTGGTTGCCGCCGCGATGCCATCCGCGTCGCCGGCGAGGACGGTCTGGCCCGGCGCGTTGTAGTTCGCCACCCACACGTGCGCACCGTCGGCCCGCAGCTTCGCGATCGCGTCGGCCAGATCGTCGTCGGGTGCGCCGAGTACCGCAACCATCGTGCCCACGTGTTGCTCCGCGGCGGCGAGCATCGCGGCCCCGCGCGCCGCGACGAGCCGGGCGGCGCCGTCGAGGTCGAGGATGCCCGCGGCAACGAGCGCCGAGTACTCGCCCAGGCTGTGACCGGCACACGCAACCGCATCGTCGGTGCCCGCGTGGCGCAGCATCACCATCTCGAGCGCGAACGTCGAGATCTGGGCGCGGTCGGTGCGGCGCAGGGTGTCGTCGTCGGCCCGCAACAGGAGGCCGGCGACGTCGTGCCCCGAGAGCTCGGCGATCGGGTCGACCACTGCCCATCCGTCGGTGTCGCGCCAGGTTTCGCCCATCCCGGCCCGTTGCGAGCCCTGGCCGGAGAAGAGGAGGCCGACACCCACGGACCGGAGATTACGCAGTATCGGAGTGGTATCAGATCTGATACCATTAAGCCATGGACGCCGCAACCATCTTGCGCCGGGCCCGGCACCGATCGGGCCTCAGCCTCAGGATGCTCGCGCGGCGGGCAGGGACGTCGCACTCCACCCTCGCCGCGTACGAAGCGGGGCGCGTGACACCGGCGGTCGACACGTGCGAGCGCATCGTGCAGGCCGCGGGGTTCTCGGTGACGACCATGCTCGTACCCACCGTGGCGACCGATGCCGCTCGCAGCCGCGAACTGCAAGAGGTGCTCGAACTCGCGGCCCAGTTCCCCGCCCGGCACCGGCCGCACATCGCGTACCCGCGCTTCGGACCGGCGTGAGTTCAACTGACCCCCCCTCGATTGTCGGCAAGATCCTGGCGCTCCACGCGGCGTTCGCGGAAGCCGATCTGCCCCACGCGTTCGGCGGCGCGCTCGCGCTGGCGTGGTGCACCCAGCAGGCGCGCGGCACGATTGACATCGACGTCAACGTGTTCGTGCCTGCCGACCGTTCGGGTGAGGTCTTCGCCGCGCTGCCCGACGGCGTAGCCCGCAGCGCCGACGAACTGGCGCGCTGCCTGCGCGACGGTCAGGTGCGGCTGTGGTGGGACACGACACCGGTCGACCTGTTCACCAACACGACCGATTTCCACGTCGCGGCCGCGGAGCGCGCCGTCGTGCACGAGTTCGCGTCGGAGCGGGTCCCGTTCCTTTCGTGCAGCGACCTGGCCGTGTTCAAGGCGTTCTTCAACCGGTCCAAGGACTGGGTCGACATCGAAGAAATGATCGAGGTCGGCACCCTCGATATCGACCTCACCCTCGGCGTCCTCGTCCGCTATCTCGACGCCGACGACGAGCGGGTCGCCCGCCTCCGGACCATGGCCCGTACCGACCTGTGAGGTCGCCAATTCGGTAAGATGCCCCGCCTCGTCGGAGTGGCGGAATTGGCAGACGCGCTAGGTTGAGGGCCTAGTGCCCTTAGGGGCGTGGGGGTTCAAGTCCCCCCTCCGACACAACGCGGCCTGCGCTTCAGTGCGCAGGTCGTTTCGCGTCCACGTCCGCTATGTGGCGCCCTTCGGCGGTCTCGTCAACTTCCCAGCGCGAGCATGACTGCGGGCGCCAGTCGAGCAGCGGTTGAAGTATCGAGCAGTAGGGTTCCGCGGATGGGCGTGGGTCCTGATCTGGCATGTCGCGAGTCGGTTTGCGATCCCGCCGGGTACTTCGCCCGCTTCCGCGACGACGGGGCGGTCCAGTGGAGCGACGCCCAGCGGGGTTGGGCGGTGATCGGCCACGACGCGGTCACCCGGGCATTTCGCGACGCGGCCACGCTCTCGGCCGACCGCATCGGCCCGCTCGAACGCATCGCTGCTCAGCGCCCTGAAGGGTTTGGCACCGTGGTCGACTTGCTGCGCGGTTGGATGATCTTCCGCGATCCACCCGCCCACACTCGCCTACGCGAGCCGGTACGCGCGGCGTTCACGCCGCGACGTGTCGCTGACTTGGAGTCAGTCGTCGCGTCGATCGTCGAAGACGTGCTCGACACGCTGGCGGCGTCGAGTGGCGCAGTCGATCTGTCGGTCGGGTTCGCGCGCCCGATCCCCGCTTTGGTCATCGCCGCGCTGCTCGGTGTCGAGGCCAACGAGCGGCACCGCTTCCAGGCCTGGTCGGATGAACTTGCCGCGATTGTCTTTTCCACCAATGCGGGTTCGGTAGCAACCGACACGACGGTGCACGCGGCCGAGGAGTTCACGAAGTTCTTCGGTCATCTCGTGGCCCGCGAGAGAGACTCCCCGACGGGAGGCATCATCACGGCCATCGCCCAGATAGACGACGGCGACCTGGGCGACGCCGAACTGGTGGGGCTCTGCACGCTGCTCCTGTTCGCGGGCCACGAGACGACTACCACCCTGCTCGGCAACGCCATCGCCATCCTCTGCGAGTCGCCCAAAGTGTGCGAGCAGCTGCGCGGCGACCCCGCCTTGTGGCCGTCCGCGGTCGAGGAGTTCATGCGCACGCAGGGCTCGGCCCGCACGATGGTGCGAAAGGTCGCCATCGACCACGAGCGCGAAGGAGTGCAGTTGCGCGCCCGCGACAACGTGTTCTTGTCAATCGCGGCCGCAAACCACGACCCCGCCGTGTTCGCCGAGCCAAACGTATTGGACCTTGCCCGCGATCCCAATCCCCACTTGGGCTTCGGCTGGGGTCTCCACTACTGCCTCGGAGCCAACCTGGCCCGCATGGAGGCGCGGGTCGCGTTGGCGCGGTTGGTCGAGCGGTTCGGTCGATTCGAAGCTGCCGGGGCGATTCCACCGCTTGGCGGAAACCTGATGGGCTTTGGGCGAAGGCCTCTGCTCGTACACCTACGGGCGTAACACCCCACGCGCAGACTGCCGGGCCACCCCGCTAGCTGTCGTTGAGGGTGTGGCGCGACGATGGGGGCGCGGCCTTCTGGTCATGCCGCGACAAGCCACGTCCGCCAAGGGTCGCGTGTACTAAGGGTTAAAGTCGCCCCTCCGACACGAAAGCTGAACTGCGAAAACGCCTGCAGGTCAACGACGCGCTCTTGCACGCGTGCCCTCATCTCAACGGCTGGTCGCAGGCGGGTTCGCTCGGTCGGTTTCGTTCTCATACCGCTGAAAAGCGCGGCCGGAGGCGCGAACGCGACAGAGCTGAGGCCTATCGTTCGGCTCGCCGCGTGGTTCTCGATGCAAGGTCGTGCACGCCGCGCGACGCTCGCGACGCGGTCGCCTCGGTACTCGGAGAGTCCACCTACCCGCCGCGGTTGCGACAGAGTGTCGGTCGAGCAAGGATCGTCACGTGTTCGGCACGGGCTCTTCTCCGGTCGAGATCGGCGTGCTGGGGTCGCTGGCCCTGCGGCGCGCGGGTCATGTCGTCCTGCTTTCCTCGGGCCGGCAGCGGGCGATCCTCGCGATACTCGGCGACCGCATCGGCGAAGCCGTCTCGGTCAACACTCTGGTCGAAGGTGTGTGGGGCGACGCGCCACCCGCCGGCGCGACTGCGACCCTGCAAGCCCACGTCTCGAAGCTTCGCCAGATCGTCGGGAAAGAGGCGATCGAGACGACGGCTGGCGGCTACCGGCTCCGCCGCGATGCCGCTGTGCTCGACGTCGACGACTTCGAAGGCGCTCGGAACGCAGGCGCCCGGGCCGCAGCACTGCGCGAGTACGACCTGGCCGCGAGCGAATACGAAACGGCGTTGGCGTACTGGAGAGGACCCGCGTTCGGGGAACTGGCCGAGAACTCGGAACTGCGTCCGTCGGCGGTCCGGCTGGAAGAACTCCGTGTCATCACGCGTGAGGATCTATTCGAAGTTCGCATCTGCGCGGGACAGTCCCGCGAGACGATCGGCGAGCTCGAGCGATTGTGTGCCGAGCACCCCAATCGCGAGCGGCCACACCTTCTCCTCATGCAGGCGCTCGCCCACGAAGGGCGCGCGCGCGATGCACTGCAGGTGGGGCAGGCTTTCCGTACGCGTCTAATCGATGGCGCGGGCCTGGATGTCTCGCCCACGCTGTCGCAGCTCGAGGCGAACATCGCTCGTGGTGAGATCGGTGACGTTGCGGTCACCGGCAGCAAGAGTGAACTGCCCGGCGGAACGGTGACATTCCTCTTCACCGATATCGAGGAAAGCACCGCGCGCTGGGCCGAAGACGAGGACGCCATGCGGCGCGCGCTCGCAGGTCACGACGCGATGCTCGAATCTGTCGTCGCTTCCCACCAGGGCCGGATCTTCAAGCACACCGGAGACGGCATCTGCGCTGCCTTCGCGCGGGCGACCGACGCCGTCGCCGCGGCAATCGATCTTCAGCGCCGGCTTGTCGCGGGAGTGCTCCGTCTCCGCGTCGGCGTGCACACGGGCGAGGCGATTCCGGAAGACGGCGACTACAGGGGGCATCCGCTGAATGTCGTCGCGCGAGTCATGCGCGCGGCGCCGGCCGGACACATCCTCGTCTCGATCAGCACCGCCGAGCTCGTCGGGCCGCACTTGGCCGAGAACGTGAAGCTTCACGATCTCGGCCGCTACCCCCTGCGCGGGCTTCCCGAGCCCGTTCGTCTCTTCGAGCTCGACGCGCCTGGGCTCGAGGCGCCGTTCGCGTCGCTGTCGACGACGCGATTGACGGGAACGATGCCGCCAACACCTTCGACGTCTTTCGTCGGTCGTGCCGACGACCTGCGCGCGGTGGCCGATGCGCTCGACCGAACACCGGTCGTGACGCTCTGCGGAGTCGGTGGCGTCGGGAAGACCCGCCTCGCGCTCGAAGTCGCCGCTCGGGCGCAACACTTCGACGGTGGCGTTTGGTTCGCAAAGCTCGCGCCGGTCGAGAGCGCCGGTGTCGTCCACGCTGTCGCGGCAGCGGTTGGTGCCGTGCCCCGCCGCGACCAGCCCATCGATGACGCGATTGTCGAACAGCTCGAGGGACGCGCCTGCCTCATCGTGCTCGACAATTGCGAGCACTGCGTCGAGACGTGCGCGCGCCTGACGATCTCCCTCACGGCCGCCCTCCCACACCTGCAAATTCTTGCGACCTCGCGGGAGCCGCTCGGGATCGCCGGTGAGGTCGTCCACCATGTCCGGCCGCTCGCCGCACCTGGGAGCGTCGAGTCAGCGGGGGAATCGGCGGCGGTGACCCTGTTCGTGGAGCGCGCACGAGCTGCGCGCGACGACTTCACCCTCGGGCCCGACAATCGCGCGGCCGTGAGCGACCTCTGTTCGCGTCTCGACGGCATTCCGCTGGCGCTCGAGATGGCTGCGGCCCGCATGCGGTCCATGAGCGCAACCGATCTCCTGGCGCGTCTCGACGAACGATTCCGACTGCTCAAGGGCCGACGCGGCGACGCCGAGGTCCATCACCAAAGCCTCGAAGCCTCGGTCGCGTGGTCGTTGGATCTCCTCGACCAGGACGAGCAATGCCTGCTGGAACGCCTCGCCGTCTTCGGCGGCAGCTTCGATCTCGACGCGGCCGAAGCTGTATGTCACCTCGACGATCTCGCATCGGCCGAAGTGCCGGCGCACCTGAGCGCGCTCGTCGACAAGTCGCTGGTCGTCGCCGAGCACTACGACGGCCCGCTGCGCTACCGGCTCCTCGAGACAGTCAAGGCCTTCGCGGTCCAACGGCTCGCCGATCGAGGCGACCGCGACCGCGCCGCGGCGGCCGCCGCCGAGTACTTCATCGCGTGGGCCTGGCGCTGTGACCAACGGCTGCGGGGCCCCGAAGAGGGACAGGCCGTGTCCCAGGTGAACCTCGAGTTCGACAACCTCCGGGCCGTCGAGCAGTGGGCGATCGGTGCCGGCCGCACCGACCTCGCGGTCGATCTGCTCGAAGCGCTCTTCGACTACGCACTCTGGCGTGACCGTGCGGAGTGCTACGCATGGGCCCGCGCCGCGATCGAGCACGGGAACGAGGGGGATGCGCGGCTTGCAGCCGCGTACGGATACATCGCCCTCGCCGCTCCGCTGTGGTCACAGGAGCAGGCCGAGGCGATACAGAAGGGCATCAGCCTCTACGAGCGAGCCGAGTCGGAGCTGGGAGCGTGCTGGCCGCTTCGGCTGGCGTTCGCCACCGGTCTCGTGCGCTACATGGGCGACAGCGTCCAGGCCTTCGCCGACCCGTCGCACCTGCGCGCCACCTTCACCTCGCAGCTTCGTCTGGCCGACGAGCAAGACCGCGGTATCACCGCGGTGTTCCTGTGCTGCGTGCACAGCATCGCACTCGTGTCGATCGGACGCACCGACGAAGCGCTCACACTCGCGCACGAAGCCACCAGCCGCGCCGCGGCGGTAGGCGCGCCGACCGCCATCGCGCTCGCGCTCGCCTCCGAGGCCCGGGCCGACCGGTTGACCGACCTGGACCGAACCGAGGAACTGCTGGAACAGGCCCTCGTGTTGGCCTCCTCCGTGGAGAGCCGCCGGCTCGTTGCGAGTGTGCTCGGCACCCTCGTCGACGTGCGATCCCACCACGCCGATCCCGCCGCCGCGATTTCCTGGCTCGTCGGATTGCTCGAGGACCGCCGAGGTTGGGCGAGCAGCGCCGATCCGGAGAGCATTCTCACGTACCTGATCGGCAGCCTCATCCGTCTCGGCGCTCGTGACGCGGCCGCCCGGGTGCTGGGCGCGGTACAAGGTCGCGCACAGGGACGTACCCGATCGGCGGCAGAAGGCCAACAGATCCAGGCCGCGAAAGAACACCTGGCGCGATCGATGGACTCCGTGGACCTCCGGCGCGCCGTCGACGCCGGGCAGGGACTGGCCGACGACGAACTCATCCGACTCGCGCGCGATGCCATAACGGTGGAGCCACGCCGAGAGCCGGGCTAGATGTCTAGAACGGGAAGTCGGCGGGGGAGACGTCGCCGGAGATCTCCACGATGCGGACGATCTCGTGTCCGCCCAGCGCGCTCGCATGCGCATGTAGCGGATCGATGCCCGGCGCCGTGTAGATGCAGATACTGCCCCGGCGCCCGTCGGCGTCGATGAACGCGTGGCTGTGCTCCCAACGAAGCTCGGTGAATTCCGTCGCCAACAATGTCGCCGACCGCAGAGCCAGCCCGTCCGCCTCGTCGTCGGGCAGGTCGGCATCAACGACACGCTCGATCAAGTACCGGGGCACGGCGCCATCTTGTGCCGCCCCCGACCCGGGCGCAAGGTCGGTGCAAGCACTGCGCAAGGGCCGTGGGGGAAGATCGCACCCGGTAGCCGCATAGGTAAGGGGGCCCCAAATGACCAGGGCGCGCACGAGAGACACGGCGGGGCTCGACGGCAAGATCCTCGACGAGCTGCGCGCCGGAATGCGGGGCGACGTGATCGTCGCGGCGGACGCCGGCTACGACGAAGCTCGCGCGGTGTGGAACGGCAGCATCGATCGACGTCCGGGGGCGATCGCGAAGTGCGCGGGCGTCGAGGACGTCGTCCATGCCGTGAATGTGGCCCGATCGGCAGATGTGCTCGTCGCCGTGCGAAGCGGGGGCCATAGCTTCGGCGGGAACGGCGTGTGCGACGGCGGCGTCGTGATCGACCTCGCCGACATGAAGGGCATTCGTGTCGATCCCGACCGGCAACGGGCCCGCTGCCAGGGCGGGGTGCTCTGGGGCGAACTCGACCAGGCGACCCAGCAGTTCGGGCTCGCAACGCCGGGCGGCGTGATCTCGCACACGGGTGTCGCCGGACTCACACTCGGCGGCGGTCTCGGGTGGCTGAACCGCAAGCACGGGCTTTCGTGCGACAACTTGGTCTCCGCCGAGCTCGTCACGGCCGACGGCGAGACGATGCACGTGTCCGAGAACGAGAACCCGGATCTGTTCTGGGGCATCCGAGGCGGCGGCGGCAACTTCGGCATCGCGACGTCCTTCGAATTCGCGCTGCACCCGGTCGGCTCGGTGCTCGCGGGCATGACGCTGTTCGACATCGATCATGCCGCTGACGTGGCCCGGTTCACACAGGAATGGGCCCCGTCAGCGCCACGGGAGCTATCCACGGTCTTCGCGATGGCGTCGGCCCCGCCGGAGGCGTTCGTGCCCGGCCCGATGCACGGGGCACCGGTCGTGGTCATCTTGTGGTGCTGGGCAGGGGACCCCGACGAGGGCGAACGCATCGTCGCGCCACTGACACGCGTCGTTCCGCCGGTCGGGGCGATGATGGCGTCGATGCCGTACCCGGTGTGGCAGACCGCGCAGGACGCGAGCTGGGCTCACGGGACGCGCATGTACGGCAAGTCGTCGTACCTGCACGAGGTGACCGCCGACGCGGCCGAGGTGATGGCCGACGCGATCCGGGCGCGGCAATCGCCGCTGTCACAGATCGCGCTGCACCAGGTCGGGGGCGCGGTACGCGACGTTGCCAGCGACGCGACCGCGTATCCGCACCGGGCACCGGAATGGAACGCGGTCATCGCCGGCGTTTGGCAGGACGAACCCGACGGAGCCGAGATCGAGACCGCGTGGGCGCGCGAGTGCTGGTCAGCGCTCGAACCGCACATGACCGGCGACATGTACGTGAACTTCATCACCGACGAGGGTGGCGATCTCGTGCAACGTGCGTACTCGGAGACCTACACGCGGCTGGTCGAGGTGAAACAGCGGTACGACCCGACCAACTTCTTCCGAGTAAATCAGAACGTCCGACCCGGGTGACGGCCTCGACTTCCGCGGTTCGCCAGCGGGTCCGCTCTCGGCTGTCCCCAATCGGCACATCTGCCGCGGTCCAGATGTGCGATTTGAGCTGTACGGCAGCGAGACCGCCGACGCCGGCTCGGGCCGCGGCGGCCGGCGGGCATATCGGGAAGGATGTGCCAGCGCTTAGCGAGGAAGGGTTCGGATGACTGCTGCGACGGCGGTTCTCGTTCACGGTCCGTGCGGGACACCTGCCGCGTGGAGCCGGCTGGTCCCGTTCCTTGACGACGTTGGGGTCCCGAGTGTTGCCGTACATCTACCCAGCGCGCTGGCAGCGTCGGATCTTGACGACGGGGCGTTCCTTCAGTCGGTACTCGATGACCTCGACGGCCCAACCGTGCTGGTGGGCCACTCCGGCGGTGGCTTCACCATCACCCAGGTGGGGGAACATCCCGCGGTGCGACACCTGGTGTATCTCGATGGCGCCCTGCCCGACGTGGGCGAGTCGCTTCGCGATGTCCTTGGGCCCGGCGATGTGGACGAGAGCTTCGTCGCGTGCATCAAGCGGATCCCGGGCGGGACCGCATTCGACACCGACGCGCTGGCCGCGCATCTCCAGGACCGAGGCTGGCCGGCACAGGAAGCGAGGGAGTTCACGTCGGGCTTCGCACCAGCGCGTTTCGCCGCCCAGGTACTGGTCGTCACCGTGGCGAGTTGGCGCACCGTGCCCTCCACATTCATCGGATGCGCCGACAGCCAAGCCCGAAGCCAGGCGCGGGCACGCTTTGCAGCACGGGCGATGGATTCCGCGGAGGTTCCAGGTGACCACTTCGCGCAGTGGCGACGACCTGGTGCGGTCGCCGAGATCATCGCTCGCATCGCCTGGGACGCCGGCGCCCCATAGGAGATGCGTTCGCTCTCGATCCGGGTGAGGGATGCTTGCGAGCGGGCATATCAGCTTCAGTGAGTATGTGTGTGGTGGTCGCGGATCCATCGTTGCGGCGTTGTTCGTCGCTACGTTCATGACGTCGAAATAGGGCACGCCCCGTTCCGGAGGGTGATCGATCTTCCTGCGTCGAACAGGTTGATCGTCACGGTCTCCTTCCCGGGACGTGCGTGCCACCCCTGAACCGTTGAAGCAGAAGGGATGGCGATGACCATCGTAGAGACAACGCGCCCGGTCACGGGTGGAGTTGATACGCACGCGGATGTTCATGTTGCGGCGGCGGTCGACGCGAACGGTGGGCTGCTCGGCGTTGAGTCGTTCCCGACGACGCCGGCGGGGTTCGGCCAGTTGGCCGGTTGGCTGGCCGGCTTCGGGAGGATCGATCGCGTCGGGGTGGAAGGAACCGGCGCATACGGTGCCGGACTGGCGCGCCATCTGCGAGGTCTGGGCGTGTTGGTGATCGAGGTCGACCGACCGAACCGCCAGGAGCGTCGCCGTAACGGCAAGTCCGATGAGCTCGATGCGATCGAAGCTGCGCGTGCTGCGTTGTCGGGCCGTGCGTCGGGCATCGCGAAGTCTGCTGATGGTGATGTGGAAGCGATCCGTGCGTTGTTGGTGGCGCGGCGCTCGGGCCGGAGCGTGCGGATCAAGTATTTGAATCAGATCCGCCATCTCGGTTTCACTGCACCTGACGAGCTGCGCGAACGGCTGCGGGACGTGCATCGTGACCGGCTGGCGCGCACCGCCGCTGCGCTGCGACCGACCGTGGGAAGCGACACCGTCGTGTACGCGACGAAGCTCGCGATCGCGACGTTGGGACGTCGCGTGGTCGCGCTCGAAGCCGACGCCGAGCGACTCGACCGTGAAATCGAGACGCCCACGGCGTCGGCATCCACACCGCCGCGACGTTGTTGGTCGCCGCGGGAGACAACCCGAACCGACTGAAGAACGAGGCTGCATTCGCGCACATGTGCGGTGTCGCGCCACTGCGCGCGTCGTCAGGCAAAGTTGATCGGCATCGCCTCAACCCCGGCGGCAACCGCCAAGCGAACCATGCGCTGTGGCGGATCGTGTTCACCCGCATGAGCAGCGATGAACGCACCCGCAAATATGTCGCGCGCCGAACAGCCGAAGGCCGATCGACACGCGAGATCATGCGTGCCCTCAAGCGCTATGTCGCCCGCGAGCTCTACCCACACCTCGTGCGCGCCTGAAGGTCTGGAGTGACGGGCCTGGCCCACGAACTGCCTGACACCAGCCGGTTGTCCTTCGAACGAACCGCCGGCCCGTCACTCCGAACACCGTCGGCACCGCTTGGCTTCATAAGAGCTTGCCCGCAACGCGTGGCCCATCACTGGTCTGCCAGCACCGCCGAAACGACCCTTGACAGACATAGGAGCTTCGGACTGGACCCCGCACGCGTCCCCCTCCGACACGCTGTCGTGTCGCGAGACATCGGAGACTGATGTCTCGGGACATCGTAGACATCGGTCCCGATCGACCCGCGGCCACGATGCGCGGACTGCGGCGAGCCGCTCGAACTAGAGCGGTAGCGTGACCCCGAGGGCTGGATTCACGCCGAGGACGCCAACTACTTCGGCGACCACACGGCGTGGACGAACTGACGGCGCCCGATCGTGTCTCACGGTATTCGTAGGCTCCGCGAGTGATGGCTCGCCGGCGATGGCGCTTCTACACAACGAACGCCGGACGGAGTCCCGTTCGCGAGTTCCTCGCCGACAGTCGCCTACCGGCCGGTGGTCGCGACGAGATCCTTGCCGCCATGAAGGATGTGCAGAGCAACGGGATCGAGGTTGCCCGTCATCTGCGCGGCGACATCTACGAGGTCCGGGCCGATGGTCGGCAGGCGACCTACCGGGTGCTCTTCGCCACGGAGGGGGCGCGAAGCCAGGTACTGCTCGGCCTCTCCGGGTTCTCGAAGAAGACCCGCAGGACGCCGCCGGCCGAGATCGCGCTCGCCGAGCGTCGACTTCGGGACTGGCGAGCCCGAGGTCGTCGATCGTGACTGCTTCAACCCGAGATCTAAAGATCCGTTAACCTATATATGAGATATGCCTTCCCGAAGGAGGTGACCACCGGTGCCCGCTCGTGACGATCTCGACGTGCTCATCGATGAGCTTGCTGAAGACGACGCCGGATTGCGCCTACGAGTTGCTGCCGCGCTGGAACGCCGCGAGTTGGCTCGGCAGCTCGCGGGATGCCGGCGAGACGCCGGCTTCACGCAATCGGAGATCGCGGCACGCATGGGAACCAGCCAGGGCCAGATCGCTCGATTCGAATCTGGCGCGGACACACGACTGTCGACGGTTGCGCGCTACGCCGCGGCGCTCGATGTCGCGGTGACTTGGTCGATCCACCCTGTGACACCGCCCCGAAAGCGCGGAGGTCGATCGCAGCCAACGGTGCGCACGCGCAAGACTGCATAGGCCCGACGCCTACGCGACCTTCCCGATCGGCACCCACCTCGACCCATAGGCCAGCCGCTGCGAGAGCCGCCAGGTGCGCGGCACCCCCTGGGTCGCGCTCTTGCCGGTCGACGAATGTGAGACCTGACCCAGCGACGAGATCGACGACGGCACGCACCGGCCGGTTTACCGGCCGAGAAGCTCACCAGATCGTGCCGGGCGGACCAGCCCTTGATCGGGGCGAGTAGGTTTCAGCTGCTCAGTCCAGGAGCACGGGCGCGCCTGTTGCTGTTCACCTGGTAGGGAGCAGCGCCAAGGTGCACTTTCACGCATTCCTTCCGACCTACTGGGACCACTACGGGTCCTCCTCCATCGACGCGGCCATCGCGACGGCGGCAAGTACAGCCGCGGAGTTCGGATACGAGGGGGTATGGGCCAACGATGTGCTGGTCCACTCCTCCGCGCCTTCGGTGAGCGACGCAACGCAGCAGCTCCTCGAGCCGCTCGTCACCCTTGCATCCCTCGTGCACTTGGTGCCTGGTCTCACGTTGGGCACCGCTGTCGTGGTGTTGCCCTTGCGCGATCCGATGCTGGTGGCCAAGCAGGCTACGGCCCTGCACATGCTGTCGGGAGGTCGCTGCGTCCTCGGTGTCGGCATCGGGCACCGGGCGCCCGAGTTCGAGGTCGTCGGTGCCGATTTCGCACAACGCGCTGCTGTCACCCACGAGGCGATCGAGGTCATACAGACGCTGTGGCGTGAACCGGCGGCCAGTTTCCATGGCCGGTTCCATCAGTTCGAGAACGTCTCACAGGCGCCGATGCCGCCCGACGGCGGGCCACCGATCTGGGTTGGCGGGAACACCTCTCCCGCCGTCCGGAGGACGGCCCGGTACGGCAGCGGCTGGTTGGCCTGCTTCAGCGAACTGGAAGAGTTCCGTACGCGCGTTGCGCTGCTTCGGGAGCTGACCGAAGGCCGGGATACGCCATCGATCGCCAACATGCTCTATCTGCGCCTCGAACGGCGGGACGAGCCGACAACCGTGCGATCGACGACACCGAGGCTGGCGGCGAGCGCGTTCACGGGCAACGCCGACGCCGTGGCAGCACACCTCGAACGATACGAAGACGCCGGTCTGGAGCATGCGCTCGTCGTGTTCGAATCAGAGAGCGTCGACGACCTCGTGCGCCAGATGCAGACCTTCGCCGAAGAAGTGGGTCCCCGCTTTGCCGGGTCGGGGTAGCCGAGCTCGGTGTGCACGCACGATCAAGGCGACCAACGACATCGAGAACGCGTCGAGCACATCACCGATCGCTCCGAGGGCTACGCGTCACGACCCAGTGCGCCGAGTTCGCCGATCCAATCCTGAGCGGCGCCGTCAGGTCGGGAACCTAGGACCCAGTCAGACGGGTCTGGCGGGATTAGCGCTCGCCTGGGATCGTCGGCGAGCCGCGATCGCGTACCACCCCACCAACGGCGCCGGCCGTGTAGTCCGCCTCCACGACGCACCTCCGACACGCATTGCTCGTGCCCCGTCTCCTCACAGATCCACTGCGTCGACGGGTGTAACACGCGTAGCTCGCGTCGCGAACTGGAGTTGGCCCGAGACCTTGGCACGCGTTGCGTCAGTCATTTTGCGAGAATGGCGGACCCGCTTGCTCTCAGGCGAGCCCGAGGACCGTGAGGAGCGCTTCGTCGACGGACCAGAGTTCCTCTTGCGTGAGATGGGCAACCGATCGCCCGAGCCGTTGGGTGTCGACGGCTCCGAGCTGCTCGACGAGTACCCGGGTGGATTCCTTCTGGACCTCGATTTCGGGTCGGAACGACGCGGGTCTGGCGCTCATCGATGTCGGCGCGACGATGACGACCGAGCGCGGCAGAAGTGCACCGGCCTGTAACACGACCGCGAATCGTTCGCCGCGCTGTTCGTGTCCGACTCGGGCGCGCGGCTTGAACCGCAGTACGTCACCCCGTTGCACGGAGTGATTCCATGAAGGCCGAGACTTCGCGCATCTCCGCTCGATCGACCTCGTCCGCCTCGAGCGCGGCTGCTTCCGCGGCAAGATCACGGCGCTGCTGCAGCCGCTTCGACGCGCTCACGAGGGCGGTGCGGATCGCCTCGGACCTCGTCATGCCCGAGGCTTCCAACGCCCGCAGTGCCTTGATCGCTTCGTCGTCGAGCCTGACTGAGATCGCGTCGGCCATGTCGAAAGTGTATCGCGAAATGTGCTACGGGCTGGTTGCGTCACTCCCGCACCTCGTACTGCGTCGGCAGCTTTCGGCCGGAACGCTCGACGCGCGACGCGCCCAGTTGGCGCTCGGCGAGGGCTTGGGTCAGCTGGTCGTCGAACCATCTCGTGACGGCCAACGCTCACGGGCACCGTCGACGGGTTGGCCCGAGCCTCTGTCCGGTGCACGACCGCAGACGTCGGCGGGAGGTCGGCAGGTCCCGCAGGTCCCGCAGGTCCCGCATTGCATTTCGCTATGCTATACGCATGGCACAGTTGGTAACCCGAGTCGAGGACGAGCTGGCCGCAGCCGTCGATGAGCTCGTCGCCGCCGGCGTGGTGGCGAGTCGATCCGAGGCGGTGCGCCTCGGACTCGAACGCCTCGTCGATCGCTACCGCCGGGACGAAATCGGGGCGCGGATCACGAAGGGCTATCGCTCCGTGCCGCAGACCGAAGCAGAGGTGGGCTGGGCCGACGAGTCCTCGGTTCGCATGATCGCGGAGGAGCCTTGGTAACCGGCACTCCGATGCAGGGCGAAGTTTGGTGGGCGGAAGCCGAGGACAAGCGCCGACCTGTGCTGGTCGTCACGCGGACCGACGCGGTGCCGGTGCTCACGTGGATCATCGTGGCACCGGTGACGCGAACCATCCGAGACATCCCGACCGAGGTCGCGCTCGGCGCGGAGCACGGGCTGGCCGACGACTGTGTCGCGTCATTCGACAATCTCCAGCCGATACGGCGCACGTTCCTCACGCAACGTGTCGGCGAACTCCCTGTCGACGGACTCGACAACATCTGTCGGGCGCTGCGCGCACTCGCCGACTGTTGACGGACCCACGAAGCCCGATCGAGGTCGTGCTGCGGTCAGGTTGTGCGAACGGTGTCCAGCGTCGCGTCCACGAGGCGTCGGATATGGCGTCCGGCAGTACGCAGCGGCTCAGCGTCACGACGAGCGCGGGCGAGAAGAAATCCGCCTTCCAGAGCAGCTACGAGGGTGGTTGCCAGCTCGTTGGCGTCGGGCTGTGACAGCCCCGCCGACACGAAGTGGGCCGCCCCGGCCTCGATCCAGTTGGCAAAGACGCGGTCGGTCGCTTGACGGAGCACGTCGTTGGTGTTGGCAACTTCTCGGGCGACGGTTCCGATCGGGCAGATGTCGATGAAGTCGGTCTGTTCGAGCACCTCGGCGGCGCCTTCGAAGAAGTCGGTCACCGCAGTCGCGGGACCGATTGCCTCGTCGGCGATCAGCTCGAAGAGCTGCTGATATGCCGCTCCCGATGACGTGATGACGGCTTCTGCCAGGTCGGTCTTGCCGCCGGGAAAGAAGTGATAGAGCGAACCGGTCGGGGCGCCCGCCGCGGTGGTGATCTGTTTGAGTGAGGTGCCGTTGAACCCGTGGCGGCGGAAGAGCTCGTTGGTCGCCGTGATCAATCGTTCACGTGTCCCGGTCATCGCTCGAGTCTAGAACGATCGCTCTAGTAGGGTCGCCGTTGCGCCAAACACCCCGTCGCCGGGAGGGCCCGTGTACAAGACCGCCGTCCGCGCGTTGATCCGCCACAGCATCGCCAAGTTGAACGAGGGCAACCCCGAGCTGTTGCTTAGGCTCGCCGCCCCCGACGCCGAGCTCACCTTTCCCGGCAACAACACGTGGGCGACCATGCACCACGCCGTCGAGAAGGGCCGTCGCCGTCACGTCACCCATCGAGGGATCGACGAGTGCCGGTCGTTCGCTGAGAGGTTCGCCGCCGAAGGCGTCCAGTTCGAGATCGAGGACATCCTCGTCAACGGAGGCCCATGGAACACGCGGGTCGCGCTGCGGGCATGCACCTTCGTTCCCGGGCCGGACGGCGTCGACATCTACAACAACCGTGCCACGGCGTTTCTCGAGATCCGGTGGGGCCGCCTCGTCAGCTGGGAGGACTACGAAGACACCGAACGGACCGCCCTCTGGGATCGCGATCGAGCACTACTGGCGCCACCCTGAGCACATTTTGACCGCGTGACGAGACATCACAAGATGAGCGGCTCGGTGAGCGCCGACCTGGCGTGGCACCCTGCTGATCCGACGAGAGGGAACCGGGGCCGACGATGACGGGCACGGCAGAGACGACCGAGCCGGCTATCGGCGCGGCGGCCAAGGCCGTCCTCGTCACGCTCGCGGCCGCGCAGTTCGTGATGATCCTCGACGCGTCGGTGATGAACGTGTCGATCGCGACAGTGGCGGACGACCTGGGCACGACGGTCACGGGCATCCAGACCGCGATCACGCTGTACACGTTGGTGATGGCGTCGCTGATGATCACCGGCGGCAGAATGGGCGCGATCTTGGGCCGCAAGCGTGCGTTCACGATCGGGTGCGTGATCTACGCGTGCGGGTCGATGACGACAGCGCTTTCGCCCAATCTCGCCGTGTTGATGTTCGGCTGGTCGTTCCTCGAAGGGGTCGGTGCCGCGCTCGTCATGCCGGCAATCGTGGCGTTGGTGGCATCGAACTTCCCCAGACCCGACCGGCCACGCGCGTACGGGCTCGTGGCCGCCGGCGGCGCGATCGCGGTCGCGGTCGGTCCGTTGATCGGCGGGCTGTTCACCACGTACTGGTCGTGGCGGTATGTGTTCGTAGGTGAGGTACTGGTGATCGGCGTGGTCCTCCTTCTCAACCGGCGCACCGCCGACACACCCAAGGAGGAAGACGCCCGACTCGATCTCGTCGGCACGGCCCTCTCGGCCCTCGGGTTGGGTCTGATCGTCTACGGAGTGTTGCGCGCGGGTACGTGGGGTTTCGTACAACCCAAGCCCGATGCCCCCACCTGGTTGGGCCTCTCGCCCGTGATCTGGCTGATACTCGCCGGGGGCGTGGTGCTGTTCGGGTTCCTCGTCTGGGAAGCGTACCGGCGCGACGCCGGCAAGCCCGCGCTGCTCGATCCCGCGATCCTGCGGGTCCGGCTGTTGCGCAGTGGGCTCGCGGCGTTCTTCTTCCAGTACCTGCTCCAGGCCGGGCTGTTCTTCGCGGTGCCGTTGTTCCTCTCGATCGCGCTCGGCCTTTCGGCAATCCAGACCGGGGTCCGGATACTGCCGCTGTCGATCACGTTGGTGATCGCCGCGGTCGGGATCCCCAAGATGTTCCCTCGGGCATCGCCGCGGCGGGTCTGCGAACTCGGGTTCCTCGCGCTGTTTCTCGGTCTCGTCGCGTTCGTCGCCGCGCTCGACGCCCGTGCGGGACCCGAGATCACTACCTGGCCGATGCTCCTCGCCGGCCTCGGCATCGGCGCGCTCGCATCGCAACTCGGCGCCGTGACCGTCGGTGCGCTGCCCGACGAACAAAGCGGCGAGGTCGGTGGCCTTCAGAACACGTTCTCGAACCTCGGTATCTCGATCGGTACTGCGCTGGCCGGTGCGATCCTGATGTCCGCGCTCACCGCGTCGTTCTTCACCGGGATCGCGAACAACCCGGACGTGCCCGACGACCTCGTCTCGAACGCCCAGGTCGAGCTCACCAGCGGGGTGCCGTTCATCTCCGACGCCGACCTCGAAGCCGCGCTGGAAGACGCCGGCGTGACCGGCGCCACCGCCACCGCCATCGTCGACGAAAACGCCGAAGCCCGGCTGGCGGCGCTCCGCGCCTCTCTCGCGGTCCTCGCCGTCCTCGCCCTCGTTGCACTCTTCTTGAGTCGCAGCCTTCCGACGACAGCGACAGCGACAGCGACAGCAGCAGACGCCGAAGCATGAAGGTGCGAGACTCAGGCGGTGGACGAGCGTCTCAGCCCCATCGAAGCCATCATGTGGAAGGCCGGACAGGATCCGACGCTGCGCATGACGGTCGGCCTCGTGATGGTGCTCGACCGCGCACCCAGCTATGACGCACTGGTAGAGCGCTTCGCCGCCGTCATGAAGCGTTCGCCGCGGTTGCAATCACGGCCCGGCGATCTGACGTTCGCGCACGCGTGTCCGCCGTGGGTCGAAGACGACGCGCTCGGCGCCGAGCATCATGTCCGGACTGCAGCAATCAGCCGGCCCGGAACGCTGCGCCAACTGCTCGACCTCGTGGGGGTGTTCGAATCGGTTCCCTTCGACCCGAAACGAGCGCCGTGGGACGGCACGCTGATCGAGGGTCTCGAGGATGGCCGCGCCGTGCTGTACATGCGCGCCCACCATGTCGTCACCGACGGATTGGCCGGGCTCCGCCTCGCCGGCCGGTTCCTCGACGGCGACGAGGTCGATCTGCGCGCGGAGCAGGCACCGACGAGCGACCGGAGATCCGGTCTCGCGGCGATCGATCTCACGGCGGCACTGCGTCCGTTGCAGGTCGCGGTGAACACGGCACGCGACCCGGAGCGAGTCAGTGTCGTCGTGCGCGGCTTCCAGCGGGTGCTCGACCTGACAACGTCGGTGTCCCGACAAGTCGCGATCACCGGCGGCTCGTTGTCGCCGTTGTTCGTAGACGAGTCCATGACGACCCGCTTCGAGGTCGTCTCGGTTCCCGGCGCGCGCGCAGCAGCGCTCGCCCTCGGCGGCAGCAGGAACGACTTGCTCGTTGCCGGCGCCGCGGCCGGGCTCGGTCTGTACCACGAGCGGCTCGGCTCTCCGTGTGACGAGCTGCGGCTCTCGACGCCGACCAGCCAGCGGCGCGGGTCCGACGCCGGCGGCAACTGGTTTACGCCCGCGCGCGTCACCGTGCCGACCGGGGCCGGGCCCCGAGGACCACACTTCGAGGTCGTCGCCGAGCGATTGACGCACGCACGCGCGGAGCCGGCGCTGCGGTTCGCGCCCGCGTTGGCATCGACGATCAACTACCTGCCCGCGCCGATGCTCATGCAGGCGTTGCACGCACAAGCGGGCACCGTCGACTTTGCCGCGACCGCGATCCCCGGCCTCCGCGGGTCGGGTCACATCTGCGGTGCTCGCATCGAGACCACGTATCCGTTCGGGCCCCGGCTGGGGTGCCCCGTGAACCTCACTGCGTTCGCCACCAAGGACCGGCTGGATATCGGAATCGCGCTCGACCCCGCCGCGATCACCGAACCGGCCGTCTTGCTCGAGTGCCTCGCCGAAGCGTTCGCTCGGTTGATCTGACGGTCGAGCACAACCTGGTCGCAGGGGCCATAGGGATACGAGGAACCACCTAAACCCACCAACTACCGTCAATGTTGGTAGGTTTATGGGGTTCTATGAGGAGCTTCCAACGCAAGAACACGCTCGACCCGGTTCCCGGCGACATCGTCAGGACGCTCCGGAAAATCGACCGGGCCGCCGGGGCCGAGACCCAGTACGCCGACCAGCTGCCGCGGCTCCTCGACGCGCTCGGAGCGGAGGCCCGCATTGAGTCGATCACCGCTTCGAGCGCCATCGAGGGTGTAGTCGTCGACCAAGCTCGGGTTCCGCGACTCGTCTCGCGGAGTTCGGAGCACTTCCGAAACCGCAGTGAGGCGGAGTTCGCCGGCTACCGCGCCGCCCTCGACTACCTCCAACGGGAAAACCCGGGCGAGTTCACCATCGGGTTGGTGCTGCACCTGCACCGGCTGCTGTTCTCCTTCACCGACGGGCAAGGCGGCTCCTTCAAAACCGAAGACAACCTCGTCGTCGACCGCAACCCGGACAGCACCACAACCGTGCGTTTCGAGCCTGTGTCCGCGCACGAGACTCCCTTCTTCATGGAAGAGCTCGTCACCCGCACGCAACGCGCGCTCGAGCGGGGCGAGCACCACCCGCTCCTGCTCACTGCGGCGTGCGTCCTCGATCTCCTCTGTATCCACCCGTTCGGCGATGGCAACGGCCGCATTGCGCGGCTCGCAACGACCCACTTGTTGACGCGGACTGGCTACGGCGTCGGCCGCTATATCAGCATCGAGCAACTCTTCTACGACACGAAGGACGACTACTACGCTGCCCTCGGCGCGTCGACCTCCGGCTGGTTCGACGACGGTCGCCACGACCTCTGGCCCTGGGCGGGCTACCTCGTCAATCGACTCGACGAGGCCTACGAGCGGTTCACGGCGCGAGTCGCCGCCGGTACCGGTGGGGGAACCAAGCAGGACCGCGTGCGCGACTTCGTGCTCCTGCACGCGCCGACGACGTTCACCATCGCCGACGTACGGCGCGCCCTCCCGGGCGTGAGCGACAACACGATCCGCCTCGTCCTCACCGACCTGAGGAACGGCGGCCGCATCACGAACGACGGGACCGGCCGTAGTGCAACCTGGCGCCGCACGTAGTCGGACGGCGTGACCTCGGCCCGTGATTGTTCGGGGGAGGCCTTGTCGATAGGGTCTACCACGCAACGCGCCACTCACAGTCAACTGACGAACGGAAAGCGCTGATGACCGAAGTATCACTGGATGAGCTCGGGCCGGTCGATTACGTCGTCGTGGAGTTCCCCGCCGGCGAGAGCAACTTCACCGGCGACATGGTGAAGGAACTCCTCGCGTTGGTCGACTCCGGAACCATCCGGGTGATCGACGTACTGATCCTCGTCAAGAACGAGGACGGAACCGTCGACGCGATGGAACTCTCCGATGTCGCCGACCTCGGCGAACTGCAGCAGCTCGAGGCCCAGCTGGCCGAGTTGTTAGCCGAAGACGACGTCGCGCACCTCGCCGCCGCCATGGATCCGGGAAGTACTGCGGGCGTACTCATCTACGAGAACCTGTGGGCCGCGCCCTTCGCATCGGCGGCACGGCGATCGGGTGGCCAACTGATCGCCAACGGCCGGATCCCCATTCAGGCGATCATCGCCTCCATCGAGGCCGACGAATCAACTGCAACCGTAGGAGGCTGACGATGCCCATCAGACCCGCACGAATCGGAAGAGTCGGTGTCGTCGGCGCGCCCGTTGCGAAGGCGGCAGTCGTCGCCGCGGCAGTCACACCGGGTCCGTCACCGGTCGCGAAGACGGCAGTCGTCGCCGCGGCAGTCACACCCGGGCGGGGCCGCCGCCGGATCTAACGGTTCGCCCCGCTCGGTCCGACCACCTTGCGCCGGTCCGACCGAACAGGTCGTCTCGTACGACCTCGGCGGAAGCACTCCGTAGTCAGGGAGCGGTCGTCCAGGTCGTCGGCACGTCGCCGCCTCCTTCGGGTGTGCGGCGCGTGCCGATCTGGGCCAGGAGCGGTACCGGCGCGATCGGGCCCGCGAACAACGCCTGGCCGAGCGAGAACCCGAGTGCCCTGCGCAGCAGCGGGGCGGGTACGTGCGAGAAGCGCGCGGCCAGTTCTTCCACGTCGCCGGCGCCGTTCATACGCATGAGGACGAGGTTGTCACACTGCGAGACGATGTTCGGGTGCACTTTGCCCGGGCGCTGCGTGGCCACGAACAGCTGCAGCCCGAACTTGCGCCCTTCGCCCGCGATGAGGACGCCGAGTTCGGTCACGGCGCGCAGGAGCGGGTCGTTCGTCGAGGACGGGAACACGTTGTGGGCCTCGTCGACTGCGAGCAGCACCGGCTGACGATCGACGCGGTGCGCCCATCGGCGGCCCAGCACCGCGAGCGTGACAACCGAGCGTTCCTGCGCGCGCGGCAGGCTGCCGATGTCGAGCACGATGCAGCGCGCCTGCAAGCCGGCGACCGCGGCTCAAGGATTTTCTTGGCGCGGCGAGCAAGGGCGGCCAGCTGAGCGGGCGCATCGTCGA
>JANNHK010000240.1:0-32736 GCA_031404355.1 Actinomycetes bacterium
CGAGCAGGCGCGGGCGCGCGATAGCACCCGACGGGAGCGAGGGAGCCAGCACAATCGAATCGTAATGAGAGGCTGCGGAGCACGCACTGCCGCATGTTGGATTGCAGGTGCTAGCCGGGTGCTAGCGGGCGACGGCGAGACCGCGACGGATGCGCACCAAGGCCCGGCAGCGCATCTTGTCGGATCGATCGTTCACCGTTGTCCTCGAGCTGATCCGTGCCGACGTACGTCACCACATCACCGAGCACGAAACGAGCGACGCGGGACAGTCCGTGGCCAGCGGCCGACTGGTCGTGCGCGTCTCGCGTGATGTGTTCGCCGAGATCGACGCCACGGCGAACGCGACCGGAATGGCATAAAGAAAAGTCCACTCTTACCAACTTCTGGGTCTTCGTCACCAATCTCGTCCCGTGGTCCTATTGTCCGTCCCGCCGACTGCTGCCAGGATCTTCGCGTGGGGGGTGGGGCGCCGTGAGAGCACGACTTGGGATCTGGCTGCTCGCGGGGGTAGTCGCCGTCGTTCCCGCGCTTGTCGACGCCACGGGCGCCGATGCGCGGTCATTTGACGTCGTCAACGACACCCGCGCCGGAGCGGTCGCGCTGCCGACCGGTAGCACCGAAGTCGACTTGGCCACCGCGAACGCCGAGACCGACGCGTCGTGCGCCGAGGTCGACGCCGACCTCTGGTACCGCTACGAAGCGCGCGGAACGGTCACCGTGTCCGCGCACGCGCTCGACGCGGGCGCCGACCCCGTCGTCGAAGTGATCTCGGGCAACCGTGTGCTCGGCTGCAACGACGACACCGACAACGCGACAGTGGACGCGTCGCTGACCTTCACGGCGTCGACCACAGTCCTGCTTCGAGTCGCGGCCGCACCCGAGAGTGAAGGCCGGGTCGCACTGCACCTCGCGTCGACCGCGGCACTGACGTCGACGGGCGCGATCTTCGGCGTCGCGACCGACGACGTCACCCACCAACCGCTCCCGCAGATCTGTGCACTGATCTCGAACCAGAGTCCGGCCGGCGGCGGCGGGACCGCGCTCACGTCGGCGACGGGCGCGTACCGACTCGACGGTCTCGCACCGGGCGAATACAAGCTGCATTTCTACGACTGCAATTTCCCTGAGACGAGGGATCACTACGCGCCCGAGGACTGGCCGACACTCGTCACCGTGGGGACCGGCGAGGTCGGTCCGGTGAGCCCCGAGTTGGCACGAGGCGGAGTGATCACCGGGACCGTCAAAGCCCAGGACACGCCCGACGGATTGCCGTCCGTTTGCGTCCACGCCGTCGGAAACGACGGTCGCATATTCGTGTCCGACACGATCAGTTTCACCGAGAGCTACCGGTTGACGGGGCTCACGGGCGACAAGTACACCGTCACGTTCGAGGACTGCACGTACGGGCTGTACGCACCCGAGGATGCGACGGTCAGCGTGCAGGTGCGTTCGGTCAAGACCAAGAACGCGGTCCTGCGAGTCGGCGGGATCATCGAGGGTCTCGTCACGAGCGAAGAGACCGGAGTTCCACTCTCCGATATCAAGGTCGACGTCTACGACAAGACCGGCACCCTCGTGTTCCCGGTGTGGACCAATCAGAGCGGCGCGTACCGCGTGACCGGGCTCCCAACTGGTTCCTACGACCTGCATTTCGCGGCTGACGACGAAGCGTTCGTGGCGTCCGAGTGGTGGGACGACCAACCGCTGCGTGCCGATGCCGATCCGGTGAAGGTGACGATGGGCAAGACCAAGCCCGGAGTCGATGCCGCGCTCAGCGCGGGCGGTGCGATCAACGGCACCGTTCGCGACGCGAGCACGGGCCAGCCGGTGAAGGCGTGCATCACGGCGACCAGCGCGTCGCGCGAGTTCCGGCGGTTCTTGGTCGCCCCGTCCGGCGCGTATCGCATCGGCGGCATCGTCGGTGACGACGTCGTCGTACGTTTCAGCGCGTGCGGATCACCGTCGTTGATGCTCGCGACGAAGTGGTACGACGACGCGATCAACGTTGCTGCCGCGACCCCGATCGCCGTCGACGACGGTGACGAACTCACGGGCATCGACGCCGACCTCGAACCGTTCGGCACCTATGCCGGGCAGGCGGTCGTCGCCGGATCGGGATTCCCGCGAGTGCCGGCGCAGAACATATGCGCATCGCTGTACGCACCGGACGGGTCGCTCGTCGACACGACCGAGCAGCGAGGATTCTCGTTCCCGGTGTTCCACTTCTCCTTCCTGAACCCGCGGGTGTACACGCTGGTCGTGGACGACTGCGGCGACGCGGACTTGTACGCGCCGGTCACGATGCCGGCTACGCCGACGCCCGGAAACGGCGCGCCGATCATCACGATCGAAATGCCGCCTGCGCCGACGACATGCCACGGCCAAGTCCCGACCGTCCTCGGCACATCCGGGCCCGACAAGCTGCGCGGGACCAACGGGCCGGACGTCATCGCGGGCTACGGCGGCGACGACACCATCTCGGCGCTGAGCGGTGACGACCTGGTGTGCGGTGGGACCGGCAACGACAAGATCTCCGGAGCCGCGGGCAATGACACGCTCGACGGGCAAACCGGCGACGACGAGCTCAGCGGCGGCGCCGGGCTCGACGCGCTCACCGGCGGCCAGGGAACCGACAAGTGCTCGGTGCAGGGTGGCGGCGGCACCACCGCCACATGCGAACCCTGACCATCCGACCAAGCGCGGCAGGAGTTATGGCGTCGTGCCCACGAGGACCGGCCGTGTCGAGCGCGCTCGGAGGGACTCGAACCCCCAACCTTCTGGTCCGTAGCCAGATGCTCTATCCATTGAGCTACGAGCGCTTGGGCGAGCCAGTGTACTCACCAACACACTGCGCAGACCGAGTCACCACACGTCGGACTCGCCGGTGCCGGCGTCGACCGAAGCGGAGTCGGGGGCCGTGTCGGCGAACGACGACGTGTCGGCCGGCTGATCGAATCCGCTCGACTCACCAAAGCCCGCGTCACCCACACCCGCCTGATCGAAACCGCTCGACTCATTGAAACCCGAGTCGCTTACACCCGACTCGTCGACGCCGGCGTCGGCGTTCGTGGGCGTGAGGGCATCGGTCGATTCGTTTGCGTTGGTCTCGCCGGTCTCGCCGGTCTCGCCGGTCTCGCCCGCCACGAGGGACGCACCGGTCAGGTCGTCAGTCGGCATCGCGTTGCTGTCGCCGTTGTTCCCGCCCGTCGAGTCTGCCATCAACGACGCGTCGCCGAAGTCGTCGCCCATGGCCACGTCGTCGGACGAGCCCGAACCGCCGGCCAACGTCGGATCGGGATCGAGATTGTCGACGCTGGACGTTCCGTCGGCGGCCTGGTGCCGCGCGATACCCGCGCCGTAGGCGTCGGTGTCGACGTGGTCGCTGCTTCCGTCGGCATGGTTGGTCACCGACGTCGTTTGGCCGTCGGGACGCACCGTGTGCATGTGATTGTCGCCGCCGCTGTCGGTCTCGGTCGTGCTGATGGAGCCGTCGTCGTTCTTCGACGTCGCGTTCGTCACGGTGCGGCCGTCGCCGTTGGTGCGGGTCACCGACATCGAACCGTCGCTCTTCTGCTGGGCCTCCGTCCGGTCGGACGTCCCGTCCGCGTACTGGTTCGTCGTCTCGGACGAGCCGTCGGGCTTGATCACGTGCGTGGTCACGCCGTTGGGCGAGGTCGTCGTCGACCGCATCGTGCCGTCCGCGTCGTCATTGGTGGTCGTGGTGGCCGTCGTCGTCACGCCGTCGGGTCCGGTCGTGGTGGCCGTCCGCGTCTTCGTCGCCTCGTCGTAGTGGTCCTCGTTGATCGTCACCTTGCCGTCGCGCGCAGTGCTGGTGTGGCGCGTCCCGTCGGGGAGCTTCTCGGTGTGCGACTTCTCGACTTCACCGTTTGCGAACTTGCTCTCCGACTCCACGTTCCCGTTGGGCCGCGTCGTCATGGTGGACTCGGTGCCGTCGGAAGTCGACACCCGCATCACGCTCGTGCCGTCGGCCTGGGTTTCGGTGCGAGACGTCATCTCCGACTTGGAGCCGTCGCGCCCGACCGTCGTCATGCGCTGCGTGCCGTCCGCTTCTCGTGTCGTCGTCGTGACGTTGCGCGTGCCGTCGGAGTATGAAATCTCGGATGTCCTGGACTCCGTCGCCGGGTCGTAGGTGGTGCGCCCGACCTCGACGCTCTTGTCGGGGTTCGTCGTCGTCCTCGTGTTCGAACCGTCTTTGAACTTGCGGTCCTGCACGGTGGTGCCGTCGGGCAGCACGGTGTGCTCGACGTCGGCGCCGGCGGTCTCGTCGTGCCACGTCCGGTTCCGGGTGATCGACCCGTCGCCCGCCACCCGCACCTCGGTCTTGCTCTCCGACCCGTTCGCTTCCTTCTTGGTGTCTTCCCAGATCGTCGTGGTGCCCTCGGCCCGCAGTGTTCCCGCCATGGCTCGCTCCCCCCTCCGGATGGGCTCGATCGTACGGAACGGACGACTGACGACCAACCGGGGATGTGCCCGGCGACAAACGCACGACCAGGGTTTACGCTTCCCGCAAGCGGCGGGAGGTAGCCCGATGAGCGAAGACGACGACAAGACCTGGTGGGGCGGCGACATCGAGACGCCAGCCCAGACGCTGCAACACGAGGACAGCAAACCTGCGGTCGACAAACCCGCAGTCGACAACACGGTCCCGTTCTCCCCGTCGAACCGGGAACAGGCCGAGGCGGCGATGAACAACATCGAGTCGACCTCGCCATCGGACGCCGTTCGCGGCATCGCCGACGACAACGCGGCCGACAAGGCTGATTCGGAATGGGCAGAGACACCCGAGGGCTTCACGAATCCCGACTTCGACGAAAGTCAGGCGCGCGCCGAGGAAGCCGAGTGGGGCGGCGGTGCGGTGAACACGCCGACCGCGGACACGACGACGGAGACCTCGGACCCATCGATCGACGCTCAGTGGGGACCCCAGACCAACGCACAGAACCAAGCGACGTGGAATGACATCGATTCGACTCCGGCGGGGGACCTCGCGCGGGACAACTCGGTCGAGGGCGAGCAGGACTGGGCGGCGACGCCCCAGGATTGGTCGGATCCCAACTCCATGCCGGAGACCGGACCCGAAGAAACCTTCGACTACTGACCGCGCCGCTCCTCAGGGAAGCAGTGAGCGCAGGAGGTCTCGCGTGCGTTGGCGGCCGGCCTGCTTGTCGGCGCCGACGGGGAACGTTGCGGCCCAGAAGTCGGTGACGCCGGCATCGGCCAGTGCGTTCACGTGCTTGGTCACTTCCGCCTCGTTGCCGACGATCGCAGCGTCGGCGGGGCCGTCGGCGCCGCCGATGTCGAGGATGCGGCGGTAGTTGGGGAGCACGCCGTAGCCGGCGAACACCTGGGCTGCGACGGTGCGGGCTTCGTCCGCGTCGTCGGTGACCGCGATGGGGAGCCCGCACACGATCCGCGGTGCAGGGCGCCCGGCGTCGGCCGCAGCCTTGTTGATGCGGGGCGCGACGTGTGTCTCGACCGCGCGCGCGTTGGCCATCCAGAGGATGGTGCCGTCGGTGAGTTCGCCGGCGACGCGCAACATCCGCGGCGCGAGCGCCGAGATCATGAGCGACACCGGGTGCGGCGGCGGCGAGACCGGGCCTTCCAGCACAACGTCGAGCTCGTCGCCGTGGAACTCGACCGTCTCGCCGCGCAGAAGGGGCGCGAGCACGCGGACGTACTCCTCGGTGTGTCGACCCGGATTCGCGTACGAAAGTCCGTAGGCGGCCTCGATCGGGGGCCGGTGCGACGGCCCGAGACCGAGCGTGAAGCCCGCGCGGCCCATCCCGGCCGCGACGGACGCAGCCCGGTTGGCCTGAAGCACCGGGTGGCACGTGTAGGTCTGCAGCACCGACGTGCCCAACTCGATCGCCGTCGTCGCCTTTCCGGCGAATGCGATCGCCACCAATGGATCACCACCAACGGCCCCCGCGTACCAGAGGCTCGAGAACCCCTCGGCTTCGGCCCGCACGGCCTGCTCGACCATCCGCTCGACGCTCGCCGCGCCTCCCGACAATCCAATGCGCATGACCGGGACGCTAATCGCGCAACGGCTACGGCTGGATCAGAGGTCGGGCGGCGGGTCCTGCGCCGAGGTGCCGCGGTAGCACGAGACCGTGTACGGGAAGTCGGCGGTCGCGTGGTAATGGTACATCTCCAATTCCGCGCCATCCCACGTGATGGTGTGCGTGTGTCCGTGGCATTCGTCGAGCGCCGCGGTGGCGAGTTCTTCACCGGATTCGCCGCGCGGGCCGAAGATGCCGAACCCGTCCCACGCGTAACCGACCAGCGCCGAGTGCGCGGTACCCGTGTCGTCGAGACACGGTGACACATCGTGGTAGTGGTACACGCCGGATACTTGCGGGTGGCCGTGGCAGCTGTCCTGCACTTCCCAGGCGACTGCGTCACGACCGCCCGCGTCGAAGCCGTCGAAGATCGGCACGCCGTTCAGTGCGATTCCGACCTCCCCACGGACGCACGATGAGGTCGAGGCGATCTCCGGGACCGCCGGTAGCTCGGCGCGAATCGTCTGCGCGGCGATTGCATTCGGGTTGCGGTCGTACTGATACGCGTCGGAGTCGGGTTCGATCGGGAACACGCCCGTGCCGTGGTGCGGGAGCGCGTTGGCCTCGATCACCCGCGTCGCGCCGTCGAGTGCGACCTCGACGCTCGCCGCGTCCCACTGCACGTCGCCTTCGACCGCAACCTTCTTCGTCGCGTCCCATGTGCTGTCGCCGTTGAACCACGGGCCCTGCGTCGACGCGCCTCCACCGCCGAAATGGGCGGTGCACGCGTAGATCTGACCAACAGTCGGACTCGCCGCGACCAGGCCGTCACCAACCGGCAGTCGCGCGTGATCAAGCACGGATACGACGACGGGGACCGCTGTCGACGTCGTCGCGCTGCCACCGACGGGCGCAGCGTCGTCGTCGCCTCCCCCGCACCCGGCGCCAACGGCGACCAGAGCAACGATCGCGACCACACACCACCCCTTGGGCATCCCGCGAACACTACGGCTCCGATCACGGGACATCGTCAACTCGACCGATCAAGGACTATGCATCGTGAAGATGCCGACGATCGGGCAGCCGTGGGCCGTGTACCCGAAGGCGGTGCCCGTGAGCATCGTGTCGCTCGTCGCGATGACATTGACCTGCGCGAACACGGGCGAAGGAATAGGCACCGTCATGTCGGCCGGAGACGGTGCCGTCGTCATGCCTGCCCGCCCGTCGTGGCTACAGGTCGGTGCGCGTGTACACGACGACGGCGTCGATCTCCTCGGGAGTGAGGCTGGCGTCGAACGACGGCATCGACCCCCGGCCGCCCGCGATCACCGCGGCCTGATCGGCGGGGTCGGGGAAGCGCTCGTCGAGGACGTCGGCGAGCGCGGGACCGAACCCGCCGCTGCCGTCGCTCGCGTGGCACGAGGCGCAGCGCGTCGAGTAGATGGCCTCGCCGACGTCGGCTCCCGCGGCGGGGATCGGCGCGGGCTGCGCGGGCTCGTTGACGAACAGGAGCAGCACGAACGCGGCCGTCACGAACAGGGCCGCGTACTGCACGGCGCGTACTACAGAATTCAGTGCGATCATCGGCGCCTCAGAAGCTCGGGAACCCGGCGTTGTCAAAGAACCACAGCGAACTCGTGACCCAGATGCCGACGAGCAGTGCGAACACGAGCCCGCCCGCGATGGGGAGCGTCCAGCCCGGCATGCGGCGCGAACGCACCGACAACACCTTGAACGTGAACATCCCGTAGAAGACGCAGCCGAGCAACGAGTGCCAGAAGCGGCGGCTGTCACCGACGTCGGTCTCGAACCCGAGCGACCAGAGGCAGTGGTACGCGACCGGGAGCGTGACCAAGAAGGCGAGCGTGCCGACGAGGCGGTGCACCGGCCCGACCGCGGCGGGCGGCGACGAACCGATCTTGCCGTACATCCACGCCGCGAGCACGAGCTGGACGCAGGCGAGCACGACCGCGATCGTCGCCAGCCACGCCTTCATGTTGATGGTGCCGCTGAACCCGAGCGTGAACAGCGCCTGACCCGCGGGGTCGTGCTTGTCGGCGTACACGCCGAGCGCGACCGCGACGGCCGCGCCCACCAACGCCGCGCCCAACAGCGTCACCCGTCCCGCGCCTACCGGCGCGTCGCCTGTCACAGGGACCGCGGTTTCGGTCACGAGCGTGGACGCTACGTCGCCCGCGCCGCGCCCGCCAGCGCTTGCGTCACCCAAGGCTCGGCGAGGAACCGCTCGGCGAGATCTCCCCGCGCCTCACGGCGCCGGCGGCACCGCAACGCGGCTCGGGCCAGAGCCAGTTCACGAACCTCGAGTACACAGACGGGCTCCGAGCGCCGGCCCGAGCGAAGCTCTGGCTACCGGCAGTCGCCGGTGAGGTCGAAAGTGACGTCCTCGCTGTCGGATGCGGTACCGAACACCTGGAAGCTCAATGTGCCGTCGTCGCACTCGTCATGGGGGCCACGCTACGAGCCGCGGGCGAATCGTGCCCGAGCAAGCGATTCGAAGCGGCCTGGGCCGGGAATCGCCGGGCGTTGACCGTCACCTTGCCGTCGCGTGCGGTGCTCGTGTGGCGCGTCCCGTCGGCAAGCTTCTCGGTGGTCGACCGTTCGACTTCTCCGTTGGCGTATCGCGTCTCGCCCTCGACATTGCCGTTGGGCCGCTGGGTGTGGGTGGCA
This sequence comes from Actinomycetes bacterium, assembly GCA_031404355.1. GTDB lineage: Bacteria > Actinomycetota > Acidimicrobiia > IMCC26256 > PALSA-610 > JANNHK01. The sequence continues at coordinate 8,712 of JANNHK010000240.1, forward strand.
ACCGTTCCGTCGGAAGTCGTGGTCCGAGACACGCTGGTTCCGTCGGCCTGGGCTTCGGTGCGAGACGTCACCTCCGACTTGGTGCCGTCACGCCCGACCGTCGTCATGCGCCGCGTGCCGTCCGCGTCACGTGTCGTCGTCGTGACGATGCGCGTGCCGTCGGAGAACGAGGTCTCGGACGTCCCGGTCCCGGTCGTCGGGTCGTGCGTGTCGCGCCCGACCACGACACTCTTGTCGGGGGTCGTCGTCGTCCTCGTGAACGAACCGTCCTTGAACCGCCGGTCCTGCAGGGTGGTGCCGTCGGGCAGCACGGTGTGGTCCACGTCGGCGCCGTCCGCGTCGTCGTGTCACGTCCGGTTCCGGGTGATCGACCCGTCGCCCCCACTCGCACCTCGGTCTTGCTCTCCGACCCGTTCGCCTCTTTCTTGGCGTCTTCCCAGACCGTCGTGGTGCCCTCGATCCGCAGTTTTCCCGCCATGGCTCGCTCCCCCCTCCGGATGGGTTCAATCGTCGGCCCCGACCTCGCCGCGCGTGTCGCGCTGATGCAAGCGGTGATCGACCGCGCCCCCGATCTCGTCGCCGACGCCGGGCCGGTCACGGCCGCGGACTTTGCGCAAGCGTGGTTCGACGGCGTCCCCGCCGAGGCCGACCTCACGGTCGGCGGCGTTGCGATCGAGTCAGACTCCCGTATCTGCACTGTCGGTGCCGGTGGCGGCGATGTGCGCAATGCGCCCGACTTCGGAGCCACGTGGTCGGACGGTGATTCCGACTGGCGGCTGAGCACCGACTTCGGCCACACCTACCTCTCTCGGCGCGACGGGGACGCGACCGCCGCCTGGGTGTTCAGCCGCGCGCCAATCGTTCCCGACCTGGGCCACGGGACCGTGACGTACGGTCCGCTGCTCACGTCCGCCGCGATCGACGCGACGCTCGTGCTCGACCCCGAACCGAACAAGCCGCACACGATCCCCGATGCACCCGCCGAGATCACGGTGCAGGGCACGATCACCTGCGGCCCGCCCGTGAGCTGACTCGTCAGCTATCGCAGGAGACACGGAACGCGTCGTCGAGGTCGACGGGCAGGATGAGTGTGTGCATGCCCCGGTCGCGGGCGTCGGCGCAGAGTTCGTCGTGGTCGGCGCGCAATCCCGCTTCGTACTCGGCGGTGAACACCGGCTTGCCCTGGTCGAGGAACGGCTGGAGCGCGTCGCACTCGTCGTGTTCGAAGCACTGCTCGTTCACCGCGAAGTCGAAGTCGTCGACCAGCTCGGGGATCTCGTCGAGCGCGTTCTTCAGCCCGACGAGCAGGCCGCGGTCGTGGGCTTCGGACGCGAGGAACCGGTTGAAGTCGATCTGATCGTCGGCGGTCAGGTCGAAGCCGGGGTCGTTCGCGTAACCGTCGACGTTGTCGGGCTCGACACCGTCACACCCGCGCTCGACGGCGAGGTCGAGCCGCCGGCGCATCACGTCTCGTACCGAGTCGTCGCGCACGTCGACCCAGCGCTCGTCGTCGTAATCCTCCAGGTACTCGCCGAGTGCATCGTCGTCGAAGTCGCCGGCATCGGGCCGCCAGTCCTCGTGCGAACCGGCCGAGAAGTAGCAGACGACCGTCCGGCCGTCGGCATGCAACGCGTCGATCAATTCGGGCGGGCTGTCGAACAGGTCGACGTCGTAGACATCGACGTCGTACTCGGTGTTCACCTCGCCGTAGAGCTGCCACTGCCAGGTCGCGTCGGCAGAGAGCGTGCCCGACCCGGTCGGCGCCGCATCAGTCGAGTCGTCGTCACTCGATGAACCGCATCCGGCAGCGACAACGAGCACGAGCGCGAGCACGGCACGCCTCATGGCACTAGGTCGAGTATTTGGTGACGATCGCGAGGCAGTCGTCAGGTGCGTCGGTTTGTACGAAGTGGCCGGCGCCCTCGATGCGGTCGAGGGTGGCGCCGGGGATCTCCACCGCCCAACGCTCTGCCCACTCCCACGTGAACACCGGGTCCGCGTCACCGAACGCGACGTGTACAGGTGACGCGGTCCACGTCCGCAGCGCGGCGCGCGCGGCCGCCTGTGCGTCGGCGTCGCCGAGTACCGGCTCGCCGAACGGAATGCAGAACGGGAACCGGCGGGCACCGGCCTTCGACGCGTAGTCGGGGAACGGGGCGTCGAACGCGGCTGCGATCGCGGCGGCGTCGTGCCCCGCTCGCCGCATGGTGCCCGACACGATGCCGCCCACCGGCATGTCGCCGCCAAGTTGTTCGGGGTCGAGCGCGGCCTGGCGCCACCACCGGATACCTTCTGTGTACTCGAAGCCGTCCTCGTGCAACCACGTATTCAGGATGAACAGGCGCGCGTACCGGTCGGGATCGTGCACCGCGGTGATGAGCCCGATCGGGCCGGCCCAGTCCTGCACGACGAGGTGGATGTCGCGCAGGTCGAGCGCGGTAATGACCCGTTCCAACGCTTCCCGATGACGCGCGATCGTGTACCAGTCGTCGTCGACGGGCTTGTCCGAACGGCCGAAGCCGAGATGGTCGACCGCGACAACGCGGAAACCGAGGTCGACGAGCGGCCCGATCCAGTCGCGGTAGAGGTACGCCCAGGTCGGTTCGCCGTGCAGCAACAGAAACGTCCCGCGCGGAGTACCCGCCGGGGCCTCGTCGACGTAGTGCTGGCGCAGCCCGTCAAGCACGGCAGGGCGCTCGATGTAGTGCGGCGCGTAGGGCCAGTCGAGCGCGGCGAACCGCTCGTCGGGGGTGCGGACGTACTCGACGGTCATTGCCTCGCCATCGTCGAACGCTCCTCGGTCGCGGTGTTGCCGGCGCCTTCCGCGGGAGTCGGTGAGATCAGCTGTATGTCGACCCGTTCGAGGTGCCCGGCGAACGGGAACGGCCCGTCGTAACGTTCGCTCACGGGCGACCCGTGGTCGTAGCCGACGCTGGGGCCCGTGCTCGACATCATGCGCATCACGAGGGGGATGTCGAGCGTGCCGCACTCCTCGTCGTCGATCACCAGCGTCGCGGCGCCGGTCTTGCCGTGCCGCCGGAACCGCACGCCGACCACCGCCTTCCCGACCGGAACGACGCGGGTCGACTCGACGACGTGGTGGTCGCCGAAGCAGTTGTAGTCGAACACCAACCGGTCGTCCTGCACGAACACGCTCACGCCGGAGTTCTGCGTGCCGGTCGCGTAGAGCACACCGTCCGCGCCCGCGGGCCGGTCGATGACTGCGTGGAGGTCGTAGCTCCGGCCACCGATCGACGCGCCCACCTGCGCGGGGAGCGGTGACATCGGCGGCCGGTAGACGTAGTGCTTGTCGGACGGATGGGGAGACCGATCGCGGAACCCGGCGCCGAACAGTTCGAGGGTGCGGTCGTCGAGCGGCAGCACGCCGTGCGCCTCGGCTTCGCTCCACCACAGTTCGACCATCTCGGCGACCTTGTCCGGCAAGTCGGCCGCGAGGTCGCGGCACTCGGAGCGGTCGATCTCGACGTGGTACAGCTCCCACCGGTCGTCGTCGTACGCGTCGCCCGCCTTGTGCCGCGTCACGGCTTTCCAGCCGTCGGCGTAGATCGCTCGGTGGCCCACCATCTCGAAGTACTGCACCGTCTTCGTCGACGTGGCGTCCGGCGCGTCGAAGGTGTAGCGCAACGACGTGCCGGTGATCGGCATCTGCTCGTACCCGCGGTACACCGACGGCGGCGTGACACCGATCGCTTCGTAGATCGTCGGCGCGATGTCGTTCACGTGGTGGAACTGGTCACGCAGTCCCCCGGCGTCGCTGATGCCCGCGGGCCAGTGCACGATGAGCGGTACGTGGACGCCGCCCTCGTGCGTGTTCTGCTTGTACCACTTGAACGGCGTATTGCCGGCCTGCGACCAGCCCCACGGGTAGTTCGAGTGGCTGTGCGGCCCGCCGATGTCGTCGAGCCGGGCCACGGCCTCGTCGGGCGTCTCGAGGATGAAGTTGAAGAACTTCATCTCGTGCATGACACCGAACGGCCCGCCTTCCTGGCTCGCGCCGTTGTCGGAGCACAGCATGATGATGGTGTTGTCGAGTTCGCCGAGCTGCGCGAGCGCGTCGAGGAATCGGCCGATCTGCGCGTCGGTGTGGTCGAGGAACGCGGCGAACGCCTCCTGGAGCCGAGCCGCGAGGATGCGATGGTTCTCGGGCAGCGTGTCCCACGCCTCGACGCCGGGGTTGCGCGGCGCGAGTTCCGTGTCCTCGGGCAAGAGCCCGAGTTCGTGCTGACGGGCGAACCACGCTTCGCGCGTTGCGTCCCAGCCCTGGTCGAAGCGGCCGCGGTACTTCTCCATGTACTCGCGCGGCGCCTGGTGCGGTGCGTGCGTCGCGCCGAACGCGAGGTACATGAGGAAGGCGCGGTCGGGACGCACGGACTTCGCGTCGTGCACGAACTCGACGGCGCGGTCGACGAGATCCTCGCTGAGGTGGTAGCCGTCGACCACCGACTTCGGCGGGTCGACCGCGTGGTTGTCGTACACGAGCTCCGGGTGGAACTGGTCGGTCTCGCCTTCGAGGAACCCGTAGAACCGGTCGAAGCCGCGCTGGCACGGCCACTGGTCGTACGGCCCGGCCGCGGACGTCTCTTCCATCTGGCACAGGTGCCACTTGCCGAGCGCGAGCGTCGTGTAGCCCTCGTCGCGCAGCGTCTCGGCCATCGTCGACGCGTGGTTACTGATGTGGCCGCGCATGTGCGGGAAGCCCGTGTTCCAGTTCGACACCCCCCGCATCCCCACCTCGTGGTGGTTGCGCCCGGTGAGAAGCGCGGCACGCGTCGGTGAGCACAGCGGCGTGACATGGAAATTGGTGTACCGCAGCCCGCCGGCCGCGAGCCGGTCGATGTTCGGTGTGTCGATCGTCGACCCGAAGCAGCCGAGATGCGAGAACCCGAGGTCGTCGAGCACGATCACCACGACGTTCGGTGCGTCCTCGCCGGGGTGCGGGCGGGTCGGCCACGAGGGAGTCGACTCCGCGAGCGTGCGCCCGATGACCCCCCCAAACGGTTCGGGACTCGTCATGCTTCCTCCTGCGTGCGCAACAAGCGCGTCAAGGCGTCCACCAGCACATCGCGCGTCACTCGGGACGAGAGGCCGCAATGGAGCCGAAAGTAATCGATGCCTTCGAGCTGCGTCAGAGCGTCGGCCGCGGTGGCGACGTTGCGGCGCGCCGCCGCGGTCAGCGGTCGCAGCTCGGGTGCGAACTGACGGTCGAGCTGCGCCCGCATGGCCGCCCGGCCCGTCTCGAGTTGCGCGTGGATCACCCGGCTCGCCGGCGCGCGCAGACGGGCCGCCAGGTGGGTCGACGCGATCGCGTCGTGCAGCGTCATCCGCGCCGTCACGAACCGCTCCACCCTCTCGTCGAACGAGCCCTTCCCCAGTTCGGGAATGACGAACAGCGGTGCGACCTTCTCCTGGTGCCGCGCGATGGCTTCGCGAGCAAGGCCCTCGTGGTCGGAGACATAGCGGTACACCGACCGCAACGACACGCCCGAGCGGCGGGCGACGGCCTCGGGGCTCGGGTCGAGGTCGCCCTCCGAGAAGAGTTCGAGCACCGCGTCGAGCACCGCGACCCGATTGCGCTCGCGCCGGGCCGTGCGCCCGTCGACCGCATCGCTCTCACGAAGGTCGGGCACGCGTTCAGGCCTTGCGCGCGAACTCGTCGATGATCTGCACCAGTTCCGGTGAGGCGTCCTCCTGGATGAAGTGATGCCCGCCGTCGATGACACGGTGGGGTTGACCCGCGGCGCCCGGTACCTTGCGCTGGAACTTGAGGTGCGCGCCCGGCTTGAACGACACCGGGTCCTCGGACCCGTAGACCGTCAGGAACGGCTTCTCCCACGCCTCGAGGTACGTCCACGTCTCGCGGCACATCGGCACGCCCGGGTTGTCGGGCTGGAGCGGGATCAGCAACGGGAACTGGATCGGGCACGTCATGTAGGTGCCGTCGGGGTACGGCGCTTCGTACGCGGCCTTCTCACCCTCGGTCAGTTTCCGCGTCGCCGAGCCGTCGATGAGCTTGGCGATCGGCAGCGTGTCGGCGCGCTGGCTGAACTCGAGCCAGCTCTCCATGAACGCGTTCACACCTTCACCCGTCGGGATCCCCGTGTTCGACGCGATCACGCGCGCGAACCGGTCGCCGTGTTTCGGGAGTAGCTGGAGCCCGGCGAGACCGCCCCAGTCCTGGCAGTACAGCGTGATGTCGGTGAGGTCCTCGGCTTCGAGCCACTGCCCCATCCAGTCGACGTGCGCGGCGAGCGTGTAGTCGGAACGCGCCGTCGGCTTGTCGGAACGGCCCATGCCCATGAGGTCGAGCGCAATCACCCGGTGCCCGAGGTCGGCGAGCCCGCGGATCATGTGCCGGTGGATGTACGACCACGACGGGTTGCCGTGCAACAGCAACACGGGGGCCACGTCGCTCGGGCCCTCGTCGACGGAGTGGAACCGCAGCGTCGTGCCGTCGGCCGCGGTCACGTCGCGGTAGTGCGGTGCGTAGTCGTAGTCCTCCAGGTCGGCGAACCGTTCGTCGGGCGTGCGGAGCACTTCCATTTCAGGCCTCCCCGCCGGCGGTGGGCGCCGACGCAATCGATTCGGTCAGGTTGTCGATGTCGCGGGCGACGACGTGGACATCAGCTTTCCTCCATCGTGCACACGAACCCGACGCGCGGGTCGACCCGCCCTTCGAGCAACGTCTGGTACACGGCTTCGACCGCCTTCGGGCCGTGGTGCTCCTCGATCGTGAGCCACCCGTCGGTGAAGCCGAGGTAGTTGCGCCACGCGTCGCCGACGCGCTGGTCGACGCCGTCCTGCCCCAACTCGTGGGTGAGCTTGGCGATCTGTGTCGGCGCGAAGAAGAACTCGGGTGTCGGTCCCGCGTCGGGTGGCGGCGCGCCGCCGCCGGTGTCCCAGTGGGTACTGCCGACGATCATGCTGTGCGCGAGCCGGTCGCCGTAGTAGCCGTGCACGGCGTTGCGCACCTCGCCGTTGCCGGCAATGTCGACGAACATCGCGTCGTCGGCGGGCAGCGTCTTCATGTCGTCGTACGAAATCGTCTCGTGGTAGCAGCCGAGGCTCTGCACGAAGTCGGCGTTGCCGGGCGAGGTCAGCCCGACGACGGTGATCCCCGGCCGTTGCGAGAGGAGGAAGGCCGTGCCGATCGCGGTCTTGCTCGACGCGCTCGACAGCAACACCGTCGACGCGCCGGCGCGGGAGTCGTCGGCGAGGAAGTCGTCGATGACGAACGACGTGAAGAACAGCGGGTACAACACCATCTGTTGCGCCTCGCGGTCGGGGGCGTAGATGGGGTCCGTCTCGGTGAACCGGTAGCTGCTGTACGCGCTCGCCATCGGCCGCCGGTGCTCGGCCGTGTCGGTCCACCCCGCGTCGTCGACGCGACCGGGCTCGACCGCGAAGTGCGTGCCCATCGGGAGGTAGCCGTAGACCTGGCGCCCGTCGACGCCGGGCTCGGCGCCTTCGGCGCGGGCGAAACCCCACACGGGAACGCGGCCCCAATTGACGCCGTCCTCGGTCGCGCCGGGGAAGAAGTTCCAGTACTGGAGCATGTCGCCGAACGCGGCGTAGGTGATGTTGTTCGACGTCAGCGCGAACCTCTCGACCCGCAGGCGCGGCCCGTCGGGAGCAGGCTCGTCGACCACACGCGTCCGGTGCAGGTCGCCCCGATCGACCTCGAGCTGCATGGCATCCCCCTCGATCACAAGTATTGACACTGACTGTGCCACAAGATACGGTCGCCCGCAATGGCCGATGTCTTCGCCCACGAGATCGCCGTCGCGCACACGCCGCCCGGCGGCTACGGCACCGAGATGCCCGCACCGATCCTGGCCCCGTGCACCGAACCGCTGGTCGCCGGCGCACCCGACCTCCGCGGCGTGTGGCAGGTCACCGAAGTCGTCGTCGACGGGAGGATCGTGCCCGACCACCGGGCCCTCGGTCATATCCAGCGCATCGAACAGTGCGCCGACCGCCTGGTCGTCACCGGGGGCGGCGTCGTCCACGACATGCGCTGCGACGGCAGCGAGGAACACGGTGTCCACGACGTCGCCGAGTTCGACCACGCGACGCCGATCACCGTCGTCGCCACCTACGAAGACGGAGTCCACGTGTTGCGCCCGGTCGGCATTCCGATCGAGGTGACGCGCCGCCGCGCCGGCGACGACATGCTCTGGGACTACGTCGGCTTCACCGCCCGCCTCACACGACTGGACCAGGCATGAGCATGACCGACCCCACCCTCGACCGCGGCCGCGTCGCGCTCGTGTGCGACGCGAGTTTCTACGTCGGTCCGCCACTCGCCCGCGCGCTCGCGGCGCGCGGCCACCGCCTCGTCCTCGGCGACCCCGAGGAAGCCCTCGTCGACGAACTCACGGCCGCGGGCACCGAGTTCGAAGCCGTCATCGGCGTGCGCAACCTCTCGAAGCCGGAATCGGCGCAACGACTCGTCGAAGCCGCGCTCGCGCGGTTCGGCCGCATCGACACCGCCGCTGCGTTCTCGGGCATGGTCGTTACCGGCCGCTTCCTCGACTCCACCCTCGACGACCTGCATTCGGTCGTACGCGGCTGTCTCGAAGCGCCGTACCACTTCCTCAAAGCAGTGCTGCCGCCGATGGTCGAACAGCGCGCGGGCCAGGTCCTCGTCATCACGAGCGCCGCGGGCGCCCGACCGACACCGGGCGCGCCCCTCTACTCGGCGGTTCGGGCCGGCGCGACCATGCTCGCCCGCAACGTCGCCGGCGAAATGGCGCGCCACGGCGTGCAGGTGAACGCAGTCGGGACCAACTTCATGGACTTCCCCGAGTTCCTGCGCGCGACGGGTGCCAACGACCCCGAAGTGCGGGCCAAGATCGAGGCCCAGGTGCCGCTGGGCCGGCTCGGCACCGTCGACGAGTTCGCGTCGTTCTGCATGCCGTTCGTCGACGGTACGAGCACCTTCACCACCGGCCAGTTCGTCGCGTACGCAGGAGGCTGGGCCTAGCGCCACCCCCTCGATCCGCTTCTGGTCGCGCGTATGTGTTGCTGGCAACACATACGCGCGTCCAGAATGAAAAACATGACGATTGCGACGATTGCCGATGTGATCCGCACGCACGGCCGGGACCGGCCGAAGGCGCCGGCCCTGGAGGTGGCGGGGCGCTCGGTGACGTTCGGCGAACTCGACGCCCGGTCGAATCAGGTCGCGCAGGCGCTGGCCGCGGCGGGCGCGGGCGCCGGCGACCGGATCGCGTTCATCGACAAGAACGGCCTCGAGTGGTTCGAGGTCACGTTCGGCGTCGCCAAGGTCGGTGCGGTGAACGTGTCGGTGAACTGGCGGCTCGCGCCCGCGGAGATGGCGCAGATCATCGACGACGCCCGGGCCGAGATCGTGATCGTCGGGCCCGAGTTCGTGCAGCACATCGAGAAGATCGAGTCCGACCTCGCGCGCGTGCACACGATCATCGCGATCGGTGGGCACGAACGTTGGCAGGAGTACGAGGCGTGGGTCGACGCGCAGCCGGTCACCGACCCGGGCGCGGTCGCCTCGGGTGCCGACGTCGCGTTCCAGCTCTACACGTCGGGCACGACGGGTTTGCCGAAGGGCGTGATGCTGACGAGCGACAACTTCTTCCGAGGCATTGTCGACATCTCGGAGCAGTGGCGCTTCGGCGAGGCGTCGGTGAACTTGGCGATGATGCCGATGTTCCATATCGCCGGTGCGGGTTGGTCGTTGGTGGGGCTGTACCACGGGTGTCGCACGGTCGTGCTGCGCGACATCGACCCGCCCGCGATCCTGCGCACGATTCCCGAGTTCGGCATCACGAACGCGTTCATGGTCCCGGCCGTCATCCAGTTCCTCCTGATGACGCCCGGTGTCGAGTCGACCGATTTCTCGAGTCTGCGCACGCTCGTGTACGGCGCGTCGCCGATCACGGACACGGTGCTCGTGCAGGGGATGGAAACGTTCGGCTGCGAGTTCATCCAGGTCTACGGCCTCACGGAGACTTCGGGCGCGATTACACAGCTCGACGGGGTCGACCACGATCCGGTGGGGCGGCCGCATCTGCTGCGGTCGTGCGGCAAGCCGTACCCCTGGGTCGAGATGCGCGTCGTCGACGCGCAATCAGGCGCCGACAAGGCCGTCGGTGAGGTCGGGGAGCTGTGGACCCGCTCCCGCCAGAACATGGCCGGGTACTGGAACAATCCGACGGCGACGGCGGAGGCGATCACCACCGACGGCTGGTTCCGCACCGGCGACGCCGGGTTCCTCGACGCCGACGGCTTTGTCTTCCTCCATGACCGCGTGAAGGACATGATCGTGTCGGGCGGGGAGAACATCTACCCGGCCGAAGTCGAGAACGTCCTGATGACGCACCCCGGGGTCGCCGACGTCGCGGTGATCGGCGTTCCCGACGAGAAGTGGGGCGAGGCCGTGAAGGCGATCGTCGTACGCGCCGCGGCCAGCGACGTGTCGGAGGCCGAGCTGATCGCGTTCGCCCGCGAGTCGCTCGCGGGCTACAAGCTGCCGAAGTCGGTCGACTTCACGGACACCCTGCCGCGCAACCCGTCGGGCAAGCTGCTCAAGCGCGAGCTGCGCGAGCCCTACTGGGCGGGCACCGAACGCCGCATCGGTTGAGCTCCCTGAATCAATAGGGCCTGAATCGATCCGCCTAGGACGGCGCGGCCGTCACCTTCATCCACGTTCTGATGCCGGGGCCCGGATCTGCGTTCGCTCGCACCGTCAGGATGTAGCACGGTTTTTCCGGATCCGGGATCGGATTCGGCGCCTGCCACACCCAGTTGAACCTCCCCGGCGGCGCTTCGTACTCGAAGGACTCCACACCGGAACCGGCGAAGAAGATCGCCCAGTAGAGGAAGCCGGGCGGGCACGCCCGCGGTTCGGAGAGGGTGGTGGAGATCTCCGACGTCGCCGTGATCTCCTCGTCGTCGGGGCCGAACACACGGAACCGCAACGGGACCGTCCGGCCCGCGGTGAGCACACCGATGTTCGGAACGGAGAACACCGGCCAGTCGAAGTCCTCGTAGCGGTAGTCACCGTCGGCGACGACCGTGTACTCGAAGATCTGGCTACGCGTGTTCCCGGCTCCGTCGGAAGTGTCGACGGTGAACGACTTCACTCCCGGCGTCGCGGTGTCGAGCGAAACAAGCAGCGGCGCGCACGACTCGACGCCGGAACTGTCGGGCGGGTTCGGGTCGGTGCACGACACCACGATCGCGACCAACTCGCCGACCCGGTACGCAGACTCCAGTTGGGGATCGAGCGCGATGTCCGGCGCGAGCGTGTCGATCTGCGCCGAGAAGGAGCCGGCGTCGGGGCCCGTGATCTCGATCTCGACCGTGCCCTCACCCGGTACCGATACCGGATCCGTGTAGGGCGTGGGTTCGCCGCCGTCGAACGCGACCGAGTAATCGCCCGCGTTGGCGCCGACCAGCGTCAGTGTCGGCCGCGTGACGAACCAGCCGGCCTGCTGGTCACCGCTCAAGAGCGCGACGACCTGGTGCACCTCGCTCGCGTTGCCGGCCCGGTCGGTGCTGGTGACACTGAGCCCGGCCTCGCCGAAGACGGTGTCGCAGGTGGCGATCCCCGACGCCTCGAGTCCGGGGTCGGTGCACTCCACCTCACCCTCGCCTTCACCCTCGTCGCCGGGAAGGATCAGTTGGTCGATCGGCGCGCCGCCGCGCGTGATCACCGGCGCAGTGCTGTCGATCGGGACGACGAGCGCGATCGTGGTGTCGCCGCTCGTGACCACGACGTCGTACACGCCGTCGGTCGCCGGCAGGCCCGGGAAGACGTCGAACGCCACGGGTTCGCCGCCGTCGATCGACACGAACACCTGCGACAGATCGGACGCGCCGACGACCTGGAGCGTCGGCTGCCCGGTGAACCAACCGTTGTCACCCTGCGGGCCTTCGGCGAACGCGACGAACTCCGGGCCGTCGCCGTTCACCGTGTAGAAGTCGCCCTTCCTCGAACTGGTCGCGCCGTTGCCGTAGATATCGAACGACTGCACGATGTACAACGGATCCGTGACGTCGGGAACGCCGCCGATCCACTCGTCGGTGTCGCCGACGCGCGCCAAGTCGAGGGGCAACCACTCGTTGCCGCTGCGGTACAGCACCACGACGCGCAACACACCGCTCTCGTCGGTCGTCTCGACGCTGAACAGCGTGTCGCCGTCCTCGGCGCGCGCGTCCGTCGACAGGATCCGCGGTGGTGTCGCGTCGGTCACGTCGGCGGGCGCGTAGTACACGAGACCTTCGAGGTTGGTGAAGCGGCGTTTGACGGCCCCGGGCCCGGGGTCGTTCGACTCGACCTGTTCGGGCAGGAGCACGAGCTTCTGCTCGTCGGCGCCGATGTTCACGATCCCGAACTGCGACGGGAACGAGTACGAGGCGGCGGGCGCCTGCGGTTCGTTCTCGCCCTGACCGACGGTGGCGCGGCCGAACGCCGGCGCCTCGACCGGGATCTCTTCGGTCGTGAGACCGGAGAGCAGTACCCCGTGGGCGACGAGGTCGGAGCCCTCCGGTTGCGTGACGTCGAACGTCATGCGAGGCACGATCGGGTAGCCGTTGAGCGCCTGCACGTCGCCGCCGACGCTGTCGTAGGTCGTGCCGTCGGGCGCGGTGTTCTCCTCGAACTCGGGCTGCACCGACAGGGCCGCGGCCGCCAACCCGGTGACCGGGTCGGTCGTCACGGCGAACGACGTCTGCGTGGCAGCTGCGGTCGTGGCCGCCGCGAACGGCGCCGCGCCGGCGAGTTGGTACATGGGCAGGCCGTAGAACACGGCTTCCTGCAAGGCCTTCTCGTCGTAGCCCTGGTAGGCGCCCGCGCTGAGGAAGTAGTCCTTCTTCGCCTCGACGAGCGCGTGACCGACGTCGACGCTGCCGTCGAGGTTTTGCGCGAACAGCACGTTCAGCCGCTCCGACAGCGCCACGGCGCTGAAGTCTCCGTAGCCGTAGCCGGTGTTCGCGACGAACACGGCCGTGCCGCGGCCCGCGAGCGTCTGCGCCCAGTCGGCGCGCCGGGTCCCGCCGTAGCTGTCGGGCGCGTTCAACCCCGCGTGACAACCCATCGAGAACACGATCTGCCCGCCGAACGCGCTGTTCAGCGCGCCGACGTTCAGTACGTCGGACTCATCCGGCGTGACGTTGCCCGCGCTCGACAACACGTTCTGGTGGTCGAAGTGCGCGTTGAGCGACGCGACGTCGGGATCGGCGCCGAGGTCGCCGTTCAGTTGCGCAGCGGTCCAGAGCCCGCCGGTGGCACCCGCCGGATCGATCAACGTGTCGCCGCCGACGGCGCCCGCGACCTGGGTCGCCCCGTCGGCGAGGAAGTCGTATCCGGTCGTCAACGCGCTCTGCGGGTCGAGGATGCCGCCCGACTGGAGGAACAGATCGATCTGGGCCTCGATGTCGGTCTTCGTTTCCACGAGGCGGCCGACGGCCGCGTCGGGCACGAAGAACTGGCGGCCGAGGAACGTGGCCGGGTCGCGGTCGCCGTAGACGTCGTCGCTGAGGAACCAGCGCGTCCCGAACGAGTCGGCGATGGCGTCGCTCCCACCGACGTGTTCGGCGTAGTCACGCTCGTCGAACAGACCCGTCACGTCGGGGATCCGGCGCATCGGCAGCACGTCGTCGGTACCGACGATCACGACGCTGCGCGGCGCGTCGGCGGTGTCGAAGAGCGGCAGGATCGCGGCGTGGATGTCACCCGACACTGCGTTGGCCACTTCGGCCGCGCACTGGTCGTCGAGCGCGGCGTCGTCCCACTCGACGTTGGTCGCGACGGGCACGACCCAACCGTTGGTGGCGTCGGCGAGTTCGTGCAGCTTGGCGGTCACGTCGCCGCCACTCGTCGCCGCGAAACGGGCGCCGTTGTAGAGGATCACCGTCTCGGGGTTCGGCTCGCTTCCCGGCGCACGGTACGCGCCCGCGAGGTTGACCGATGCGGAGGTACCTGCGGGCAGGGCCGGGCATTCGATCGGTTCGGTCGGTGCGACCACGGCGATGCGCAGCACGTAGTCGGTCGTCGCGCCGTTGAAGCCGCTCACCTGCACGACGTAGTCGCCGCCGACTGATGTCGTCGCGACTTCCTCGCCGGCTGTACCACGGCGCGTCGAGATGTCCTGCACGTTCTCGGTGGGTACGTCGATCGGAAGATCGCGCAGGGTCTCGGGCGCGAGGTCCGTACCGCCCTCGTTACCGGGGTCGTCGACGATCGAGTTGCGTTCGAGCGCGTCACCCGAACGACCGACGAAGCCCGAACGGCCCACGAAGCCCGAACGACCCACGAAGCCGGTCGACGGCGGCCCCACGAGCAAGAGGTCGGCATCTTGGGCCGCGGCGCCGATCGGTGACATCTTCACGACCACCTGCGCACCTTGCGGGAACGCGGACGGGTCGATGCGGTAGTACTCGCGCTCGTCGGGTTCGAGCGAGCCGAGGTACAGCACGTCCGGAACGACGGGCGGCGCGTTGTCGGGGTCGTTGATCGACGTCCCCGCCCACGGGTCCTGTAGCGCGGTGCCACCCGCGGTCGACGCGTTCAGCGGGGGGCCACTCGCGAACGTCAGCGAAGCAGTGGCGTCACCGAGTTGACCGGGTTCGGTAACGATCCCGGCCGTGGCCGCGGCGAACGGGATCGTCGCCGTCTCGCCGGGTAGGGCGAACGTTCCCGTGAACACGAGCGTCGAGCCGTTGACGCTCGGGTCGGAAATCGCCGACGCGCAGTCGGCGCCGGTGGCGCCTGTGCACCCCGCGGTGCCCGCCAGGTACGCGACGCCGTCGGGAAGTGTGACGGTGAGCGTCACGGGGCCGACATCGGTGGGCCCGGCCGAGTACTGCACCGTGTAGGAGAGTTCCTCGCCCCGCGCGAGGGGTTCGACATCGAGACCGCCCGGGCCGAGCGGAAGCTCTTCCCACGGGAAGTCGGCGCGCGCCAGGAACCCGATCGCGTACTCGCCGAGGCTCATCGTCAGCGGAACCGGGTTCTCGGCCAGCTCGAGCGCGATCGGCGAATCGACCGCCGGTGTGACGTCGGAAAGCAGGATCGCGGAGAAGTCGACGGCCGCCGGGTCGACGTCGAGGAAGTCGAGATCGAGCAGTGTCGCGCTGGAGAGGAAGTCGGCTTCTTCGCCCGCAACACAGATGTCGGGTCCGGCGACGGCACACCAGTTGGGCCCGTTGATCGCACCCAGCGTCGTCTGGCCGAGCAGCAACGACACGATGCTGACGCTTTCGAGAATCACGCCCTGCGGGTCGAGGTCTTCGAGGGGCAGGTCCCAGAGCAGACCAGGACCACTCGTCGGCGGGATCGGACCCGGGTCGTCGACAAGCGCAAGTACCTCGGCGAGCGTCACCAGGTGTTCGGGCTGACCTTGGTACGGCGTGCCGACGAGCACGTTCGCCCAGCCGCCGGGAACCTGGATGTCGAGCTGGTCGAGCGTGAGCTGGCCGAGCAGCGACCGGCCGACAAACCCGCTCCGGCCCACGAAACCACTACGGCCGACAAACCCGCTCCGGCCGACATACCCCGTCCGGCCCACGAACCCGCTCCGGCCCACGAACCCCGACCGGCCGACATACCCGCTACGGCCCACGAAGCCCGAGTCGAGGATCTGGTCGTAGAGGCCGGCGGGGATGGCCGCGAGCGGAATGCCCGCGATCGCGACGCCGCGCGCGCCTTCGACGCTCGCGGGAGCGCCGCGGATCGACAGCGACCCCGTCACACCGCTGCGCTCGCGCGCGAAGACGTCGCGTACGCCCGCATTGTCGGCGCCGAGGTTGGTTGCGTCCGACGCGAACGCGACAACCGACCCGTTGCCCGAGACCGCCACTTGCGGGCTCGCGGTTCCGTCGTCGCCCGAAGCGGCGTTGCCGAGGACCCCGCCGGGGCCGATGCTCATCGTCTCGGTCAGGCCGGTGTCGACGTCAGTCGCGAGCACGTGCCCGCCGGCCGAGTACGCCACGATCACGCCGTCCTGGGACAGCACGGGGCGGGTACCGACGAACGTTTGCAGCGGTGAACCGCCGGCCAGGGCGCGGACCGAGATGTCGGAACCGGACTGGAACGCGACTCGCAGCCCGTTGCCGGAGAGGGAGGGCGACGTGCCCGGTGCGACGCGGGTGATCGTCCCGGTGACGAGGTTGCGGACGTATACATCGGGTGCGGAGCCGTTCGGGTCGGATCCGGCGACGAGGTTCGTCGCCGTCGACTCGAACGCGACGAGGGTGCCGTCGTCGCTGAGGGAAGGCACCCGGCTCGCACCGTCGGGCTGCGTCGTGCCCCGGCGGCTGGCCCAGATCGTGTTGGAGGAACTGGGCTCGTCGAAGACGCCGTCGGCGTCGGTGTCGCGGTCGCGGACGTAGACGTCGATCTGTGCGTTGTTGTCGCCGGGGTCGAGCTTGGTCGCGCTGGCGAACGCGATGAAGCGCCCGTTCCCGGACACGACGAGTTCGACCGGCGCGGCCTGGCGCGGCGCCGGGCCTTGGCGCTCCTTCGAGTCGACACTGACGAGGCTGGTCGCGACGCCGCACAGCGTCTTGGAGCCGCTGGGAACCGACACCTCGTCGAAGACGCCGTTGCCGTCGGCGTCGCGGTCGTGCACGTATACGTCGAGCACGGGGCCGCTGCGGTCGCGTGGCTTCGGTCCGGGTGTCACCTTGCAGCCGGCACCCGAGGGCTTCTTGATGACCGCGGTGGAGATGAATGCGACGAACCGGCCATCGCGGCTGATGGCCGGTTCGGTGCTGTCCCCGGCGACCTGCGCGCTGCGATCGTTCTTCGAGACGCGGACGTTGGTCCCGGTGACGGTGTCGCGCACGAAGACGTCGCGGCCGGCGTTGGTGTCGCCCGCGACGACTTGCGTCGCGGCGCTGTCGTACACGATCCAGCGCCCGTCGGCGCTCATCGACGGGCTGTCGGACGCGCCCGTCAGCGTCGCCGAACCATCGGCGGCCAGACTCACGAGCGGCGCGGCGGAACCCACGTCCGCGCCCGCCGGGCCAGAGGTCGATGCCGGAATCGCAAGAGCTACGGCAAGAGGTAGCGCGAGCGCGCGCAGACGACGGAATCCATTCACGCGTTAGCTCCCCGCTCCCATGATCGCGGCCGGAACTGTAGTGATCATTGTCTGCATGGGACAATCAGGTCAGTGAACTCCCCTTCTGCCCTCGCGCCCTACACGTCCCACGCGGCGCGGGCGCTGGAACACGCACCATGGTCCCGCACGGCCGGATCGCTCCTTTTCGCCGACATCTCGGGCTTCACCAAGCTGTCAGAGAGACTGGCCCGAGGGGGAAGGGCGGGTGCCGAGGAACTCACCGCCATCCTCAACGAGACGTTCACGGCGCTCGTCGACGTCGCCCTCGGGGCCGGTGGCGACGTCCTGAAGTTCGGTGGCGACGCCCTCTTGCTGCTCTTCGACGGCGACGAGCACGCACACCGTGCGGTCGCGGCGGCGGTGGGGATGCGCGCCGCGCTCCGGGCCCGGGGTCCGATCGCGACCGCGCAGGGGTCGGTCACGTTGCGCATGTCGCAGGGCATCCATACCGGCGCATTCCTGTGCTTCCGCGTCGGACGCCGCCAGCACGAGTTGATCATCACCGGCGCCGACACGACGCGCGCACTGGCCATGGAGGCGGCGGCCGGCGCAGGCGAGATCCTCGTCAGCGTGGAGACGGCCGCGCTCCTCCCTAGGTCGTGCATCGGTCGCCCGAAGGGCGACGGGCTGCTCATCCGGCGCGCACCATCGGTTGCGCCCGAGGGTGCGACGAAGGCGGGCGCGCCGAGTACTCCTGAACTTGCGTTGCACCTTCCCCCCGCGCTGCGCACGCGACTCGTCGACGGCACCGCCGAACCCGAGCATCGCCACGTGAGCGTCGGGTTCGTGCAGTTCGGCGCGGCCGATGCACTCCTCGACG
This sequence comes from Actinomycetes bacterium, assembly GCA_031404355.1. Classification (GTDB taxonomy): domain Bacteria; phylum Actinomycetota; class Acidimicrobiia; order IMCC26256; family PALSA-610; genus JANNHK01. Next base: position 26,658 of record JANNHK010000240.1, read on the forward strand.
CGATCGGTCCCGAGGAATTCTCCGTACTGCTCGACGACCTTGCGACCTCGATCGAGGACGCCGCCGAGCGGCACGGTGTCACCCTGCTCGCGACTGATGTCGCGTCCGACGGCGCCAAGTTCATCCTCACCGCCGGCGCCCCCGAAAGCGCGGAGGACGGCGAGGGCCGCGTGACCCGGGCCGCGTTGGCGATACTTGCCACCGCTCGCGTGCCGGTTCGTGTCGGCGTGCACGCCGGGTCGGTGTTTGCCGGCGACGTCGGCGCACCCGCGCGCCGGACGTACACGGTCATGGGCGACGCGGTGAACCTCGCCGCGCGCGTCATGGGGCGGGCCGATCCGGGCACCGCCGTCGTCAGCCGCAACGCGCTCGAACTCGCCCGCTCCCGCTTCGAGACTCGCCCGCTTCCACCCTTCGTCGTGAAAGGGAAGCGGCGCCCGATACACGCCGACGAAGTCCGGGCCGTCCGCGAAGTCGACGACGTGCAGTCGCACGGGCCCTTTGCCGGCCGGGACGTCGAACTCGACATACTCCACACCCACGTGACGGCCGCGCGGCACGGCCGGGGTTCGGTCGTCGAGATCGTCGGCGACCTCGGTATCGGCAAGAGCAGGCTCGTCGACGAGTTCGCGTCGGCCCAAGCCGACGTCCACGTCATACGACTGTTCTGCGAGCCATACCAATCGCAGAACGCGTACTTCGCCGCGAGCCGGATCCTGCGGGCGATCTTCGGCATTCCCAACGATGCCGACCCCGACGACGCGGGCACCCTCCTGCAGAAGCGCATCGAGCGATCCGCGCCCGCGTCCCTTCCGTGGCTACCGCTGCTCGCCGCGGCCTCGGGCGCGCGAGTCGACCCGACGCCCGAGGTCGACCGACTGGCGCAGGAGTTCCGCGCCGATCGGCTACACGAAGCAGTCGCCGCAGCAGTGGGCGGAGTGCTCGACTCGCCGACGCTGCTCGTGATCGAAGACGCGGCGTCCATGGACGCGGCGTCGGCCGCGCTGTTCGCCTCGCTGTTCCGGCTGGTGCAGGCCGTTCCGTGGGCGATCGTGCTCACGACCCGCTCGACGGACCGCGGTCTGCACTCAGGCCTCGGGTTCGACGCCGAACGCATCGAACTCGAGCCGCTCACGGGTGAACTCTCCCGCAAACTCGCGACGGTCCTCACCGAGGGCGACCCGCTACCCGACCACGTGCTCGCGGAACTCGTCGAGCGCTCACACGGCAACCCGATGTACCTGCTGGCGCTCCTCGACGCACTCAGGAGCGGCGCGACGTTCGAAGCGCTCCCGACATCGCTCGAGTCTGTGGTCGCCGAGCAGATCGACCGCCTCACCCCCGCCGAGCGGCGCGTCCTGCGCTACGCCTCGGTGCTCGGGAGCCGCTTTTCGACCGCGCTGCTCCGCGACGTCGCGGCCGAACTCCTCCCCTCACCGCCGCACGACACGCTCGCGCGCCTCCCGGAGTTCGTGGAGACCATTCCCGACGGTTACCGCTTCCGGAGCGAGCTGGTGCGGCGCGTCGCGTACGACGGCCTCCCCTTCGCGCGGCGCCGCGAGCTGCACGCCCGCGCCGGAGCACTACTCGCCGCGGCCGACGCTGACGCCGACCACACCGACTTGTTGTCACTGCACTTCCACGCGGCGCGCGCGTACGCGGAGTCGTGGTACTACTCGTGCCGTGCGGGCGACCAAGCTCGTGATCGATACGCGAACGTCGAGGCCGCGACCTTCTACCGTCGTGCGCTCGACGCCGCGCGCGTCGAGTCGCTCGCCGGACCCGACGTCGCCTCGGTGGCCGAAGCCCTCGGCGACCTCTGTGAACTGCTCGGCCGTTACGACGAAGCGTTCGCCGCGTACTCGTCCGCGCGCGCGGACGCCACCGAGCATCGTCCGTTCCAGTCCCGCCTGCTGCGCAAGTGTGGGCTCGTGCGCGAGCGCCAGGGGCAATACCGCTCCGCGCTCGGGTGGTACCGGCGCGCGCTCGAGTCGGCCGGCCCGGAGGGCTCGGACACGGCGCGGGCGATGATGGCGCTCGCGAGCGTGCGCTACTGGCAGGGCCGGTTCCCGGAGTGCGTTCGGTGGTGCGAACAATCGATCCCCGTCGCGGAACTCGCCGACGACAAGCCCGCCCTCGCCCACGCCTTCTATCTCCTGCACCTCGCGTACACCGACACCAACGACGCCAAACGCATCCCATTGCGCGACGCCGCACTCCCCGTCTACGAAGCGGTCGACGACCTCGTCGGGCAAGGCAATGTCCTCACCAACGTCGGGATCGACCTGGCCCGCGGCGGTCGCTGGGACGACGCCCTCGACGCGTGGGAACGCGGCCGGCTTGCCTTCGAACGCGCCGGCGATGTCGTCGGCGCGGCGGGCATGCAGCACAACATCGGCGAAGGGCTCGCGAACCTGGGTCGATTCGACGACGCCGAACAACACCAGCGCGAAGCGCGGCGCGTCTGGACCGCGGCGCGGTACACGCTCGGTGCCGCAAGCGCGACGAGCGGACTGGCCCGCACGCTCGCCCACCGCGGTGCCGACGACGAAGCCATGGCGCTCCTGACCGAGACGCTCGCGACGTTCGAACGGCTCGGGCGCGGCGTCGAGGTGATCGAAACGCAGGCGCGCATTGCCGAGGCGCACGTGCTCGCCGGCCGTTGGCAGGCCGGGCTCGACGTCGCCGACACCGCGTTGCCCGGTGCCGACGGCGCGGAGTACGCGGATCTCCGTGCGCAACTGCTTCGCCATCGGGGGCTGGCGCTGCACGCCCTGGGTGACGCCGACGGCGCCCGGGCCGCTCTCGACGAAAGCGTGCGCACCGCCGACGACGCGGGCCTGAAGTTCGAACTGGCGGCCGCGCTCCACGCGCGAGCGTCGATCGCGACCGACCCCGCCGTTGCCGCGCACGACCGGTCCCGCGCCGACCAGATCCTCGCCAAGCTCGGCGCGGTCGCGGGCTAGAAACGGTCCGTCGCTTCGCCCACCTCGGCGTCACGCAACCGCCGGATCGAGCAGCGCCGATTCACCGAAGTGACTTCCGACGCCTATCCGGGGCGATCACGCAACCCGGCCCCGGCCCGCGATACTGCAAACCGTGTACCGAACCCTCGCCGCGATCATTACCGTCACCGCGATTGCGACCGGGTGCGGCGACGACGACGCGAGTTCACCGGCGGCCACCGGCGCACCGGCTACCTCCACGGCTCCAGTCACACCGGCAGTGACGACGCGCGTCACCGACTCGTGCGCGCTCGTCGATGCCTGGCGTTTGGAGCAGTACGGCGTCGACCCCGCGAGCGCCACCGCGGTCGGCGACGCACCCAAGCTGCCGGACGAAGTGGCCTGGAACGGTTGCGTATGGAGCGGCGGGACAACCATCGACGACGGCTTCGGCGCGGCCCTGTTGTTCCAACAACTCGCCGGGGCCGAGACCGCGGCCGGCGCGCTACACCACAACCAGTACCCCGTGTTCGCGTCGACGACGCCCGTCGCAGAGCTCGGCGAACCCGCGACGACGCCGACGGGCGAGCCCGTTCCGGGTGCCGTCCGCAGCGCGCCGGAGTTCACGCGGGCCGGCTTCGTGGCCGCGCGGGTCGGCGACACGCTCGTCATCTGGATGACGGGCGCCGGGCATGACGTCGGCGACTGGGTGGCGCCCGATCTCGCGGCGCGCACCGCGCTCGTGCAGTCGGCAATCGACCGCGCGCCCGGCCTCGTACCCGACGCGGCGCCGGTCGTCGCGGCCGACTACGGCTACGGCCGCCTCGATCGCCTGCCGTCGGTCGCGTCACTCACCGTCGACGGTGTCCCGGCCGACGGTGCCTCGGGCCAGTGCACGACCGGTACCGGCGAAGACCCGAAGTTCAGTGCCCAGTGGGTCGACGCCGACGGCTCCACCTGGTATCTGACCACCGGTTTCGGGTCCGCCTCGCTCGTCTCCGAGGACGCGGCCGGCGCGAGCACGTCGAACACCGCTGATGCCGGTATTGCGAACGGACCGGTGCTCACGAAGACGGACATCGACGCGACGTTCGTCGCCGCCGACGGGACCGAGATCGTCGTGCAGGGAACGATCACGTGCGGGCCGCCGGTTGTGTAGCGCGGACGCGGAACGGCTCCCGGTCGAAACCGGGAGCCGCAACCCCTTCTTCCGCAGATCAGCAGGCAGCCGGCGACGGCGCGTCCTTGGCCGTCAGCGTGCGGGTCCCGGTCGGCGACCGCGGAACGCTCCACCGCGTCTCGCCTCCGAAGGCAGCACAGAAGCCGACCTCACCGGCGACGAACTCGACGGTCACCAGGCTCGGTGCCGCGGCGGTCGAAAGCACGGGGAGCACGTTGCCGGCCGCGTCCGTGCGCCGGAACAACTGTCCGTCCTTACCCGTGAGGATCAGCCGGCCCCTGACCATGTCGATCACGACGCTCTTGATCGGACCGTCCTCGAGCTTCATGTCGACGTAGCGGTAGCGCTTCAGCTCCTCGCGTCGCACGATGGTGAGCCAGTTGCCGAGGGGCAGGTCGTGGGAGTACTCGACGCCGTCTATGTTCACCCGCAGCGTCGCGGAGCCCTGCTGCAGCGCGTCGCCCAAGGTCGAGATCGCCGGCGACGTCATGTCGACCTTGAAGTAGCGTCTTTCGGGATCGACGTTGTCCTGGATCTTCAGCGACTCGCCGAACACCGGGGTCATCTGCGGTGCCCAGGGCGTCGGGTTCGTCGTCCGCCAACTCGGACGAACGAGCATGTCGCCCGCGACGACGGCCATGTCGGCCACCTGGTGGTCGTCGAGGTCGATCGCCCGGATCGCCGGACCGGACGCATACGCAATACGCAGGCCGTCGGGCGAGAACACCGGGTCGGCACCGTCGACAACGACCTGCGGGAGCGCACCGTCAGCGTTCGCCACGACGACCTGACTCACCGCACCCGGAGTCTTCGCCCGCTGCGCGAACGTGATGCGCGTGCCGTCGGGCGAGAACTCGGGGTTGGTCTGGTCGGGGTCGCCTTCCACGGCGGCGCCGATGAGGCGCGAGTCGTTGCCGAACGTCCCGTCCGAGTACATCGGAGCGGCGTAGATGTTCCAGCTGTCGTTGGAGATGTTGCCGGACGGATACTGCGTCACCTCGTCACGCAGGGACGCGTACATGATGCGCGTACCGCTCGGCGAGTAGACCGGGTCGCGGTCGTCGAAGCCGTAGCTCAGGCTCACCCGCTTGACGTCAGCCGGGTTGGCGACCGCCACGGTGGCGACGTCGAACTTGGCGTCGAACTGCTTGGTCACGAACGCGAGACGGGTACCGTCGGGCGACCAGCTCGGGTCTTCGCCCGCGATGATCGGTTGCGCGTTCTGACCGGCAGCGTCGGCGACCCAGATGATCTTGGCCCCCGTCGGCTCGGCGCGCGTGTACGCAATGCGGGTGCCGTCCGGCGACCACGACGCGTCGTCGTGGGCACCGGGCCCGAGAAGCAGCAGACCGGCTCCACCGGCGCCGTCACTCATGTGGATCGAGCCCGATCCGCCGACGGTGAACGCCACCTCGGCGTTGTCGCCGCCGAACGTCGCCCCTGCCGGAGCGGCTGTCGCGAGCGCAGTGCCCGCCAGAGCCACGATGGTCACGGCCGCTGTCGCTCGCCCGCGCAACAAGAAAGATGAAGACACTTTGTTGCCCCTATGCCGGAAGTGTCTCCCAAACCCGCCCAAGAGCACGGTACCGAAAGGCCTATGGCTTGTCCCGCGAATCCGGCCGTCTGTTGCAATAGCCACACTGATAGCTGAAGTGCTCCAGTCGAAATGTGACGCATGCCACTACATGGGGTCTTGACTCAAGAACGGGTGTCCCCCTCGAAGAACACGAAGCGCGGATGGGCGCGCGCGTGACTCAGTCTTCGGGCCCACGTCGTGCGTAGTCCCTGCGTTTCGTCGGCTGCGAGCAGCCGGGCCGGGCCGATGTCGATGCCGACCGCAGCGAACGATGGCGCGATTACTTCAGCGACGTACTCCACGGTGGGTACGGGGAGCGCGGCGTACCGGGCGGGTGTCGAGTCGACCCAGATCTCGCCGTTGAGCGTGACCGACAGG
>JANNHK010000241.1:0-2666 GCA_031404355.1 Actinomycetes bacterium
GGAGCCCGCGTTCCGGTGCACCGAGATCCGCCGCCGGGGCCCGGCCGGCGCCCCGGCCCGCGAGTACAGGAAGCTCTGCGGCATCAACCGGGCGTTCGTCGAGGCCGACGAGGCGTGGAGGGCCCGGTTGCGGGAGGCGACAATCGCCGAGATGGTCGGCATCGCCGTTCGTGAGGCCCCGAAGTCGGGGGTCGACAAGGGCGTCCGCTGGCTCCGGGAAGCGATTCGCTAGGCGTACCTGCTCCCCTCAGGGACCGACTTCTGTAACAGCCGGTACCGAAAGTGCCCGATTTCTCACCGGAGGGCCGGAAAGGTCCTCAACGGATGCCCTCATCTGCCCGATGCGGGGAGTGGTGCGAATTAGGGCAGGGCCGGCCGAGAACGGCCCCGGGCGCGGTGTTCGGCGCCGGCTACCAGTCGGCGCGCGCATGCGCGCGCCTGAAGCCGGCTTCAGCATCGTCGAGATCTGCATCACCGTCGCCATCATGGGTCTGGCCTTCACCGCGTTGCTCGGGTCGATGGCGACCGCCACCTCGACGTCGGACCTCATGGCGCGCCGGGCCCAGGCCGATGCGTACGGTCGCCAACTCACCGAGCGCCTACGCGGTGGCGATGTCGAACTCTTGGAGTGCGACCCGGGCGCGACGCTTCCCGAGGCCTACGAAGCCGAACTCCGCGCGGGCGCACCGGCGCTCGACGGGTTCGAGTTGAAGGTCGTCGACGCCCGCGCGACCAGCGACCTGACCGAGGCAGATCCGCTCGACTGGAGCGACGATTGTTGGGGTGCGACGCGCCCGCTGCTCGAATGGGTGCAGATCACGGTGACGTCGACGGGTGCGCGACCCGTGTCGGTGACGGTCGCCGTACTGCTGCGGCACGAGGGGTCGGCGTGAGCGAGCCCCCCGTGGTGCGAGGCGAGCGCGGCTCGACGTTGATCATGGCGCTCGGCGCAGTGACCTTCATCGCGATCACGTTCTCCGCGATTCTCGGCTACCAGACCACGGGCTTGCGAGCGCAGACGGTCCTCGCCGACAAGCGCGACGCCGAGGCGGCCGCCGACGCCGGGTTGGATTTCGGTGTCGCGCAGCTACAAGCCGATCCCTCCATTGGAACGACGGGCATGCTGTGCGGCACCACGACGCCCGTACCGCTGGAACCGTGGCCGGACCCGGTTGCCGACGACGTCGTCGTGCGGTGCCACACGGAAAGCGGAGCCTCGTCGCCTCGTGACGTCGTCCTCGAAGCAGAGGCCGATGGCTTCACCGCCACTGCCTACGTGACCGTGTACGACCCGCCCGACCGAACCGCGGGGCCGAGCGTTGTGAGCATTTCGAAATGGGAGCGGTAACGCAATGATGCGCGTACTCAGCAGGTTCACCGAACGCGGCGACGAACGCGGGGTCACGATGATCGAACTGCTCGTGGCGACGATCATCGCCGGGCTCGTCACCGCCGTCATCGCGGCCACCCTGATCATGGGCGTGCGCCTCGGACCGACCGTGCATGACCGGTCGACGTACTCGACCGACGCATCGTTTCTGGTGAACCTGATCTCCACCGACGTCGCGAACGCGACGAGCGCCGTTCGCGAGTTGGCCCCACCGGACTCACAGGCCTGCGAAGTCCTGCCCGCGGGCTACGACCTCTACGCGTTCAAGCGAGGCACCACCACCACCGCGTACACGTTGGACATCACCCCGACCGACTCACCGACGGCCACGTCGCTGCGCGTCACCGTCAGCCGGCAGGTCGACAACGGCGACGTCGACGTTCTGCTCGAGGGCTACTGCGCGCCCGGCGATCCTGTCGTCGAAGTGTCGTACGTCGACCCGGTCTACACACTTGACCTCGATCTTCGTGTGACGCCGAACGGGGACATGCGTGAGATCTCGCTGTCGGCGGCCCACCGCGTCCGCCCGGCCGGAACGTTCGCACTGCAAGGCTGGGTAAGCGATCAGTACGGCCCGGTGGACCCCTGGGAAGTGACGATCTGGGACGCGACGCAGACCAATCAGATTGCGACGCTCACGACCGACGCGGCCGGCAAGGTCAGCACGACGCTCGACCCGGGCGTGTACGTCGTGTGCCAGACCATGCAAGGTCGGTGGGCTCCGAGTTTCCCGAGCCTCGCCGACTTCGGTGCATGGCCGTGCCCCGGCGGCGTCGGGTACCGCGTGAGCCCGGCCTTCAGCGGCATCTCGTTCATCAACGAGAAGCTGCCGCCTCTGACGACCACCACAACGGCCGCGCCGACGACAACTACCACGCTGGCCGCGGCACCGACAACCACGACCACCCTGCCGCCGGTACAGCCGTACTGCACGCTCCCGCAGATTCCCGCCAAGCTCGCGCCCTACACGGGGAACCGCGGTCCCGACGTGGTGGTGCGCACGGACCTGGGTCAGTCGATCCAGGCCGCGGTCGACGCCGCCGCCCAGGTCGACGGCAGCGGTAACCCGCTGGCTGACGTCAACGGCGACGGGTACATCATCGTGGCAATCGCGCGCGACCCTTCGGGGAGCCCGAGCGGCAGCGTCACGCAAAGCGTCATCATCAGCGCGACGTACCCGAGGCCGTTCGTCCTCACCGCGTGTAGCGCGACCCTCCGCGACCCGATTCCTCTCGATGCGATCCCGACGATCCGCATCGCGGCGTCGGCGACGTCG
>JANNHK010000242.1:0-17469 GCA_031404355.1 Actinomycetes bacterium
CCCTGCATGACACCCAGGTCGGAGTCACTGCCCATGATCACGCCCACCAGGATCGGTTTGGCCAGTGGCTGGGTCATGCGGACAACGGTAGTGGTAACACTTGTGCCTATGCGGACACGACTCACCGAGATGCTCGGCATCGAACACCCCGTCATGCTGGCCGGAATGGGCGGCGTTTCCTACTACCGGCTCGTCGCGGCGGTGTCGGAGTCTGGTGGCATCGGCACACTGGGCGCGGCGACCATGCCGTCCGACGAGATGGTCGCCGAGATGGAGCAGGTGCGCGCGCTCACCGACAAGCCGTTCGGTGTCGACCTGCTCGCGGCGATGCCCGACCGCATGGTCGAGGACGCAAAGCGCATCGTGAAGGGCGGCGCGTCGCTCTTCGTCGCGGGCCTCGGTGTGCCGCGCGACGTCATCAAGATCCTTCACGACGGCAACGCGCTCGTCGCGAGCATGTGCGGCAAGGTGCGCCACGCGATCGCGGCCGTCGAAGCCGGCTGCGATTTCGTCATCGCGCAGGGCACCGAAGCAGGCGGCCACACCGGCACCGTCGCGACGATGCCGCTCGTCCCGCAGATCGTCGACGCGGTCGAGGGGCGCGTGCCGGTCGTCGCCGCGGGCGGCATATTCGACGGGCGCGGGCTGGCCGCAGCCTTGAGTCTCGGCGCCGACGGCGTGTGGCTCGGCACGCGCTTCATCGCGACTCCCGAGGCGCGCACCGTGCCCGGTTACAAGGACGCGCTGCTGCGCACGATGGAAGACGGCACTGTCATCAGTCGCGGCTTCACGGGCAAGACGCTGCGCGCCGTGCGCAACGAGTGGACGCAGTACATCGAAGAACATCCCGAGGAGCTGCGCCCGTTCCCCGAGCAGATGGGGCGCGCGGTCGCGGCGAGGGCGTTGCACCTCGGCGGCGACGAGAACGCCGACGTCGACGAAGCCAAGGAGTGCTACCCGGCCGGGCAGGGCGTGGGGGCGATCCACCAGCTCGAGCCCGCGGGTGACATCGTGCGCCGCATCGTGGCCGAGGCCGAAGCAGCGCTGGGACGGGCCGCCAACTCCGTCTCGTGACCGCCCAGCGGCTGGTCGTCGTCGGGGGCGATGCCGCGGGGATGAGTGCGGCCGCGACGGCCCGGCGGCGCCGTTCGGCCGACGAACTCGAGATCATTGCGTTCGAGCGGGGGAGCTACACGTCGTACTCGGCGTGCGGGCTTCCGTATTTCGTGGCCGGGCAGGTCGATTCTGTCGACCAGCTGATTGCGCGTACGCCCGCCGAACACCGCGAGCGCGGGATCGACATGCGGACGGGCCAGGAGGTCGTAGCGATCGATCTTGCGAATCGGTTGGTCACGGTGGAACACATGCGCTTGGGGGAGCAGCGCGACGTTGGGTTCGACCAACTCGTTATTGCGACCGGCGCGACGCCGATCCGCCCCGACCTTCCCGGTGTCCACGCCACCGGCGTGCACGGGATCCAGACCGTGTACGACGGCATCGTGTTGCGTGAACACATCGAAAACGAGCACCTGACCGAGGGCAGTCGCGCTGTCGTCGTCGGCGCTGGCTACGTCGGTCTCGAGATGGCCGAAGCCATGAAGCTTCGAGGACTCGAGGTCACGATTGTCGACGCCGCACCGCAACCCATGTCGACCCTCGACCCGGACATGGGCGACCTCGTCGCGGCCGCGGTGCGCGGGCTCGGCATTGAACTCCGCAGCGAGACTGAGTGCGAGGGCTTCGAAGTCGACGACGCGGGTCACGTGCGCGGGGTCATCACCCCCGACGGCGACATCCCCGCCGACGTCGTCGTGCTCGGCATTGGTGTGCGCCCGAACAGCGCGCTGGCGAAGGATGCGGGCATCGTCGTCGGCGAGAGTGGCGGCATCGCGACCGACGCGCACATGGCGACCAGCGCGCGGGGTGTGTGGGCCGCGGGCGACTGCGTGGAGACGTTGCACCGCGTGAGTGGCGCTCGCGTAGCGATCGCACTCGGGACGCACGCCAACAAGCAGGGCCGCATCGTCGGCATGAACGTCACGGGCGGCAACGCGACATTCCCGGGCGTGGTCGGCACCGCTGTTACCAAGGTGTGCGCGTACGAGATCGGCCGCACGGGACTCACCGAGCGCGAAGCCAAAGAAGCCGGCTTCGACTTCGTCTCGGGCAAGATCGAGAGCACGACCCGCGCCGGCTATTACCCGGGCGCGCAACCGATCACGGTGAAAATGGTGGCCGAGCGCGGGTCGGGGCGCATTCTCGGCGCGCAGATCATCGGACGAGAAGGCGCAGCCAAGCGCATCGACGTTCTGGCCGCAGCAATCTGGAACGAGATGACTGTCGACGACTTCTGGCTCGTTGACATCAGCTACGCCCCGCCGTTCGCCCCCGTCTGGGACCCCACACTGGTCGCCGCCTACGCACTGCAGTCAAAGGTGCGGCGTTAGCCGCGGCTGGCGCGTTCGCTTTCCTCTTTGAGGTCGTTCTCGTACATCATCTGCACGAGTTCCGGGAAGCTGACCTTGGGTGTCCATCCGAGCGTCTCGCGCGCCTTGGTCGCGTCGCCGATGAGCAAGTCGACTTCCGCGGGACGGTAGAAGCGCGGGTCCTGCTTGACGTACGGCTCCCAGTTGTCGATGCCCGCGAGTCCGAACGCGCGGTCGAGGAAGTCGCGGTTGGTGTGCGTCTCACCCGTTGCGATCACGTAGTCGTCGGGCTCGTCCTGCTGGAGCATCATCCACATGGCTTCGACGTAGTCGCCCGCGTAGCCCCAGTCGCGCGACGAGTCGAGGTTGCCGAGGCTGATGCCCTCCTGCAGTCCGAGCTTGATGCGCGCCACGGCGTTCGTGATCTTGCGGGTGACGAACTCCATGCCGCGCTTCGGGCCCTCGTGGTTGAAGAGGATCCCGCTGCTCGCGTGCATGCCGTACGACTCGCGGTAGTTCACCGTCATGTCGTGACCGAACACCTTGGCGACGCCGTACGGCGAGCGCGGGTGGAACGGCGTCGTCTCGGTCTGCGGTGTCTCGCGCACCTTGCCGAACATCTCCGACGACGACGCTTGATAGAAGCGGATCGGATTGTTCTCGGGGCCGCCGACCATGCGCACCGCTTCGAGCATGCGCAGTACGCCGAGACCGGTGATCTCAGCGGTGAGTTCGGCCTGCTTGAACGAGAGTTGCACGAAGCTGATCGCGCCGAGGTTGTAGACCTCGTCGGGCTGGACCTGCTCCACGACTGCGATGAGCGACGCGAGGTCGCGCAGATCGCCGTCGACGAGCTCGAGCGCGGGGTTTTCCCCGAGGATCATTTCGGACTTCGGGTTGGCCTGCCCGCGGACCAATCCGAAGACTTGGTAGCCCTTCGCCGTCAGGAACTGCGACAGGTGCCGTCCGTCCTGGCCGGTGATGCCGGTGATGAGAGCGCGTTTCACGGCGCGAACGCTAGTCGTCGCGGCGGTCCCAACCGGGGTCGAGCTGGTGCACGAACTCGTCACACCGTTGCGCTTCGTCGGCTTCGCCGATGGCCTCGGCCGCCCGGCGCAGCCCGTCGAGGGCCCGGAGGAAGCCGCGATTCGTCTCGTGGCGCCACCGGACGTAGCCCATGCCCCGCCAACCCGACTGGCGCAGGCGGTCGAGGCCCCGGTGGTAGCCGACCCGGAAGTACGCGTAGGCCTCGACGTCGTCGCGGGCGAGCAAACCGAGCTGCGCCCACGCGTCGAGAAAGCGCGGCCAGCGGCCGCACACATCGGCCACTGCGTCGCGCCGACCCGCCGGTTGCGCCGAGAGTGCGGCGCGCAGCGCATCGAGCGCATCGGCCGGCTCGGGGTCGAGCACCGTTTCGGGAGGCCCGGAAGCTGAGAGGTGAACGTCTGTCATGAGCCCCTATCTTGTTCGCTATGACGCAGCCCGCAACGGAGGCGGACGCGGCGGCCGCCGAGCCCACGGAGCCCACGGAGCCCAAGGCACCGACCCGGCTCGTCCTCGTACGCCACGCTGTCACCGAACATACCGGTCCGTTGCTGTCGGGTCGCATGCCGGGCATCGATTTGTCCGACAAGGGTGTCGAGCAGGCCGAAGCGACTGCGAAGCGGCTGGCGAACCTGCCCGTCGGGGTCATCTACGCGAGCCCGATCGAACGCACGACGCAGACCGCGCACCGCATCGCCGCGCACCACGGACTCGACGTCGTGCCGCTGCCGGGTGTGATCGAGGCCGACTACGGCGAGTGGACGGGAGGGAAGATCGCGGAGCTCGCGAAGACCGACACGTGGAAGGTCGTGCAGGCGGCGCCGTCACGCGCGCGGTTCCCCGGTGGCGAGACCATCACCGAAATGCAGGCGCGTACCGTTGCGGCGCTCGACGCGGTCGTGGCCGCGCACCCCAACACGACGATCGTCGTCGTGAGTCATGCCGACCCGATCAAGTCGGCGATCGCGCACTACACGGGGGTGCACCTCGACCTTTTCCAGCGCGTGCACGTGAGTCCGGCGTCGGTCACCGTGTTCGACTTCCACACCTACGGCGTGATGATGGTGAAGTGCAACGACACCGGCGGCCTCGACGACCTGCTTCCGCCGGAGGAATCCGCGCCGACAGCGTCGAGTGAGACTGACGAGTGATGCGCGCGCGATGCGGTGAGCGAAGCGAACTCGCCGGAGTCTGCGAGTGGCCGCGAGCCGCCGCTCGCATATGTGCGAGCGTGCAGCTGCGGGCGTCGGTGCCCATGACCGGCTCGCAACGAGCAGCGACAAAGAGACAATGACTGAGCCGATTGAGTTCGACCCGGTCGACAAGATCGGCGCGGGCGCGTTCGGTCGTCCCGGCGAGCGCACGTTCGTGATCCAGGCCCACAAGGGCGCGGCGGTCCTGTCGATCCTCGTCGAGAAGGAGCAGGTCGCGTTGCTGGTCGCCGAGGCCGAGCAGTTCCTCGACCGCATCGCCGACGATGAACCCGAGGAACCGGCCACGACCGTCGAACTCGAGGTGAACGGCCCCGTTACCGAGGACGAACCTCTGTTCCGCGCCCGGCTGATCGGCATCGGCTACGACCCCGACCGCCGGCTCGTGCTCATCGAACTGCGAGAGGAAGAGGTCGAGGAAGGCGAGCAGCCCCCGTCGTTCGAGACGAGCGAGGGTCACATTGCCCGGTTGTACGCCACGCGCGCGCAGGTGCGCGCGATGGTGACCCACGGCGCCGCGTCGGTGGCCGCGGGCCGGCCCCGTTGTCAGCTCTGCGATTTTCCGATGGATCCCGACGGGCACATCTGCCCGCGCTGGAACTGACGTCGCGTGTCGGAGGGTTGGCCGTCGTCACCGCCGCCGATCGAGGATTCCGTCGCTCGCGAAGTCTTGCGCGACGGCGAGACTGAGGTGCTCGGGCGCATGCCGTGGTCGTCGAACGCGACCTACCTCGTCATGGTGACCCGTGACGCCGACCAGATGTTCGCCGTGTACAAGCCGCAAAAAGGCGAGCGACCGCTGTGGGACTTCACCCGCGGCACGTTGTGCATGCGTGAGGTCGCCGCGTACGAAGTGTCAGCTGCGCTCGGTTGGGACATCGTCCCCGACACGGTGTTGCGCGACGGCCCGGCCGGGCTCGGGAGCATGCAACGGTTTGTCGAGCACGACCCCGAAGAGCACTACTTCACGCTGCTCGCCGACCACGAAGACGACTTCCGCCGCATGGCTGCGTTCGACGTCGTCATCAACAACACCGACCGCAAGGGCGGCCACTGCCTCCGCACAGCCGACGGCCGAATCGTGGGTATCGACCACGGCGTCACGTTCCACGCGCAGTGGAAGTTGCGCACCGCCATCTGGGACTTCGAAGGCGAGTCGATCGCGCCACCCGTGTGTGCCGACCTCCACCGTCTCGTCGACGCGTTGCACGGCGACCTCGGCGACCGCCTGGAACCGCTGCTCGACCGTTTCGAGCGAGACGCCCTCCGCGCCCGCACCGAGCACCTGCTCGCGACCGGCGTATTACCGCGCCCCGACGCCGGCCACCACAGCGTCCCCTGGCCCCTCGTGTGAGGATGCGTCGATAGGCAACCGCCCACGGTTGCCTATCGACGCATCCCTACGCGGTTACAGGCGTTCGAGTTCGGCGTCGAGGTAGCGGGTGCGGCAGAGGTTGCGTTGCAACTTGCCGGACGAAGTCTTGGGCAGGGTGCCGGCTCGCACCAACACCACTTCTTCGGGCGGGGCGCCGACGACGGCCCGCACGCGATCGGCGACCTCGGCCCGGGTGCCCGCGCCGCCTTCGCGCGCTTCGGCGACGACGATCAGCGCCTCGCGACCCTTGCGGCCTTCGGTTCCGAACGCGATGACGTTGCCTGTTCGCACGCCTTCGATGTCGGAGACGGCTCGCTCCACGTCCTGCGGGTACACGTTTCTGCCGCCGAGGATGATGACGTCCTTGATGCGCCCGCAGATCACGAGTTCGCCGTCGACGAGGTAGCCGAGGTCGCCGGTGCGAAGCCAGCCATCGTGCAACACCTCGCGTGTCGCGTCGGGCTGCTTGTAGTAGCCGGGCGTCACGGACGCGCCGCTGATCTCGACTTCGCCGACTTCGCGGTCGCGCATCGGCTTGTCGGTCGCGGGGTCGCAGACGCGCACGTGCAATCCCAGAACCGGGCGGCCGAGTTTCGTGAGGCGCCGGGCGCCCGGGTCGGATTCCATGACCGCGGCGGCGTACTTGTCGGTTTCGAGGACGCGACCGTCGACGATGTCGACCGCGAGACCCGCGTTGGGTTCGGGGAACGTGACCGCGAGCGTTGCCTCCGCCATCCCGAACGCGGGGAACACCGCGCCCGGGTCGAGCCCGTGCCGCGCTCCCGCTTCGACGAAGTTCTCGACCGCGTCGGGATCGACGGGTTCGGCGCCGTTGAGTGCGATGCGCCAGTTCGACAGGTCCAAGCCCTCGAGCCGGCGCAGTGCGCGGGCGGCGAGTGCGTACGAGAAGTTGGGTCCGGCCGTGGCCGTGCCGCCCGCGTCTGACATCCACTGCATCCACTGCGCGGGCGCGGCGAGAAAGTCCTGCGGGGCCGCGAGCGAGAGGTCCAACCCCATCGTCATGGGAATCGTCAGCAGTCCGATGAGTCCCATGTCGTGGTACAGCGGCAGCCACGACACCGCGACGTCGTCGGACGTGAGGGCCATACCGTGCGCGATCGCGTCGAGGTTGGCGGTGACGCACCGGTGCGGGAGCATCACGCCCTTGGGCTCCGAGGTCGATCCGCTCGTGTACTGGAGGATCGCAAGCGCGTCGGGGTCGTCGGCGGGCCGGTCGTACCGGTCGGGCCGGATCGGAGCACCGAACAGTTCGTCGAGGAGCGCGACGGGCGGATCGCCAGCCTGCCGGTCGAGAAACTCGGCGAGTTGCGCGTCGATGATGACGAGCGCGCTGTCGGCCGCGAGGATGCGCGCACGCGTCTGGCGCACGAACTCGTCGATCGACCCGAGTCGCATCGGCAGCGGGAGCATCACGGTCGCCGCACCGCAGAGCCAGGTTGCCTGGATGGCGGTCACGAGCGGACGCGTCGTCGGCCCGAGGATCGCGACGTGGCTTCCGGGCGCGACGCCGCGCGCTTGGAGTTCGCCCGCGAGCGAACGGGCCTCGTCGTGGAGCTGGGCCCACGGGACCCACGCCTTGTGGTCACCCGCGGCCGAGCCGAGGAAGGTGACTGCACGCGAGGTACCGGCGGCCGATTCGAGGCGCGAAAGGAGCGAGGAAGAGGCAGACGTCACGCCCGTCCGACCCACCTGGGCGCGCCGGGGTTACATCGAGGTCGGCGGGTTCGGTTATGCGCTGGTCAGCGCCGCGGCGACGTCACGGAAGAACCGCGACCTCGGCATCACCACGTCGGCCCCCGCCGCCCGGGCCGCGTCCATCGCTTCGTTGTCGACGTGGGGTGCAAACACCACGATGCGGACTTTCGGCAGAGCGGCCCGCACCGTTGCCACGGCCTCGGCGTGCCGTCCGAGATCGACGACGACGACGTCGACGGTGGCGTCGGTGTCGGTGCACGGCGACGAGTCGTCGGCGAACTCGACCTGGTCGCCGAGGGCAGCTGCGACGCGGGAGCGGTCGAGCAGGTCGGGGACGATCGCAACGACGCGCACGTGTGTTCCGACCTATGGCAGTTCGTACGCGACGACCACGAGGGCCTGCGGTTCGGATCCCGGATCGCGCACGACGCCATGGTGCGCGGCTATCGCGACTGGTTCGCCCCGGCGCACGAGTGTGCGCTGCACGTCGATGTACGGCAGTTCGCCCACCAGAAGTCGTTCAACCAGGTGGGCCTGCGCTTCCTGTTCGTCGGGGATGGCGAGCGTCGCAAGCTCGCGGCCGATGATCTCGGAGCGGGGCGCCGCACTCAGGGACAGGCAGGCGTCGTTCACCGCAACGACGCGCGCGGCGGAGTCGCACAAGAGTTCGGCCATGCGGTCTTCGTCGAGGGCGCGGTCGAGTGGGTCGCCGCCGGCGACGCGCTCCATGACCGCTTGGCGCCGTTCGTGGGCTTCCTGCACGAGGTAGGCCCGGTCGAGTGCGGTACCGACCATCTGGGTGAGCCGGCGCACGAGGGTGACGTCGTCGTCGGTGTACGGCCGACCCGGCGCGTCGCGTGTCACGCTGACGACAGCCCGGGTGACACCGCTCGAGATCGCAGGCGCGGCCACGAGACTGTGGATGCCGCCGCCGTCGAGGTGTTGCAGCATTTCGGGCGGGATCTTGGCTCGCACGCCGTCTTGGGGGACGTGCGGCATGACGACGATCTCGCCCGACGTCACGGCCAGGCCCGCCGGTTGGCGTTTGAGCGGAAGTGTGTGCCGGGCCGCGGCCGCGGCCGCGATGGCCCGGCGCCGAGGATCGACGTGACGAACCGGGCCACCGACGAAGTGGCACCCGTCGTTCGACAGCGGCCGTACCATGACGACGTCGCCGAGATGCGCGGCGAGTGCGTCGGCGACCATCTCGAGAACGGGTTCGGCGACGGCGCCCGGAGTGTCGAGTGCGATCCGGATGTCGCGGATCATGTCGTCGAGTGTTCGGGCGGTGACGCGGGCTACAGGTTCGTCGGGTACCCGGCGGATGGCGTCGCGTTCGGCGAGGTAACGGGCGATCGCGGCGTCGGAGATCTCGTAGCCGCCGCCGACTCGCACGGCAGCAAGCCGACCCGACCGCACGAGTTTGTACGCGGTCTGGTAGTGGACTCCGAGATGGCGGGCGGCTTGCTTCAGGTTCACGACAAATTCCAGACCAACGCCGGGCGACAGCCCATGTTGCCGTATCCGGGCCCGGGGAAACAGACAAAAGCTGCCTGTCTCAATTGACGCGTGCGTGTCATGGTGCCCGGTCCGCCCGATGACCATCCTCAAGAGGGTCCGATCCGACTACGCGAGTGTGGAGTATGAGGCGTGCGTGTCCTTCTGGCGGACGATGAGGTAAGTGTTCGAGTCGCCATGCAGGCGCTCCTCGAGGCCGACCCTCGCTTGCGGGTCGTTGCTTCGGTCGACTCGGCCGATGCCGCGGCCGCCGCCGCGGCCCGCCTCCTTCCCGACTTGGCGGTGGTCGACGTACGCATGCCCGGCGGTGGTCCGTCCGCGGTCGTCGCGATCCGCGCGTCGTCACCGAAGACGCTTGTGCTCGCGTGCACGAGCTACGACGACAGTTACACCCGATCGTCGATGCGCGAGGCGGGCGCGCACGCGTTCGTCGTCAAGGGCACCGACGATCTGCTCGACGTGGCGCGCGCCATGCTCGGGTTCGAAGCGTCGGATTCCTAGAGCGACCAGGGCAGCCGGCACTCGACGGTCGTTCCGGCGCCGGGTTCTGACTCGACGCTGAACGTTCCCCCGACTGCCGCCGACCGTTCGCGAGCCGCGCGCAGTCCGAGATGGCCGGGCTCGATGTCGAGTTCACCTGGTTCGAATCCCGTGCCGTCGTCGACGACACGCAGTACCAGTTCGTCTCCGTCGCGGTTCACCGTGACGTGTACCTCGCGCGCATCCGCGTGTGAGCGCGCGTTCCGGAGTGCTTCCTGCGCGACGCGATAGGCGGTGTCGCGAACCGAGGGTGCCGGCTCGTCGTCGGTCTCGACGCTCAGGGTGTACACGCAGTCCCAGCCTTCGAACAGGCGCTCGAGCAGGACCTCGATCGCGGGGCCGAGGCCGCGGTCTTCGAGGATCGGTGAGTGCAACTCGAACACGAGTTCGCGCAGGCGCGCGGTCGCGGCCCGGCCGCTGTCCTCGAGTTCTCTGATACGGGCTTGCATCTCGACGTCGTCGACGCGTCGCCGCAGTAGTTGCAGGCCCATCACGTGCGCGGACATGACCTGAATGGAGTCGTCGTGAACGTCCGACGCCAGGCGCCGCCGTTCCTGTTCGCTGGCGGCGACGACGGCTTCGAGGAGACGGGACCGTTCCTCGTCCCGAACCTGGAGTTCCGAAGCCATCGTGTCGATCGCGTATCCGAGTACCCCGATGTCGTCGTCGGGGCGCATGTTCGACCGGGCGGCGAGATTGCCGTGGCCCAGCGTTCGGGTCAGCGTTGACAGCCGCCGGACGCGGCGGGTGATCCCGAAGTACGCGACGGCAAACCCGATGGCGAGCGCGACGAGCACGCCGAGGCCGAGTGCGATCGCGCGGTTGCGCAGCGAATCCGACGTGTCCGCGAGCGCGTCGCCGGTCGAGACTCCGGAGAACACGATGGCGCGTCCCGACCGGTCGAGTTCGCGGTACGAGTAGACCCGGCGCACACCGTCGATCCCGCGTGCGGTGACGGTGTCCGAAGCCGGTTCGGCGCGGATGCGCCGGACAATTTCTGCGTCGGCGACGCGCATTCCGGGTTCGGCGACCTCGCCCGTCGCGAAGATGACGGTGTCGGCAGGATCGACGACCACGAGGCCGGCGTCGCCGCCCGCGCGTTCCGCCACCAGGTCGGCGAGGCTCGCGAGTGAAAGCCGCACCCCGACCACGATCGTTCGGCCCGCGTCGGGTCGGAACGCCAGGGCGACCACGAGTGAGCGCCCGTCGCTGACGTAGACCACCTCGCCGGGCGTGTCGAGCGCGGCGCGAGACCAGGGATCATTGTCGTCGAGGGCGCACAGGACCTCGTCGTACGCATCCGAGCTCGGAAGGATGCGGTCGACCGGACACCCCTCGGGCTCCGGCGAGTCGAGGTCGTCGATCGACAGGCCGACGAGTGCGATCCGTGTGTGCTCGACGATCGACGCGTACCGCGCCTCGGCCGCGGCGCTGATCGCCGTGGCCGCCTCAACCGCCTCGGTGCGGCGCTCGTCTCGTTCGTTGCGGTACGCGACGTACGCGATGACGAAGCCGGGGATCGATGCCAGGACGACGATTGCGGCGAAGCGTAGCCAGTTCCGTTTCGTCACGAGTCCGGGCGCAGGTCGATGATGCCCGCACGCGCGGCGATCACGACCGCTTCGAGCTTCGTTCGAGCCTGCAGCTTCGTGAGAATGTTGCGGACGTGGTTGCGGACGGTGTGCATGCTGAGGAACAGGTCCTCGGCGATCTGTTCGGTGGACGCGCCGTCGGCCAAGTGGCCGAGTACCTCGCGTTCGCGCGCGGTGAGGTCGGATCCGACGCGGGACGCGCCCGGCGTCGTGCGGAGCGCGCGGGCGAGTTCGTGGGCCGGGAACACCGCGGCACCTTGGGCGACGGCCCGGATCGCGCTCGCGAGGTTCTCGATGCTCGCGTCCTTTGTCACGAACCCGCTGCACCCGGCTTCGAGTGCGGCGGCCACGACGCGGCCGTCGTCGACGCCGGTCAGCAGCAGTACGACGGCGTCGGCGTTCTGTTCCCGGATGCGTTGTGTCGCCTCGGTGCCGGTGCCGTCGGGTAGCCGGTAGTCCATCACGATCACGTCGGGCCGGAGCTTCTCGGCGTACTCGACGGCTTCGGAGCACCGGGCGGCGCGCCCGACGACCTCGATGTTCTCGTCGATGAGCGCGGCTTCGAGGCCGCGGGCAACCATGTCGTGGTCCTCGACCAGCAGTACGCGCACCATGGGTCCATCACTCATCAGCCGGGTCGCTCGCCGCGGGCCGCCCCAACAGGATGACGGCCCCGAGCGCGCTGCTCGCGACCGACGCCAGCAACACGCCGATCTTGGCATCGGCAAGTGGCCCTCGGCCAGACCCGAAGGCGAGATCGGCGATGAAGAGCGAGACGGTGAAGCCGATCCCGGCCAGCGCGGCGGCGCCGAAGACGTCCCGGAGGGTGAGTCCGGCGGGGAGTCGCCCGATCCCGAACCGGGTCGCGGCCACCGTCGCGGCGGTGACGCCCACGAACTTGCCGACAACGAGCCCGGTGACCACGGCCCACGTGACCGGCTCGCCGAGCGCGTCTTGCACGCTTCCACCGGTCAGCGTGACTCCCGCGTTCGCAAGGGCGAAGAGGGGAATGACGACGAAACTCGTGACCGGGTGCAGGACGTGTTCGAGCGATTCGACTTCGCTCACCGGCATGCACAACGCGAGGATCACTCCCGCGATCGTCGCGTGCACGCCCGACTCGTAGACGCAGTACCACAGTGCGATGCCCGGGAGTGCGTACGCGAGGGGAGCGTGGACCCGCCGGATGCGCAGCGCGAGTACGACGAGCAAGGCGAGCGTGGCGCCGAGAAGCCATGCGGGCTCGAGGCCGTGGCCGTAGAACAACGCGATCACGATGATGGCGCCGATGTCGTCGACGATCGCGAGTGTGAGCAGGAACAGCTTCAAGGGTGGCGGGATCCGGCTACCGAGCAACGCCAGGATTCCCACCGCAAACGCGATGTCGGTCGCGATCGGAATGCCCCAGCCGTCGGCCGCGTCGGTTCCGGCCGTCCACGCCAGGTAGATGAGTGCGGGGACGACCATGCCCCCGGCGGCCGCGATCGCGGGCAGCGCGGCCGTGCGCGGGTCGCGCAGCTCGCCGATCGTCAGCTCGCGCTTGATTTCGAGGCCGACGACGAAGAAGAACAACGCCATGAACCCGTCGTTGATCCACACGCGGCTGTCGTCGGTCCACACGTCGGCGTAGGAGCCGGACGCGGTATTGGCCCAGACGAGGGCGACGACGGTTGCCGCGAGCAGGGCGACGCCGCCGGCCGCCTCGGTGCGGAGAAACTCGCGGACTGCGCCGGCGCGAGCCATCGGGTGTGGGTTGTGCGCCCTACTTGCTCGGGAGCAGGCGCGGTTCGGGGAGGGCGAACTCGGGCCAGCGCTTGCGCGACTTGGCCGACAGCTTGTGCATGAGCGCGATCGCGTCGGGGTCGTCGTCGCCGGGGCGAACCTGAATAACGCCGTCGTCGAGCATGCGTTGCATCAGTTCGCGGCCCGCGTCGGTGCGCACGATCGTCAATGTCCAGTCGTTGTACTTGCCGATGCCGCCGGTCGAGATGTCGGCGTGCTCGGCCGCGAAGTCGGGACACATCTTGCATCCCTCACGCGTCCACGCGTGACACTCCTTCAGCGGTACCTCGTGGTAGTCGCCGTTCTTCATCCAGATCTGGAAGACACCCTTGATGTTCATCTTCTTCATCTCGGACTTCTTGAGCCCGTACTTCGCGTCGAAGAGCTCTTCGAAGATCGCATCGTCGAACGTCTTCGAACACAACAGCCCGATGTTGAGTGAGAGCCGGCGTGCGACCTTGCCCGCCTTGCGCTGCTTCATCACCGGCGGCACCGAGGACTGGCACGACATGCCGACGAGCGCGATGCGCTCGTCTTCCTTCTCGAGGTCCTGGTACGCGAGCGTGTTGGCCGAATAGGTGTAGCGACTCCCGGCCGACGCGATGACCTCCGCGCGAGTCCGAGCGATGCCCGGGATCGCCTTCCAACTCGTCCCGTCGCCTTCGAGATACGACACGAGCGCGGCGTCGATGATGTCGTGCTCGAGCGCGTACACGAGCAGCGCCGAGACGAGACCGCCGTCCTGGCCGACCTCGTGCAGTTCGCCGTCAGACGCGCGTGCGAGGCAGATGTCCTTGAACACACCCGACACTTCGTCCTGTGTCCGTTCGCGCCCGAACAAGAAGGTGTCGATCTCGGGTTCCCAGGCGCGAAAGCGCGGGCACGCCCGAGTGCACGACGTGCACGCCTTGTCGCCGTGACTGCAGTCGGCCGGCCCGCCGTAGTCCTCGATCTGGATCGGCTTGTACTTGCCGCCCTCGTCGTCGTAGCCGAGGACGTCGTGCGGGCACGCGATCACGCATCCCGCGCATCCGGTGCACAACCCGCTCGTGACGACCTCGTCGTAGAGGTGCTTCCACGACAACGTCCAGCGTTCTTTCTTGGGCTCGACCTCGGCCGCGGTCACGGGCGGCGAGTCTAGGGGGTACGCCTTTGCTGCCTACGGGTCGGCTAGCGCTCCGCCGGCTATCGCCCGTGCGACTTCATCGCTCGGTCCGGCTCCGCTGACGCCTTCGCTGGTTCCTGGGCGTGACTTCGGCGTACGCGGGCGGCGAGTTGGGCGTGCGGGTCGCGAGGACGATCATGCCGCCGATGATCAGGAGGGCGGCCGCGGTGAGCCCGATTTCGCGGCTGTTGTCGCCGGTCGTCGCGAGCCCGCCCTGGGTCTGCTGGTCGAATGCGGTCTGGTCGAACTCGCCGGGCGTCTCGGAGAGCGCGAGTTCCTCGTCGTAGCTTTCGTCGAGCATTTCGTCCTCGGTGAAGCCGTCGTCGAAGTCTTCGTCGTAGTCGCAGAACCCGCCGGTGCCGACCTCTTTGGTGTTGCCGCAGGTGTCGGCGTACGCCTCGAGGGCGCTGCCGAACTCGGATTCGGCGTAGAGGTCGTCACACGCCACCATGTCGCCCGCCTGGCACTGCTGCGCGAGTGGGTACAGCGGGTCGTTCGGGTCGAGCTGCTCGAACGTGACCGTCTGTCCGGTGAAGTCCGGGTCTTCGGCCGGAAGTGTGGTCGTGGTCTCGACGCTCTCCTGTTGCGCAAGCGCGGCCGGGGCGACGACGGTGCGGGCCGCGGCGGCGACTTCGGGTTCCGGTTCGGGTTGGCGACCGGTCGATCCGAGGCGGCACGGCTGGCCGCGCAGGGAGCCGCAGGCAGGAGCGGCGTCGGCAACGTCGACGTTCGGCACCACCGGCAGCGTGACGCGTGACGGGTGCCCGACCGAGTGGCCGACGTCGACTCCGACGGCGGGCGTTGCTCCGAAGCCCCACAGCGGTTGGTTGCCGCCGGGTGCCTCGACCGAGATGCGGATGCGAGAGCCGGACCGGAATGCGTGCGCGAACGGAAGCAGCTCGACGCGGGCCGCGGTGAACTCGCCCGCGTGGAGCGGCGCGTTGTCGGCCTCGGCGTGGCTGATGCGGTGGCTGGCGCGCAGCCAGCCGCTCTGCACGTACGTGACGCTGCCGTCGGCGGCGACTTCGGTGAGCACGACTTCGATGTCGATGTCGGCCGCGGCGGTGCGAACCCACAGGTCGACGGCGCCGGTTCCGACCGCGACCGTCTCGGCGGCGAGCGGAGCACTGTCGAACGCGAGGGCAGACCCGGCCGGCGTGGCGCGCCACTCGGTGATGTTGGACCCGAGTTTGGTGGCCGAGTCGTGCGTGAACGCGGACGACGCTTGCGCGTCGGCATCGTCTACCTGCGGTGTGCTCGTTCCGAGGGCGGCGCCGGGCTGGAACCACCAGTCGGTGGCCTGCATCTCGGCCGGCGGCCACGCCGCGAAGTTCACCGCGGTCGGCGCGTCGCTGCCGTTCTCGAGCACCACGCGCACGCGCGCTTCGGCTTCGTACGCTGCGAGCGCTTCCTCGTAGGTCGTGAAGTCGGCAAAGCGGTCGGGCCCGAGTTGCACTCCGGCGGTTCCGAGTTTGCTCTCGATGACGAGCGGCGCCAGTGCGCGCACGTCGTCGGAGACGCTCGGGATGCGATGCGCGACGTAGAACTCGAGGAAGTCGTGCCAGCCCGTGACGTCGGCCAGGAGACTGTCGAGCTGCGGACCGTTGGTGGCGACCAGGCGGCCGTTCGCGAGCCGGCTCCACACTGCGGCGAAGCCGGCGCCGTTGAGTTCGTCCTGCCACGTGCCGCTGACGTACGCCGGGATGTCGATGGCTTCGGCGAGCGCGACGGGTGCGAGCGGATTGGTTCCGGTCGCGTCGTCGAAGGGATGCGTGGCAATGATGTCGGCGAGGTTTTGGTTCTGGAGGCGCAGCAGTTGGTTCTGCGCGCATTGGGCGCCGGTCGCGCCGCCTGCGTCGACGATCGCCTGTTCCCAGCCGAGTCCGAACGGCTTGGCCTGCTCGGCGCGCGCGTTCGCCCACCACGTGACCACACCGGTGTTGGGGATGCCGCCGGGGTATAGGGAGCTGCGGTACGGGTCGGCGGCCGCGGCCAGCGGCGCGACCGCGGCCAAGTGCGGCGGCTGCGTCGCGGCGACGAACAGGTCGGTGGCGGCGGGGTCGGCGATGCCGACGAGTCCGACGGCGCCGTGCGCGACCCACGGTTGCGCAGCGACGACTTCGACGACGTCGTAGCCGTCGGCGGCGAGGATCGGTTCGAAGTAGGAGAGCGCGCCACCGGAGCAGCCGGTGCCGCGCACGTTGACCGAGACGGTCGCGTACCCGAGCAACTGCGCGACGAGCGTGCTCGCGGGCGGGCTGTTCGGGTCCGACGCGGTCGCGGAGTACTCAACGACGGTGGGGTAGGGGCCGGCGTCGGCCGGACCGGGCAGGTGCACGGTCGCGCTGAGCGTGGTGCCGTCGCGTGCGGTGATGTAGCCGAAACCTTCGGCGAGCTTCTGCGCGGTGTAGTGCGCAGTGTCGGGTGTCGTGGTCGCGGCGAGCACGGTCACCGGTGCGCCGACGGTCGTGGTGCCGTCGTGATGGGCTTCGACGCGGTACTTCGTGGCGGGCGCGAGATCGCGCCACAGTGCGCTCCCGAACTCGTCGGCTACCGCGCTCGCGGCGACCGCGCCGGATTCGTCCACGAGGTCGAGTTGAGCGCCGGGTGCTGCGTGCACGACGGACACTTGGCCGACGCTGCCGCGCGTGTCGAAGGCGCCGTCGATCGCGGGCGCGCTCGACGTCGGGGCGGCCGCAACCGCCACGACGAGAAGGAGCGCCGGAACGCCCCAGTACCACCTGCCCCTACTGCGCACTCCGCCTCCTGGCCGCGCCCCTCTCGTAGCGTATGCGGCCTGACAGAACGTGACAATCGCGAAGTTCGTCCGAATAGTTCGTACGACTCATCCGACGTTAGCGAATGAGTCGTTCGACTCTCAGGCGCGCAGCAGACGTTCGACGGCCTGTACCGCTTCGTGCACCTTGTTGTCACCTTCGTCACTGTCTTGTGCCGCGGCCTCGCGCACGCAGTGCCGCAGGTGCTCGTGAGTGCCAGTGGTGTTACTCAAGGTGATGCCGTTGCCGGCGGTGTTGCTGTTGACCGCAGCGGCCTCGATGACCAGCATGTTGAAAGGCGTGCCAGTCGCTGCGGTGCCAGG
>JANNHK010000243.1:0-4104 GCA_031404355.1 Actinomycetes bacterium
GGCGAAGTTGCGGGACGCGTCCGTCGAGCTGATCTCGGGCACGAAATCAGATTATCAGATCAGGGGACGTATTGCTCCTCGATCGCGGTGACGGTGCCCGACGCGGCGTCGATCGTGATCCAGTACGGAGTTTCCACGGGCGGGGGGCTCGCGACGAACTCGTCCCACGTTGCCGCGTCGAGGTCGGCATCGGCGTCGGTGCTCAACTGCACGAGCTGGACCGTGACCGGGTCGGCCACGGGCACGGTGACGAGCTCGGTCTCGGGATTGGTCAGGTAGTAGTCGTTTGGGAGGCCCTCGCCGGGGTCGCCTCCATCGGCCACGTACGCGTCGATTGCTTCCGGCCCGGTGAGGAAGTCGATCTCGTCGTAGGTGATCGTGCGGCCGGCGCCGTCGGTGGTCTCAATGAAAACCGCGAGCCGGGTCTCTTCGAAGTCCGGCTCCACGGGGATCGTCGTCTCGGGTTGCTCGAGCGCGGCTGTCGTGGACGTGGCGGGCCCGGTGTCGCTCGTGTCCTCGGTGTCGTCGTCGTCACCGCCGCATGCCGCGACGGCAAGGGTCGCCGAGAGAAGCAAGATCAGAACCCGCTGCACCAAGCCAGCGTAAGCCTGGACGTGCGAAGATCCGCGCATGCCTCGGCCGACGCGCCGAAAGTGTTCGCCGACATCGTCGGGCGGTTCCGCGACGTCGCGGAGTAGCGTTCGCGGTGTGCTGACCCCGTTCGATGATTACCCCATCCACCAGACAGCGCTGCCGATCGCGCATCCGGCGAGCGGCGACCCGAACCACTACGACCGGTACTGGTTCAACGGCTACCGCGACGACTTCTACTTCGCCGTCGGGATGGCCGTGTACCCGAATCGGGGCATCATCGATGCCGCGATCGCGACGGTGCACGACGGTGTGCAACGATCGGTGTTCGCGTCGGGCCGCATTCCGGCAGACCGCGCCGAGACGCGCGTCGGTCCGATTACGATCGAGATCGTCGAGCCGTTGCGTACGACACGCGTGCGTGCCGACGCGGCCGATCTCGGTATCGCCGCCGACGTCACGTTCACGACGCGCACCGTCGCCATCGAAGAACCGCGCCAGACGATCATGAACGGCACGAAGGTCGCGATGGACTCGACCCGGCTCACGCAGATGGGCACCTGGTCGGGAAGCATCACCACCGGCGGCGCCACGATCGCGCTCGACGACATCTACGGCACCAAAGACCGCTCGTGGGGTGTGCGCCCGGTCGGCCCGCAAGTGCCGGGCGCGCCCGAGAACGTGTTGCCGCAGCTCTTCTTCCTGTGGGCGCCGATCAACTTCGCCGACCGGTGCACCCACTTCTTCGGGTTCGAGCGCGCCAATGGTGACCGTTTCGTGGGGACGCAGGCGCTGCTCGACGTCATCGGCCCGACGGACAAGACGTGGGGCGACGACTCCAAGATCGAACACCTCGCGGGAACGGTGCACCAGGTGCGGTGGGCGCCCGGGCTGCGCCGCTCGGACGGCGCGACGCTGCGCCTGCTGCGCCACGATGGGGGCGAAGAGCGCATCGAGCTCGAACCGCTGATGACGTTCCGCATGCGTGGCCTCGGCTACACGCACCCGGAGTGGGGGCACGGGAAGTGGCACGGCGAGTCCGCGGTCGGGAGTGAAGAACACAAGGTCGAGGAACTCGACAACCTCGAACCGTGGAACATCCACATTCAGCAAGTCATGCGGGCGACCTGGGGCGGCCGCGAAGGCCTCGGCGTGCTCGAACAACTCGCGTTCGGCGAGCACAAGCCCAGCGGTCTCACCGGTCTGCTCGACGGGTATGCGGGGGGCAATACGTGAACATCCTGTTGATCGTGTCCGACCAGGAACGCCAACGGTCGTGGCTGCCGCCGTCGGTGCACCTGCCGTGGCGCGAACGCTTGATCTCGGAAGGACTCGAGTTCACCCGCTACTACACGCACAGTTCGCCGTGTTCGCCGTCGCGCGCGTCGCTGTTCACCGGTCAGTACGTGGCGCAGCACGGTGTGCCCGACAACGTGATCATGCCCGAGCACGCCGAACTCGACCCGCAGATCCCCACGATCGGCTCGCTCGCGCGCGGCGCGGGCTACCGATCGAGCTACATCGGCAAGTGGCACCTCTCGCATGCACCGCAACCTGACATGGATTCGTACGGTTTCGCCGACTGGGACGGCAACGACCGTCACTTCATGGGCTGGGCGGGTACGGGTGTGCACTTCGACCCGGTCATCGCGAGCAACGCGGCCGAGTGGCTGCGCACGAACGCGAACGCGACCGAGAAGCCGTGGTTCTTGACCGTCGCGCTCGTGAACCCGCACGACGTGATGTGGTATCCGATCGACCAGCCGTTCTACGGCAAGGAGCATGCGGACGAAGTCGCGCAGGCGCGCCAGGTGCTCGAGTGGGCGAAGTGGAAGGAGGACGACGTCCTGCCGATGTTCGACACGGAGTACGACGAGGTCTGCGACGAACTCCCCGCCAACTTCGGCGACGACCTCATCGACAAGCCCGCGTCGCAGCGGCAGTGGCGCTGGGACCAGCAGCACGGCCTGTGGGGCTACATCGACCCCTCGGACACGAAATCGTGGCTCCGTCACCTCGACTACTACGTGAAGCTGCAACAACTCGCCGACGAGAGCCTCGGCACCGTCCTGCGGGCGCTCGAGGAGAGCGGCGCGTACGACGACACGGCCGTCATTTTCACCTCCGACCACGGCGACATGTGCGGTTCGCACGGGCTGCGTTCGAAGGGCCCGTTCGTGTACGAGGAGATCATGCACATTCCTCTGTACGCACGGGTGCCGGGTGTGACGACTCCCGGCTCGCGCACCGGGGCGCTGGCATCGCACGTCGACCTCGCGACGACGATCGTCGCGCTCGCCGGCGGCGACACCGAAACGACCAGTGGCGAAGACCTGTCACCCGTGCTGGCCGAGCCGTTGTCGTCAGTGCGTGACCACGTGCTGTTCGCGCATGACACCGCGCATACCGACCGGATCAACGCCACCCGCTACGCGATCCGAGGGTTCTTCGACGGCCGCACGAAGTACGCCCGCTACTACGGCGTCGGCGGCGGCAAACCGGGCACGGGCCTGTGGGGCAAGGACCCTGGCAAGAAGCTCTACGACGTCGACGCCGCGTTCGAAGACCAGGAACACGAGTGGTACGACTTGGCCGAAGACCCGCACGAGTTGGTCAACCTCGCCCACGACCGGTCTCGGCGAGCAGAACTGAGAGAACAGTTCGACCGCCTCCTGAGCTACGAAGCGTCAGACTTCACCTAGAGGGATGCGTCGATAGACAACAGTGGAGTGTGGTCTATCGACGCATCCCTGGTGTTACGTCTTCAGGATGTACTCGGACATTGTGTAGTTGCGCATGGTGTCGGGGTTGTAGAGCATTTTGGTGCTGTCGAGCATGATGCGGATGCGCTCGCCGAGGTCGTCGTCCTCCGCGCCGAAGAACGTCGTGAGGTCGGTGAGGTGCCCGACCGTCGGCCACGCCTCTTCGACGATGGCGCGGTAGCGGGGAGCGCCCGGGGTCAGTGCGCGTACGACGGCGTTGCGGACGTAGCGGCAACGCGGTTGCATCCACTCCGACATCGGCGACTGGTGCCCGTACCAGTGGCCGTAGAACGTCTCGTCGTCGACGCCGGCGGGCTTGTCGAACACGGTCAACGTCAGGATCCCGGGGGAGCGCTGACCGTCAGGCCAGCTGCGCGCCGGGGCGTGCTCGTTGTCGCCGTAGTCGCAGTACATCGACTCGGTCACGAGATAGCCGGCCCGCCGTTCGCCGACGTCGGCGAGGATGGCCTCGACGTCGGCGCGTGTGTCGTGCGCGTCCAGCCACAACGACACGCAGGCGCGCACGGGCAACTCGTCGCCCGGCACCGGCACCATCGACGCCACCTGGGCCTGGTCGTCGTCGATATCGATCTGCAGCCCGTGCGGGTGCAGCGCGAGCAGGCGCGGCGCGATGTCGGCGAGGAACGTCGACCGCATGGCGGCCGGGTCGCGGCTCGGTCGGTCCCAGACGAGATAGATCAGCTTCTCCAAACGAGTGCCTCCCGCACCGAATCGGACATTGCCACCTGAG
>JANNHK010000244.1:0-3039 GCA_031404355.1 Actinomycetes bacterium
GGAACCGGCGGTCGCCGAGGATGTCCTGGGCCTCGGCGCGAGCCTCGTCAGGATCGACGGCCGTGATCACCGGTCGCCGGGTGCATCAGTCCGGCGACCGTCGAGACGCATCAGCATCATCTGCACGTCGAAGCCCTCGGAGCGGATGCGCAGGTCGAAGTAGAGCGCGACGAGCACGGTTGCGATGAGCGGTGTGGTGATGACTGCCGACACCGCGTTGGCGACGGACTGCGTGATGACCGCGCCGGTCGAACTGTCACTCGTCGCGAGGAAGAACCCCAGCAGCGCGGCGATTCCCGTTGTCAGCGCGGCCGACAAGAGTTGCACGGTCCAATACGCGCCGAGCGTGATCCAGAAGTACGCCGTCGTGAGTTTCCACGAGCGGCTGAGTGCCGGCCCTATACCGGTCCCTTCGAGAACGAGTACCGGGACCGCGACCGACCACAACGCAATGAGTACGAACCCGGGGAGGATGCACAACATGAAGCCGACGAGCACGCCGAGCGTGACGACGATCGAGAGGCCGACGAGCGCGAAGAAGCGCCGGCCCACGTTGCGGACTGCGGTGCCGGGGTCCTCGGCATTGCCGACGTACGCGTCGGCGCTGATGCGAGTCGCAGCGGCGGTCACGAACGCCGTGCCCATGATCTGGACGCCGAAGATCACGAACAGCGCCGCAATCTGGAGTAGGAACTCGCCCTCGTCGTACACCGGTTGCGTGCCGGTGAGGCCGACCGTGTACTCGTCTGGTTGGGCCGAGAGTTGTACGAGAGCCGACAGGATCTCGAGCGGGATGACGACAGCCAGCGTGATCTTGATCAGTGGCCCGAAGCGCTCTCGGTACAGCGCGACGCCGGTGTCGAGGATTTCGCCGATGCCACGCGGTCGAAGCTCCGGCATCATCGCCCCGGAACCCTAGTAGTTGTCGGGGATACCCCAGTGCGTTCTCTCGTGCGCTACAGCGTGCGGACGATGGCCGCGTCGCCCTGGCCGCCACCACCGCAGAGTGCCGCGGCACCCGTGCCGCCGCCCCGCCGCCGCAGCTCGTTGATGAGCGTCAGCACGACACGCGCGCCCGACATGCCGATCGGGTGCCCGAGCGCGATGGCGCCGCCGTTGACGTTGACGACGTCGTCGCTGATCGAGAGGTCGCGCATCGACGCGATACCGACGGCCGCGAACGCCTCGTTGAGTTCGAAGAGGTCGATGTCCTTGACGGTCATGTCGACGACCTCGAGCGCCCGCTTGATCGAACGCGACGGCTGCGTGAGCAGCGAGGGGTCGGGTCCGGCCACCATGCCGTAGCTCACGAGTTCGGCGAGCGGGGTGACGCCGAGTTCCTCGGCCTTGGCCTTGCTCGTCATGATCACGGCCGCGCCGCCGTCGGAGATCTGCGACGCGTTGCCGGCGGTGATGGTGCCGTCCTTGGAGAACGCGGGACGAAGGCCGCCGAGCGACTCGCCGGTCGTCCCCGGCCGCACGCCCTCGTCGGTGTCGACGATCACGGGGTCGCCCTTGCGCTGCGGGATCGCGACCGGCGCGATCTCGGCGGCGAAGCGCCCTTCTTTTTGAGCGGCCGCCGCGCGCTCGTGGCTCTTGGCCGCGGCTTCGTCCTGCAGTTCGCGCGTGATGCCGCCCACTTGACCGACATAGTTCTCGGTGCCGCTGCCCATGTGGACCGCGTCGAACGCGCACCACAGTCCGTCGTTTACGAGCGAGTCGACGACTTCGTTGTTGCCCATGCGGTAACCCGAACGCGCTCCCGGCAGCAGGTACGGCGACTGCGTCATCGACTCCATGCCGCCGGCGACGACGACTTCGGCGTCGCCCGCCGCGATCATCTGGTCGGCGAGGTAGATCGCATTGATGCCCGACAGGCACACCTTGTTGACGGTCATCGCCGGAACCGTCATCGGGATACCGGCGTTCGCGGCGGCCTGGCGGGCCGTGATCTGTCCGGAACCGGCCTGGAGCACCTGGCCCATGAGCACGTAGTCGACCTGCTCGGGTCCGATGCCGGCGCGCTCGAGCGCGGCCTTGATCGCGAAGCCGCCCAGTTCCATCGCGCTGAAGCCGGCCAGCGCGCCGGAGAGCTTGCCGATCGGTGTGCGGGCCGATCCGACGATCACGGATCCAGGCATTGGGCCTCCTCGAAAATACTCGCTCGTACACGGAGTCGAACAGCGGAAAGCGTCAGTGTATGTACGGGTGGTTCGGCGCCGCTACTGCCCGGTAGGTTGGCTTGCACCGTGCGGACGCAGTGCGAGGCCCCGCACGCCGCAGGCCGCGACGACGAGTACGAGGGAGTCATGTGATCGTGCGGACGCAGTGCGAGGCCCCGCACGCCGCAGGCCGCGACGACGAGTACGAGGGAGCCATGTAATGGCCGAGATCGATGCAATCCGTTCCGCCATCCTCGCCGGCGTCCGCGGCGACGAGATCGGCGCGCTGGCGCTGCCCGAGAGCGTGCGGGGCGCGCTCGTCAAGGCGGATGAGCAGGAGATGTTCGCCGGCATCCCGTCCGAGGAGAAGGATCCGCGCAAGTCGACCCACGTCGAGGACTTTCCGCTCCCCGAACTGGCACCGGACGAGGCGTACGTCGCGGTCATGGCGTCGTCGATCAACTTCAACACGGTGTGGACGTCGATCTTCGAGCCGGTGTCGACGTTCGGGTTCCTCCAGCGCCTCGGTCGCGAGTCGGTGTGGGGCAAGCGCCACGACCAGCCGTTCCACGTGATGGGCTCCGACGCGGCGGGCGTGGTCCTGCGGGTCGGCTCCGCGGTGCGGAACTGGAAACCCGGCGACGAAGTCACCGCGCACTGCCTGCACGTCGACGACCAGGACCCGTCCGCTCACGACGACTCGATGATGGCCGCGAACCAGCGCATCTGGGGGTACGAGACGAACTTCGGTTCGCTGGCCGACATCTCGGTAGTGAAGGCCAACCAGCTGATGCCGAAGCCGAAGCACCTTACGTGGGAGGAGGCTGCGGTCAACGCGCTGTGCAACTCGACGAGCTACCGCATGCTCGTCAGCGAC
>JANNHK010000245.1:0-2675 GCA_031404355.1 Actinomycetes bacterium
TCGACGGCCGGCTTGCTCGCCGAAGTGGTGATCGACGTCGCCGAGTGTGCCGACATCATCCGCTTCGAGTTCACCACTGCCGTCCCGGGGTACTCGATCGACTATCAACCCGGACCGATCGTGGCCGACGGGTCGGGCGACCCGGTCGAGATCGCGGGCGCCGCGTACCTCGTCGTCCGGTTCGAGCCCGCGTACACCTTCAACTTCGAAACGAGCGTCGAGTCGTACAC
Organism: Actinomycetes bacterium; assembly: GCA_031404355.1. GTDB lineage: Bacteria > Actinomycetota > Acidimicrobiia > IMCC26256 > PALSA-610 > JANNHK01. The sequence continues at coordinate 231 of JANNHK010000245.1, forward strand.
GGGCCCCAACGAGTTCCTGACCGGCGGTCAGGTCTACGTGCAGGAACTCGAGAAGACGGGCGACTTCGAAGCCGTCATGACCTGGGTCGCCGGCGTGTCGGCGGAAACGGCAGTCGACGCAACCGTCGACGGCACCGCCCTCGTGGTCACCCTCGGCAGTCCAGGATGACCTTTCCGAACGTCGTGTCGGACGCGAGCAGGTCGTAGGCCGCTTCCGCATCGGAGAGCGGGAATACCGCGTCGACGACGGGCGCGACCGCGCCCGACGCCAGGAGCGGCACGACGTCGCGCGCGAATGCGTCGGTAGCCGCGGCTTTCTCGGCCTTGTCGCGCGCCCGCAACACGGTGCCGAAGATCCGCAGCCGTTTGCCCATCACGCCCATCACCGAGAGGTTCGCCGACCCGCCGCCGAGCGCACCGATGAGCACGATGCGGCCCAGCACCGCGGCCGCGCCGATGCTCGCCTCGACGTACGCGCCGCCGACGAGGTCGAGGGTCACGTCGGCGCCCGCGCCGGTCGCTTCGATCACCGCGAATGCCAGCGCATCGACGTCGAGCGTGCCGTCGGAACGCAACGCCGGGACGATGCCGTGGTCGAGCCCGAGCGCGACGCACCGGTCGAGCTTCTCGGCGGTGCGCGCGGTGCCGACCACGCTTGCGCCGAGCGCCTTCGCGAGTTGCAAACCCGCAGTGCCGACACCGCTGCCGACCGCGTGGATCAGCACCCAATCGCCCGCGCCGCCGCCCGCCTGCGTCACCATCGCGTCGTGCGCCGTGATGCACGCTTCCGGAACGCCGCCCATCGCGACGAGGTCGAGTCCCGGCGGGACTGGAGCGCAGTGCCCGGCCGGGACGAGCAGGTACTCGGCCTGGGCCCCGCCCCCGGTAATTCCGAACACCGGGTCGCCAATTCGGACCCCGGAGGCCTCGGCGCCGACGCCCTCGACCACCCCCGCGAACTCCAAACCCGGGATATCGGCCGGGGCCCCGGGCGGGGCCGGGTAGCGCCCCGCCCGCTGGAGTAGGTCGGCCCGGTTGAGCCCGGCGCCGTGGACCCGAATGAGCACCTGGTCCCCCTCAGGGGAAGGGTCCGGGTGGTCGAGTACCTGGAGGTGACCCTGGACGACCGTGACAGCCCGCATGCCGGCGGAGGGTACCGTCAGGACGTGGCCCCGGGGTTGACGTTCGTCGACGAAGAGGGTGCCGAAGTCGTGCTCGACGCGCCCGAGGCGAACGCACTGTTCGCGCTCACCGGCGGCCTCGAAGGGGCAACCGTTTCCGCGTGTCCCGACTGCCGTTCCCGAGTCGTCGCCGCCGTCGCGTTCGTCGACCTCCTCGACGCTTCGTGCCTCGTCGACCGCAGCCGCGAGCTCATCGACTTTGCCGACGACGCCCCGACAACGCACCTCTACGTCGTCGACGACGCCGCCGAATGCGACCACGAATCGTGGCTCGACCCGCTCTTCGACGAATGGTGCGAAGTCGTCGCCGCCGACGGCCCCCACGCGCTCAAGTAGAACCGTCAAGCAAGTCCGCGAACGCTGAACCGATGTCGTCGAGGAGTGCTTCGATGTCGGTGATGGCGGCGGGGTCGACGTTGATGCCGAGGTGGAGCTCGTCGCAGTAGCCGAGCATCGTGACGTTCATCGTGGTGCCGGTGCGTGGGCCGAACGGGTAGTTGGCGACGATGCGCGACCCGGCGAGGTATAACGGGATCGGGCTGCCGCGCAGGTTCGACGCGGTGAAGTCGATCGTGCGGGTCTGGCTGCGCGTGAAGCGCACGAGCATCGAGGTCGGGAGCCCCGACACGAGTCCCGAGAGCCCGTCGATCGCGGGGAGCGCGGATTCGTTCTTCGTGGCGGCCAAGCGCTCGCGCACTTCGACGAGAAGTGCGCGCGGATCGTCGGCAGGGTGGATCGGAATGAGCACACGCGACGGCACGAACCGGTTGGCGCTCGCGTCGCCGCGACCACGGGTACTGATGGGCATCGCCAGGCGCAGTTGCGAGACGTCGCTGTCGTAGCGGGCGTGGTAGCGACCGAGCGCGGCGGCGAGGCCGGTGACGTAGAGGTCGTTGACGCTGCCGCCGAGTGCGCTCGCCGCGGCGCGCATCGCCGGGAGCGACAGCGTGTGCACTTCGAAGTGGCGCCGTAGCGTGCGGTTGCGCATCACGTCGGAACGGGCGCGGTTGGCCACCAGAGCCTGGCGGCGCAGCGACGAAACGAACCGGGCCGCGTCGGCCGCGCGACCGGGAACCTGCGTCGGGTGCACCAGGATGTCGCCGGCGCCGGAGAGCGCGCCGCGCGCGACTCGACCGCCGCCGCGCGCCGCCGCGTCGGTGAGCGAGTCGTGCAGTACGTGCGCGGCACCGGTGCGTGCGGTCGCGACGGACGGCGGTTCGGGATCGGCGTCGCTGCCTTCGGGCTCGGCCTGCAGGTCGAGGAG
>JANNHK010000246.1:0-1764 GCA_031404355.1 Actinomycetes bacterium
GAGTTTAGGACGCGCAACAACTCTCTTAGAAAATCTTCAAGCAAATTATCAAGATGCTTTATTGTTCAGAGAATTATCCACACTACGAGAGGATGTTCCGTTGAACTCACGACGGTCGCTGCCGGTTCAACCGGTTGGTGCCGGCGGTGATCTCGCCTTCGAGCCACTTCGTGAGCCAGAAGTTCTCGCGGCCGTGGTCGGCGAGGAGCCGCTCGTGCGCGGAGACATATGTATGCAGCGCGTCCGTGTGGCCGGGGGCGGCCGCCAGCGCCATCTCGCACAGCCGCACCGCACTGAGCGCGTCGGTCGCGACCAGTTCGGTCGCCCGGGCGGCCACGGCGTCGGGCCCACCGGCGAGCGCGACGACCTCGGCCCACCCGCGTTCCGGGCGTACGCCGTACAGCTCGAGGGTGGAGTGCTGGTGGAACCAACCCGCGTACGCCTCCCAGATCGCGCGCACGCTCCAGTCGACCCGGCCGTACGCCTCGCCCAACGTCAGCGGCTCGGGCAGCGCGATCGTACGCATGGCGGTCCACACGTCGTCGCCGCGGTTCATCGCTTCGACGGTCGCGTCGTGCACGTACTGGACGGCATCACGGATGCGCTCGCACTCCGACCGCACCAGCGCCGCGCCGCGCACCGGACCGTGATGCCCGAGTAGCAATACCTCGGGTTCGAGGTCGATGACCCGTTGCACGGACTCGACGAACGCAAGCGCCGAACGCAGCTTGTCGCCCCGGACGGTCACCAGGTTGGGGAAGTGGCCGAACAGCGCGGAGAACATGTTGCCGACGAGCGCGACCCGGTCGTCGGGAAGCCACACGACGAGCGAGTCGGTGGTCTCACCACCCGGCACACTGATGAGCTGGACCATCCGACCGCCGAGGTCGAACGCGAACGTGTCGTCGAACGTCAGGTCGGGGACCGCGACCTTGGCGGGCGGTGGGATCTCGGCCTCGTCGCCGCGCACGTAGCCGGGCTGGCCCATCACGGTCGCGAAGAACGGGAGCGACCGGTGGATGCGGAACCCGTGGATGCGTTGGTCGTCGGCCTGGCACGTGGCGTTGTTCGCCTGCGCGATCAGCTCGGTGCCGCCCCCCGGCCAAACTTCGCGGAACGTGTCGACGCCGCCGATGTGGTCGGTGTGGCTCTGGGTGAGCACGATGCACTGCGTCGGCGCGGTGCTCACCACGTCGAAGTTGCGCTTGTGGGTTCGGGCCTCGAACCACATGCCCGTGTTCACGACCATGCGAGCGTCGTCGGAAACGACGAGGTATGCACTCGACATGCCCGGCGAGCACCACACGCCCGCGCCCATGTCGAGCGCAGCAGGCGCGCTCGCCGGGCCCACCGCGAAGAAGTCGGGCTGGTTGCGGGTGTAGTCGCTCGGCACCGGCCGCACCGTAGCGAGGCCGGCTGCCACGCACCTCGGCCCGGGAGGCACCCCGCATGACCAGGTCACATCGGGCCATCCGGAGCCCCGTCCCCGGCCGTCCCGAAATCCCAAGCCCCAGATTCAAGGACTCCGGGGTCGCGTGCCGACCCTACGTACGGGGGCCGGCCTGCCGATGTAATTCCCGTGAGGAGGGACGGCGCGCACTTGGAAGACGCCTCGGCACTACACGCTCGGTTCGCGCCCGGGCCCGACCGGACCGGTCGGGTCGTATTGCACCCGCGCTTGACCATCGTGCCGCTCCGCCGCGACGACTTCGAGGGTCTGAAACGGTCATTCGCGACCGATGTCCCGATCCGGGTCGCCGCCGC
>JANNHK010000247.1:0-1646 GCA_031404355.1 Actinomycetes bacterium
CGCCACGCCGACCGCCGCAGCCCAAGACAACCAGCAGGTAAGGGGCTCAGGCTTCTACGAGGATCCAAACGCTCCAGCCTGTCCCACCGCTCCGTCCGGCTTCGACAGTTACCCGGCCCTGGTGATCTCCGGCAACCTCGAAGGATGTTGGTACACGAAGGTCCTCACGGCGAAGTCGACTCCCAGCGGTGTGTACATCGAGACCGGAGAAGAACTGTTCGTCGGAACACTGGACGGAGAGGCAGGCACGTTCACCACCACATACAAGTTCGAGTCCAAGTTTGCGTCGGACTTCACGGAGATCCACGGTCGCTGTCAGCACCCGATCGTGGGCGGCACCGGCGTCTTTGCTGATGCGACCGGAATCATCCACTTCAAGGACGCACCTCCCGAGTTCTTCTACAGGGGGCATATCGGCCTCTGACGGCGTCCCCCGCCACGCATCACCGGCGGTCGATGTCGCTGCCGTCGTGTCCTGGCGGCGGGCGGCCGAGCCGAAACCGACCACGGACGGCGGAGCGAGACCCACTCTTTCACGTCCTGCGCGACCAGCCGCTGTAACTCCTTGCGGGCGCCGAGAACCCTCGATCGCCCGGTACGACAGATGGTCTGTCGGGTGCTCGTGAGCGACGAGCCACACTGAGGAGCTCACGCTTTCCCATACCGTCGGCTCAGGGTGAACGTCGCAACGTGAGCGGGCGATCCGTATCGAGGCAGTGACGATCCGTCGCCATGCGCCGTTGCCGGCGATAGGGAATGGTCGGTCATCTCCGGGCGCCCTACGTGGTGACTGCCGAGCGCTCCACTCGGTCGGTTCGTCGTGCGGGCGTTCGTCGCATGCGGTTGTGGCTACCGCAGCCCATTCCTCGGCCCGGTCTCGAGCGAGCAACGCGGTCAACGCCCGGTCGGCCGGCACAGCATCGTTCGCTTTGGCGTGCGAGCGCCGCGAATCCTCCAGTAGCGACCGATCCTCAGTTGTTCTGATCCGCGCCGCCGCCATGCGGCGCCTACCCCACCGACACGACCAGCGTCGCGTTGCCAGGTGCCCCAGAACGCCGGTGAGTCGCGAGTGAACTCGAGCGCTCTCGGGTCGGACGGTCAGTCGGTCGAACTCCGCAAAAGGCGCATCACCAAGCACTCATCGTCGCCGAACTCGCATACCCCGACGCGCTCGAAGCCGAGCTTCTCGTAGAACGCAATCGCCCGACGGTTGTTGACGGCGGGATCGATCACCAACATCTCAGCGCCCTGCTGGTCGAAGACTCGGCCCAACGCCAGCTTCATCACCTCCGCGCCGAGTCCGCGACCTCGGTCGTCGGGCGATCCGATCCAGATGTCGAGCGCCCACGTCCCCGGCGGAGATATCCCCGATCGCCGGCTGTGCAGACCGTCGATATGGGCGGGTGCGCCGGGTTCGGGCAAGCGCCCGCTCCGGCAGATCTGTGCGCGAGTCACTCGGTGCACGAGGTGTGATGTGTGGTGGTTTCTCGCAACAGATTGCCGGGTCACGGCATCGTTGTGGGTGTGAGAGGTGATTTGTCTGTCGATGCGGGTGTGCCGACGGGTGATTTTGCCGCGTTTTACGAGGGGTCTCGTGGCGATGCTATGGCCTTGGCCTGGTTGTTGACGCGCGACGAGATGGTTTG
>JANNHK010000248.1:0-18036 GCA_031404355.1 Actinomycetes bacterium
GCGTGCGTCGCAATTTCGCGCGCCAGCGTCGGGCGGCTCATCGGCGATGCACCGGCGTTCGCGCGCAAGTTGCTCGAGTCGCTCGCGCACCGGGTGCGCGAGCTCGACACCCGTTTGGTCTAGGCGACTTCGGCGAGCTCCGCGGGCTCGGCGGGCCACCGTACGTCGGTGGCCCATCCGGCCCGTTCGAAGAGCCGGATGAGCGCGGCCGACGCGTCGCGCTGACCGGGAAGCGCACCATGGCGAGCCGAGTTCGGGTGGGCGTGGTGGTAGTTGTGCCACGACTCACCGAACGAGATCAATGCCATCGGCGCGAAGTTCGTGCTGTGGTCGTCGGTCCCCGCGGGCCGGCGTCCGAACATGTGGCACACAGAGTTGATGCTCCACGTCACGTGGTGGAGCAGCACCATACGGGCGAGCCCGGCCCACAGCAGCGCGGTGAGCGCGCCGCCCAGCGTTCCCGAGAGCCCCCACCCGAGGAAGAACGGCGCCGCGAGCGACGCGACCGCGAAGAGCGGGAACAGCCGGCTGATGATGCGCGTGTCGGGGTCGCGCAGGAGGTCGGCGGCGTAGCGTTCGGCCGAGGTGTTGTCGGCGACGAACAACCAGCCGACGTGCGCGTGGAAGAACCCGCGCATGAGACCGAGCGTGCCCGCGCCGAACCGGTGGGGCGAGTGCGGGTCGCCTTCCTTGTCGCTGAATACGTGGTGGCGGCGATGCGCCGCGACCCAGCCCGACAGCGAACCTTCGAGCGCCATCGAGCCCGCGCTCGCGAGCACGATCTTCAGCACGCGGTTGGCCTTGAAGCTCTTGTGCGTGAAAAGCCGGTGGTAGCCGACCGTGACACCGAAGCCGGTGAACACGTAGAACCCGACAAAGAGCACGATGTCGCGGGTGTGTACGGCGCGGCCCCAGAGGAGGGGAATGGCAATCGCGAATGCGATTGCGGGTCCGATCACGAGGAGACCGGTGAGGAACCGGGTGGCGACGAGGTTGACGCGGCCCGATCGCGGTACTTCCAGGATTTCGACAGCCAATGCGTTCACGCGGTTCTGATCGGCGGGACTGGGCCAGTCCGCAGGTGCGCGAACGAGTCAATCCGCACGTTACTCCCGTCAGGAGACCGCGACGCGTCGCCGGAACTCGGCGACCGTCGCCTGCACCACGTGGTCGTGGCCGAATCGCAGCACGGGGGCCGCGACCAGGGCGGCGAGCCGCATCGGGCGCTGCATCATTTCTACCGTCCAACGGGCCGTGACCCGGCTCCGGCCCGCGCCCGGTTCGCCGGCTTCGGGCTCGCCGCTTACGGGTTCGAGGGTCAGGCTCGCGTGGCCTTCGAGATCGCCGTGCACCGTCGCCTCGATGTGGCGTGGCGCGTCGCACTCGTCGACGACGACGTCGACGCGCATCTGGTACGGAATCGGGGCAACGACCAGACCGTGGAGCACCGCGCCGCGCACGAGCCCGTCGCCTTCGACGGTGAACTCACGCAGCCAACGCCACCACTCGGGGAAGGCCGCGGTGTTGGAGAGGGTTGACCAGACCTCGGCGCAGGGCGCGTCGATGCTGAACGACTCTTCGTAGTCGATCTGGTACCGGCTGGTCACCGTGTGGTCACCGGGTGCGCACTAGTTGTAGCCCTTGCGCTCCGACTTCTTCGCTTCCTTGGCGGCCCGTTTCTCCTTGAGCGACTTGCCTTGCTTCTTGTTGCCCTTCTTTTCGGGCACCTTGGCGGGCATGGCTGCTCCTTTCGCCGGTCCGAGAGACCGTACCTCGCGTCAGGCCCGCAATCCGAGGGTTTCGGCGATCCAACGCGCGACGGTGCGGCGATCGGTCGGTCGGTCCAGCGTTGCACGCGCGGTCGCGACCTTCTCCGCACCGATGAGCTCGACCCGCCCTTCCAGCAGGTGGTCGGCCAGTTCGGGAACGAACTCGGGATGGCCCTGGAGCGTCCAGCACCGCTCCCCCACGGCCATCCCCGCGACCGGGCAATACGGCGCGGTCGCGATGACGCGTACGCCGTCCGGTACCGCCACGACTTGGTCCTGATGGCTTGCGATGAGCGCCATCGCAGGCAGCGCCGGCTGCATGCAGTCGAGCTGCTCGACGACGTCGTAGGTCTGGACGCCGACCCCCCAACCGCTGCTCGCCCGTTCGACGCGCCCACCGAGTGCCTGGGCGAGGAGTTGGTGCCCGAAGCAGATCCCGACGAACGGCCGCTCGGTTGCGATCGCGTCGAGCATCAGCGCTTCGACGTCGGCGATCCACGCGACGTCGTCGTACACCGAGAGCCGGCTCGGTGACGAGATCCAGCCGTCGCACTCGTCGAGCGAGTCGGGGAACTGACCTTCGTCGACCGCGTAGGGCACGACCTCGATGCCGACCGGTGCGAGAAGGTTCGCGAACAGTTCGGGATAGTCGCCCGCGATGTGCACGCTCTTGGCGTCGACGTGACCGACGACCAGCAGCCCCGCGCGCGTCATCCGCAACTCATCGAAACGAAAACACAGGTGCGGTCGGGCCTTCGATTTCGGGGATCAGGCCGCGCGAGCGCAACCCGGGCATGACGCCTTCGCCGAACCAGTACGCCTCTTCGAGGTGCGGGTAGCCGGAGAAGATGAACTCGTCGAAACCGATGGCCGCGTACTCGGCGATGCGGTCGGCGACTTCGTCGTAGGAACCGACGAGCGCGGTCCCGACGCCACCGCGCACGAGGCCGATCCCGGCCCACACGTTCGGGTACACGACGAGGCGCGACTGGTCGCCGCCGTGCAGTGCCGCCATGCGCGCCTGGCCGACTGATTGCGTCGACGCGAAGTCGGCTTGGGCGGCGGCGATCGCTTCGGGTGACATGCGCGCGAGTAGCGCGTCGGCTGCGGCCCATGCTTCGTCGGCGGTCGGGCGGGCGATGACGTGGAACCGGATGCCGAAGTCGAGCGTGCGCCCGTACTCGGCTGCGAGCCCGCGCATGCGGGTCACGCGCTCCTGGACCATGGCCGGCGGTTCGCCCCACGCGAGGTACACGTCGACGTGTTCGGCGGCGATGCGCTCGGCCGCGTCGGATGCGCCGCCGAAGTAGATGCGGGGCGTCGGCACGGGCGCCAGCCGAGTGGTGGCCCCCTCGACCCGGAAGTGGGCGCCCTCGTATGCGAAGGGAGCGCCGCTCCACGCGCCTCGCATGACCGCGACGAATTCGCCGGTGCGTTCGTAGCGCGTCTCCTTGTCCTCCCACACGCCGAAGCGGGCGAGTTCGGCGGGCTCGGCACCGGTGACGATGTTGACGAGCAGCCGGCCGCCCGAGAGCCGCTGGTAGGTCGACGCCATCTGGGCCGCGAGTGTGGGCGAGAGCAACGCGGGGCGGAACGCGACGAGGAACTTCACCCGCCGCGTCAGCGGGATCAGTGACGCGGTGGCGAGCCAGGCGTCTTCACAGCCGGTGCCGCACGGCGTGAGCATGCCGTCGAAGCCGAGCGCGTCGCACGCGGTCGCGATCTGGGTCAGGTAGGCGAGGTCGGGTGCCCGCCGGTGCGGGTCGTCGGCGTCGGGCAACACGTCGCGCCCGTCGCCGCCGGTGGGAAGGAACCAGTGCATCTTCAGCACGGGCCAACCGTACCGGCCGGGCGCTAGCGTCCCCCCGAGGGGGGCTACACGTGACCCAGGCGCAGATCCGGAGACGCGGTGCAATCATGGTCGGCGTGCCGCGCCGCGATGGAGCGCCGGAGGTCGTAGCCGCATGAACAACGGCTACTCGATTTCGCGGCGCGGGTTCCTCGGCTTGTCGGCCGGGTTCGTGCTGGCCGCGTGCAGCGGCAGCGATGACGACGACAACGCCGGTCGCGATCGCGCCGCGTCGACAACGACCACGTCGTCGCTTCCCGTACCGGCGCTCGAGTCGGATCCGTTCACCCTCGGGGTCGCGTCCGGCGACCCGGCCGCCGACGGGTTCGTACTATGGACGCGGCTCGCGCTCGACCCGCTCGCGGGCGGCGGCATGCCCGCGGTCGACGTGCCGGTCCGCTACATGGTGGCCACCGACGACGCGATGCGCGACGTCGTGACCGACGCCGTCTTCGTGACCGGCGCCGCCGTCGGCCACACGGTGCACGCCGTCGTCGAAGGCCTCGACGAGAACCGCCCGTACTGGTACCGGTTCGCCGTCGGCGACTGGGAGACTCCCGTCGCGCGCACGCGCACCTTCCCCGCGCCGGGGACGACTCCCGACCGGCTGCGGTTCGGGTTCGCGTCGTGCCAGAACTACCGCGACGGCTACTACACCGCGTGGGCCGACGTGGCCGCCGACGAAGACCTCGACCTCGTCGTGTTCCTCGGCGACTACATCTACGAGTCGGGTCTCGAGGGCAACGTGCGGGCGCATCAGATCGCCGAAGTGGTGACGCTCGACGACTACCGCAACCAGTACGCGCTCTACCGCAGCGACCCGTTGTTGCGCGGCGCGCACGCGATCGCGCCGTGGCTCGTGACATGGGACGACCACGAGGTCGAGAACAACTACCAGGGCGCGACCCCCGAACTCGCGAGCGCGACGCCCGACTCGCAACAGTTCCTCGCGCGACGGGCGGCGGGGTACCGCGCGTGGTGGGAACACATGCCGACCCGGCTCGACGCCCCGACCGGTCCCGACTTCCCGATCCATCAGCGCGTCGACTTCGGAGATCTCGCCCGTTTCCATGTGCTCGACACCCGCCAGTACCGCACCGATCAACCGTGCGAGGCTGATCCCGCGCCGCGGTGCGCGGAAGCGAACGACACGGCGCTGACCGTGCTCGGTCTCGCTCAGGAAGCCTGGCTGGAGGAGGGGCTCTCCGATTCGGACGCGACGTGGAACGTGCTCGCGCAGCAGATCGTGTTCTCCCGGCTCGCGTTCGGCGAGGGAGACGGCGCGATCTACAACCTCGACCAGTGGGACGGCTACCCCGCCGCCCAACAGCGCGTGCTCGCCATGCTTGACGGCGTATCGAATCCGGTGGTCATCACCGGCGACATCCACTCCAGCGGCGTGAGTGACGTGAAGGCCGATTTCGACGACCCGGCCTCGGCCGTCATTGGCACCGAGTTCGTCGGCACGTCGATCTCGTCGAACGCGCCCGCGGCGCTGGCCGCGGTCGTACCGATCGCGCTGGCCTCGAACCCGCATGCCAAATGGGCCGACGCGACCAAGCGCGGCTGGGTGCGCTGTGACGTGACACCGGCACAATGGCAGGCCGACTACCGCCTCGTCGACGACGCGCTCGTCGAAGGCGCGCCGGTGACGACGGCCCGGTCGTGGGTCGTCGAGGCCGGGGGCTCCGTGCAGGAGGCGTGAACCGGGGAACTCCCCGGTGACGGGGGCGACCGGACTCCGTACCCTGAACCCGCCTAGGGCGCGCCGATTGACGCGCCTTCGGGCGAACTCGACGCATAGGAGCACCGCAATGGCACACCCCGCGGCAATCTTCCTCGACCACCTGCTCGATCAGGTCGGCGACAAGGTGAAGTACGGCACCGAGGTCGCGGCCGACGCGACCGACTCGAAGACGTGGGACTCGAGCGAGTTGGTCGAGTGGGCCGCGCACCAGGCCGGCGTCACGATCGGCGACGGAAGCTGGAAGCAGTACAAGGAACTGCAGTCACAGGGCCTCACGATGGAAACGGAGACCGCGCTCCAGACGCCGGGCGCGCTCCTCTTCAAGTTCTCGTCCGACCCGCTCACCGGCATCCCGAACGAACGCCAGGTGATGATCAGCCTCGGGAACGGCCAGGTCATCGACGCGTCGGGCAAGCAGATCGCCATCAGCCCGGCCGAGGCGTCCGACTTCACGCACGCCGCGCTCGTTCCCGAGTTCGCGACCAACAGGACCGACGACGTCGACGTGCGCGCGTTTGTCGATCAACGACTCGAGCACATGGACCCGGTCGACGTCGTGACCACACCCGCGCCGGCATCGACACCGACGCCGCCCGTCGCGCCGCCCGTCCCGAAACCGGAAGCCGACCCCACGACCACGACGCAGGAGGTGATTGGGAACGCGATCGATCTCCGCAAGCAGGCCCACGACCTGCACCAGCAAGCCGACGAGCTGTACGGCCAGGCCAAGCGGGGCGAGGAACGCAAGGGGAAGATGGAGGCCGACGCCGACAAGGCCCGCCTCGACGCGCAAGCCAAGATGACCGAGGCCGACCACGAGTTCGTGGAGTACCGCATGGCGAAGCTCGAGGCGTCGCAACTCAAGGGCCCGGCCGCCGAAGTCGCGCAGAAGGAAGCACACGAACACTTCGTCAAGTCGAACGCGCTGAAGGACGAAGCCGCGGAGCTGAAGGGCAACGCCGAACAGCTCGACGCGAACGCAGCGCGAGCGGGTGACGCGATTGCGATCACGAAGGAACAGGCCGACGCGATCCAGAACGAGAGCGCCGAGATCTGGACCAAGTCGAACGCGGCGATCGAGGCGGAGATGCCGAAGATGGCCCTCGGCGGTCCGTCGCTCTTGAACGAAGTCAAGGTCCTCGAGCTACCGCCCGCGCCACCGGCCGGTTCCGACGAGGCGACGATCCGCAAGTGGGTCCAGCAGCGAGAGGCAGCCGAAGCGTCGATGCAGGCGGCCGGCCAGCAGAAGTTGAAGGACGCGACACAACTCGACGACCTCGCCGAGGTAAAACGCGATCTCGCGTTGGACGCCGACGCGCGAGCTGCCGCGGCCCTCGCGAACATCGCGTCGGAGGAGACTCGCATCTCGTCGCTCCGCGAACGCGTCACGACCGCCGAGGATCAGCAGTCGCGCCTGGCGAAGGAATACCAGGAAGAACAGGCGCAGTACGAGCAACTCTCGAAAGCCGGCGACACCGAAGGAGCCCGGCTGTCGAGCGAGCGCGCCAACGACCTGCTGATGCAGGAGAGTTCGTGGACGTCGCAGGTCAACTCGCTGAACGACCGCGTCAAGGTCGCCGAGATGACGATCACCGGCGAGCAGGAGAATGCAAGGGAGTATCGGGACATCGCCGCGAACCTGCGCGAGGAAGCGCAGCGCGCGGCCGTCCGCTCAGACGAGCAGGAGGCAGCCGGCAACGCCCTGATGAAACAAGCCGACTCCGTCGACGAAGTGTCCGACCCGGTCACCGACGCGCTCGGCCTCGGAGTGGCGACAACCGTGATCGTCACCGGCACCGAGGACCTCACCGTCGAGGTCCCCGGGCGCGACCTCACGACGCTCACGCCCGACGAACGCAAGTCGCTCGAAGAAGCGCTTCCCGGCGCCGACACGCCCGACCAGTCCGACATCACCGCGCCCGTTGTCGCGCCGGATGCCGAACCGGTCCCGACCGCCGCGGTGGACGACACGTCGTTCGAGGACACGCTCGCCACCATCGACTCGTCGACCGACTCCCTCATGCTCGACGACCAACCCGCCGAACCCGACCCCTCGACGACGGGCGACACCGACTTCACCGCCTAGCGATCGTTGGGCTAGGGCGGGCCGATGGTCAACTGGGTGATCTCGGCACCGGACTCGTTGCCGTCGAAACCGATCGCGGTGACGCGTACGATCTGCACGTCGCCGCACGTGGCCGGGATGTCGATGCTGCCGTTCGGCGGTAGGCCGTCCTGGAACGTGCCGAACCCGTCGATTGCGACGCGCACCGATTCGGCGTCTTCGGTCGTCCACTCGATCTCGAACTGATTGCCGAATGCGTTCGCCTCGACGCACGTGAGCGTCGTGTCGGGAGTGATGCTCGTCACGAACGGGTTACTGGGCGGGCGCGTCGTCGTCGTGGTCGGCGCGGGCGTCGTGGTCGTCTGCGGCTGGGTCGTCGGCGGGCGCGTCGTGGGCGGACGGGTTGGGGGTACGACGACGCCACCACTTGACGTCGACGTCGTGGACGCGACGCTGGTGCTCGTCGTCGAACTCGAGCTCGAACTCGACGTCGTCGACGACGAGTCGGTCGCCGCGATCTCGGGGTCGTCGTCTCCGCCGGAGGCGAAGATGAAGAACGCGGCCGCGGCGATGGCGGCGAGCGCGACACCGATCAAGATGAGCAGGACTCGGCGCCGGTTGTCGTGCGGCGGTTCGTCGCCCGTGTCGGCGACGACCACCTCGGCGGTGAGGGCTTCGGTCTCCTCGGTGGAATCCGCGGCCATAGCGGCGGCCGCGGTCGCGGGTGGAGCGGCGGCGAATGCGCCGCCACCACCGGAACGGGCCGCGATGAGGGCCGCACCCGTCGCAACCGACGCCTTCGGGTCGGTGTCGGTGGCGACCGGGCGACCCGAGTGCGATGCCACGCGCTGCGCGACGAGCGGAATGCGTGACGACCCGCCGACGAGCAACACACTCGCGACGTCGGCCCACACGAGGCCGGCGCTGTCGACGACGCGGTCGAGCACCGGAAGCGTCTCGTCGATGCGGCTCGCGGCCATCGCCTCGAACTCCGGCCGCGTGAGACGAACGGTGGGTGGAGCGCCGGGGAGCAACACCGGAATGTCGGTCTCGGTATCGGCGGACAGCGCTTCCTTGGCCGCGCGTGATTCGTCGCGCAGTCGCGCGATCGCGGCGCGGGTCTCGGTCGCGTTCGAGTCGAGCGCGCCGATCTGGCCGCCGAGGGTCTGGTCGACGTGGTTGAACACCGCCGCGTCAAGGTCGACACCACCGAGGCGTTCGAGACCGGCCGCCGACCCGACCAGCGTGGGGCCGTCGGCGTCGCGGCGCACCATCGCCGCGTCGAACGTGCCGCCGCCGAAGTCGTAGACGAGGACGTGCCCGCCGACCGGAACCTGCGCCCGTTCCATGTACGCGAGCGCGGCCGCGACCGGTTCGGCGACGAGCAGCGGCGCGTTGATGCCCGCCTGCGCGGCCGCGGCCCGCAACCGGTCGAGTTTGTGGCTGCCGTACTCGGCCGGGTGGGTCAGCGCGACCCGGCGGGGGGCGGCGCCCTCCTGATCGGTGATGCGGGTGACGATGTCGGAGAGCACGAACCCCGCGAGCTGATCGGCCGTGTACGGCGTCCCGCCGATGATGTACGGCGCGTCGTCACCGATACGGCGCTTGAACTCGCGCACGGTGCGGGTCGGGTCGGTGACCACCCGGCGCTCGGCTGCTTCGCCGACAAGCGCGATGCCGTCGTCACGGATCGAGACGATCGACGGCACGAGCGCCGACGACGAGCCGAGTTGGCAGACCTCGACCCGCCCGTCGCGCACGAGCGCGGCGCACGTATATGTCGTTCCGAGGTCGATCCCGAGGTCGTACGTAGGCGGTGATGTCTACCACCCGCGCTCGGGGAGCCCGTGCGTCAGTAGGATCGGCAGCCGTGGCTGACAGTGCCGGCACGACGAGCTTGGGCATCGACCTCGGCACCACCTACACCGCGGCCGCGATCGTCCGCAACGGCCGGGCCGAGATCGTGACACTCGGCAACCGGGCCGCCGCGATCCCGTCGCTCGTGTTCCTCCGCGACGACGAGTCGATCCTCGTCGGAGAAGCCGCCGAGCGCCGCGGCATCGGCGAACCCACGCGCCTGGCCCGCGAGTTCAAGCGGCGGGTCGGCGACACCACACCGATCGTGCTCGGCCCGAGCCCGTACTCGGCCGAGCGGCTCTCGGCACAGCTGCTGCGATGGGTGATCGACACCGTCGCCGAACGCGAAGGTGCGACACCGGCCGCGATTGCGGTCGCCCACCCCGCGAACTGGGGCGAGTACAAGGTCGACCTGATGCGCCAGGCCGTGAGCCTGGCCGGCGTCGGGAACGCGGTCTTCATCACCGAGCCGGTCGCGGCGGCGGTGCACTACGCGACGACAGAACGCATTCAGGTCGGCGACACGATCGCCGTGTACGACCTCGGCGGCGGCACGTTCGACGCGGCGGTCCTGCGGCGCACCGAAGACGGCTTCGCCGTGCTGGGCCGGCCCGAAGGTATCGAGCGGCTCGGCGGCATCGACTTCGACGACGCGATCATCGAGTACGTCCGGCGCTCGCTCGGCGACCGCGCCCGCGAACTCGAAGGTGACGACGAGACGACGCGCGCGGTGCAATCACGGCTGCGGCACGAGTGCATGCGCGCCAAAGAAGGGCTCTCGACCGACACGGACACGACCATCCACGTCCCGCTCGCGGCGGGCGGTGTCGACCTGCGCCTGACGCGCTCCGAGTTCGAGACGATGATCCGACCGCCGATCCGCGAGACGATCAACGTGCTCGTCCGCGCCATCGAGTCGGCCGGCGTCACGCCCGCCGACCTCAAGTCGGTACTCCTCGTCGGCGGGTCGTCGCGCATCCCGCTCGTCTCCGAACTGGTCGCGGCCGAACTGGGCCGGCCCGTCGCCGTCGACGTGCACCCGAAGCACTCGGTCGCGCTCGGCGCGGCGCTGTTCGCCGACCGCAGCCACGGCGGCGGCGCGTCGGTCCCGCCTCCGCCGCCGGTCGTTGCGGGCGACGCGGGCGAGCCACCGCCTCCCACACCGCCCAAGACCAAGAAGGAAAAGCCCCCGAAGGAGCCGAAGCCGCCCAAGGTCAAGCCCGAGAAGGTGAAGCCCGAGAAGACACCTCGGAGCAAGGCACCGCTGCTGGTCGGGTTGCTCGCGCTCGTGCTCGTGGCCGCGGGCGCGGCCGCCGTGTTCGCCCTCGGCGGCGACGACGGTGGCGGCGAAACCGCCGAGGAGGCGGACGACGACACGGGCGACGACGACGGCACCGGCGACGACGTCGAGGAAGAACCCTGCGAAGCCGACGGCGGCCTGTGCGCGTACATCGACGACATCTCGATCGCGGACGACGCGTACGTCATCACGTATGCGACCGACGGCTTCGAGCCACTCCAGCTCGAGAACGGCGGCACCGATGCGGACCACCACGTACACTTCTTCTTCAACGACATCAGCGTCGACCAAGCGGGGACGAACGCAGCCGAAGACATACGCGGCACGTGGGTCGCCTGGGACCTGCCCAGCGGCGACGGCGAATACATCTACAACGAGGTGTCCGTCGGAGAAGAGGGTGACGCGGGTGCGATGTGCATCGGCGTCGCCGACTCGTTCCACGGCATCGACATGTCGTTCTCGGACTGCGTGGATTTCCCGGGCGAATGACGACGCCTGAGCAGCTGCCGGGGCGGGCGACGGAGTTCGCTCGCGTCTCGGCGTGGCTCGACGAGGCCGCGGCCGGACGGTCGGTGATAGGGACGCTCGAAGGCGACGCCGGTATCGGCAAGTCGACGCTCGCGGCCGCGGCCCGCGACGAGGCCGGGGTGCGAAGCTTCACCGTGCTCGCGACGCAAGGGCGGGCCGCCGACGCCGAGATCGGCTTCTCGTCGCTGCTCACCCTGTTGCGTCCGTTCGAACGCGAACTCGACGATCTGGCCGGCGACGCGGCCGACGACGTGCGCGCCGCGCTCGCGTTGGGCCGCCGCGACGCCGACCCGATCAGGGTGCAACTCGGCGTCTTTCGTATCGTGGCCGCGCTCGCGGAGCGCGCCCCGGTGCTCGTCGTCGTCGACGACGCCGATCAGCTCGACGCGGCGACGGCTCGCGCGCTCGCCTTTGCGTTCGGGCGGCTCGACGCCGACCGGGTCTGCGCGTTGATGACGAGCGACGGCGACCTGGCCGAGGAACTGGCCGCGCTCCCCCGTCACGAACTGACGCTGGGCCCGCTCGACCATGACGCACTGGTCGCCGCGGTCACGGCGCGCGCCGAGCTCGACGGGACCGTGCTCGCCGAGGTCATTCGCCTGGCGAGTGGCAATCCGCTCGCCGCGATCGAATTGGCGGGTTCGCTCTCCGACGACGAACGAAACGGGCACACGCCCTTTCCGGGAGTCCCGCGCCCGTCGGCGGCCATGCGGCGCGGGTTCGAATCCCGTCTCGCGGCCGCGCCCGAAGCCGCCCGCCGCGCGCTCGCGGTCGTCGCGGCCGACGACATCGGCGACGCCGCGGTCATCACGACCGCGCTCGCGCATCTCGGCGAGTCGGGTGACGGGCTGTCGGAAGCCGAAGCGTGCGGGCTACTCGTCCGCGAGGGGACGCGCGTGCGGTTGGTGCATCCGTTGTTGCGCGCGGTCGCGTACCACCAGGTCGCGCCCGCCAGTCGCCGAGCCGCGCACCGGGCGCTCGCCGCCGCGCTGGATCGACCCGACCAGGCCGCACCCCGCGCCTGGCAGCTCGCGGCCGCGGCCGAGGGACCAGACGAACTCGCGGCCAACGCGCTCGCGCTGGTCGCCGACGACGCGCTGCGCCGGGGCGGGCCGGGATCGGCTGCCCGCACGCTCGAACAGGCGGCCGTGCTCACGCCCGATCCGCGGATCGCGCAGCACCGGCTCGCCGAGGCCGCGCTGCTGTGGCAGGCCGACGACCCGGCCCGCGCGCGGACGGTCGCGGAGCGCATCGTTGCTCCGCTCGATGCCGACGTCGCGGCCGTACTGGCCGAAGTCGCCGGGCGTGTTGTCCAGCCGCCCGCGGGATACGAAGCGCACTACCACGCGCTCCTGGCCGAACACGCGCTCGGGCGGGGCGACGATCGAACGGCGGAGGCCGAGGCGCACGCCGCGGGCACGAACGGCGACCCGGCCCTCCTCGCCGGTGCCGTGCTCGTGCAACTCGGACGCACGGCCGATGTCGTCGTTCCGTCCACGCCGGGCGTGGGCGCGTTCGCGGCGTACGCGTGGCGGACCGCCCAGGACGCGCGGGTCGCGGCCGGCTACGTCGACGGCGAACGCGCCGCGTTCGGCAGCGATCTCGCGTCGGTGCTGCGGACCGCGCGTATCGACCTGTTGCAGGGGCGGGCGCAGGCCGCCGCTGACCGGGTACGCGTGCGCGTCGAACTCGGCGCGGGCGACGAGGCGATCCTCGTGCTCCGAGAAGCGGAGTTGCTCCTCGGCCGGGTCGAGGCCGCCGCCGAAGGTGTCGACGCGGTGCTCGGGCGGGCCGAGCAGGCGGGCGACGCGCGCCTGACCGCGTACGCGTCGTGGCTCCTCGGCCGCGTCACGGGGGCCGAGGGTGCGCTCGCCCGAGCCGCGACATTGTGTCCCGCTCACTACGGCGCCGACGCGGTCGCGGCGTTGACCACCGCGGGCCGGTCGGCGCCGGCGCGGGCGCTGGCCGAGCAGTTGACCGGCGTCGAATCGGCCGGACCGCTCCCTCGCGCTCGGGCGCTCCGAGCGCGCGCCACCGCCGACATCAGCCGCGACGGGTACGAAGCCGCGCTCGCGACCTGCGACGACCACGGGCTCGTCGTCGAAGCCATCGAGATCCTGCTCGCGTCCGGCGCGGTCGACGACGCCCGGGCCCGAGCCCGCATGACCGACGTCCGCCTCTTCGACCAACGCACCGCGCCCGTCCGCCGGGAGAAAGGCCTGCGCGACCAGCTCAGCGCGGCCGAACTCCGAGTCGCCGAGGTCGTCGCGTCGGGTCTCACCAACCGCCAGGCCGCCGAGTCGCTGTTCCTCAGCGTCAAGACCGTCGACTTCCACCTCCAGCAGATCTATCGCAAGCTCGGCGTGAACACCCGCACGCAACTCGCCGTGCTCGTGAGCCGCGATATCGAGCTCGCCGCACCCCGCCCGGGAGGCACGCCATGACGGATCGGTCCTCGTGGTGGGACGACGTCGACGCCGACCTCAAGAAGGCCGGCGCCGAGGACACCGAGGAATTGCCGGACCCGTGGGCGGCCGCGGCCGTTGAGCTGCCCGCGCTGACTGCCGACCAGGAGGCGTTCCTCGCCGGCCTCGAGGACCAGCCGTCGGTGCCCCGCCTCACCGGATTGTCCGCGGAACCCGACCGGGAAGACGACTAGGCGTACCAACCGGGAATCCTCCGGGCGACAGCGCGGGCACCGACTCGTACGATCACGGTCAGATCCACGAATGGAGAGGGCGATGGCCACTCGACTCGGAGTTGACCTCGGAACAACTTGGACAGCGGCGGCGATCAGTGAAGGTCGCGCCGATGTCCTCCAGCTCGGAACCCACTCGCTCGCGATGCCTTCGGTCGTCGCGGTCGAGGGTGACCTGCTGATCGTCGGCGAAGCGGCCGAGCGGCGCATGGCCGCCGACCCCGCCGCCGGGGCCCGTGAGGTGAAACGCCGCCTCGGAGACACCACACCCATCGTCGTCGGCGGCAAGCCGTTCGGCGCCGAGACCCTGATGGCCCCGTTGCTCGCCGAGGCGATTGCCAAGGCGACGCAACAGGTCGGCGGCGCACCCGACGCCCTGACCCTCACCCACCCGGCGAACTGGGGCGAGTACAAGCTCGACCTGTTGCGCGAGATCGCCCGCCTCGCGGGGCGCGACACCGTCGACCTGCTCCCCGAGCCGGCCGCGGCGGCGTTGCACTACGCCCAGCTCGGCAAGCTCAACGCGGGCGACGTGGTCGCCGTCTACGACTTCGGCGGCGGCACCTTCGACGTCGCGGTCGTGCGCTGCGAAGCCGACTCGGCCGCCGTGCTCGGCACCCCGAACGGGCTCGAGCGCCTCGGTGGCGTCGACCTCGACCAGATCGTGCTCCAGCATGTCGACGCTGCGCTCGACGGCAAACTGCGCGAGCTCGACTCGACGAAGCCCGATGTTCGCGCCGCGATTGCCCAGCTCCGCATCGCGTGCACTACGGCCAAGGAAGCGCTCTCGACCGACGGTGACGCTGTCGTCCAGGTCAACCTCCCCGACCTGCGCACCGAGGTGCGCGTGACGCGCGCCGAATTCGAAACTGCGGTGCGCTCGCGGGTCGAAGACACGCTCGGTGCGTTCGACCGGGCCGTCGCCAGCTCCGGTGTGGCGGTCGGCGACCTCGCGGGCGTCTTGCTCGTGGGTGGCTCGGCCCGCATCCCCGTCGTGGCCGAGGCGATCGCCTCGCACACGGGCCGTCCGGTCCTCGTCGATGCCGACGCCAAAGCTGTCGTCGCGCTCGGCGCCGCCGGTCCCGGTGCACCGCAGGCAGCCGCCGCCGCAGTCGCGGCCGCGGCCGCGAGTGGAAAGGGCGGACGCGAGAAGGCCGGCGCGGCACGTGGTCGCGGCGAGCGGGGCTCGGCCGCCACGCGCGTCGTGGGCGCCATCGCCGGTGTGGCCGCGACGGCCGGTGTCGCCGCGGCGGGGTACGCGGGCTACCAGTACATCACCGACGACGACGGCGGTGGCGGGGGCGGCGACGACCTCGCCGGTGTCGGCGACGAAGCCGAAGCAGTCGACGCCAGCATGGACGCCTTCGACGACCTCGCCGCAGCAGCAGCCGATGGCGGCGGCGGTGGCGGGTTCACGGGCGGCGCGGCGATGCACGCCGGTGGCCGGGGCGGCGGCAGCGGCGGCGCAGACTTCTCCGACTCGCCCGCGGGCCGGGTCGCGGCCCGCATGTTCGCCCCCCAAGAAGCAGCGGTGGGCGCGCCCCGTATGGCCCAGGCACCTCCGCCTGCGGCCCCGGCGGCCGCGCCCGTACCGCCCGTGTTCACCGACCCCGGCGTCGAGAACGTGCGCAACCAGCTGCGCGAACGCCTCGCGGGCCTGCAAGCACCGGAAGGCGCGGACCCGGCTGCGTACGCCGAGATGAAGGCCGACCTCGAAGGCCTCCTCGACCGGTACCAGCCGTACCCGGGCCAGTCGATGGACGACGCGGTCGCGTCACTCAAGTACGAGTTCGACGACCGGGTGCACGACTTCGCCCAGGACCAGCAGCTCGACGCGCTGCTCGACGAGCGCACCGCCGAGCAGGCCGCGGAGGACGCCCTCAACGCCGAGGTCGACACGTTCCGCGACCAGCTCCGGGAGCGGCTCGAGAACTGGCAGGCACCCGAGGGCGCGAGCCCCGAAGCGGTCGCCGACATGAAGGCCGACCTCGAGGGCATGCTCGAGCGGTTCACGCCGATCCCGGGCCAGTCGGCCGAGGACGCGCTCGCCGACCTGCGCGGCCGTTTCAACGACCGGGTCACCGACTTCTCGCAGGACCAGAAGATCGACGCGGTACTCGAGGAGCTCGGCGTCGAGACTCCGAAGCCCGCCGAGGGTACGACGGTGACGAACGCCGACGGCTCGACGACGACGACGATGTCCGACGGCTCGACCACTGTGAAAACGTCCGACGGCACCGAGACGACGACGGCCGCCGACGGCACGAAGACCGTCGCCGCGCCCGACGGGAGCACGACGACGACCGCGCCCGACGGGACCGTGACAACGGCGCCCGCGCCCGCAACCGGCGAGACGACGACGCCCGCCGCCGACGGCACGACGACGCCTGCGGCCGGCACGGAGCCGACGGACCTCACCTTCGATCCGGTAATGGCCCGCAACCAGGGCTACACCGACGACCAGGTCGCCGCGCTCCAGGTTGCGCACGACGAGGGCGTCACCGTCGACGTCGGTGCGCCCGGCGCGCCGACCCCCGAGGGCGGCTTCGACGTCCCGACGGGTGTCATCACTCCTGCCACTGCGGCCGACGCCGTTGCGACTCCGCAAAACACGGGAGTCGTTCCGCCGGTCATCCTCGACACGTTCGACGAGGACGCGGGCCTCACCACGGCCCCGGCGGCCGCGGCCACGCAGACCCCGCTCGGTGACCCGCCCCCACCCGGGGTGCAGGAAGCGTTCGCCCAGTCCGAGCCCATCACCGACGACGCGCTCGGCACCGCCGCGGTCACGGCCGCGGCCGCGGCACCCGACCCGCGGGTGACGACGCCCGCGGCGACGACGACGACACCCGCCGCCACCGCGGACACGCCCAGCATTTCGGCCGAGGAGCAGGCGCTCATCGACTCCGGTGCCGGTCCGGACATGGCGACGCAGGAAGAGCTCGACGCAATCGACGCCGGCATCGACCTCCCCGAGGACGACACGACGATTGTTCCCGACGACGACTTCGCGAGCATGCCCGACGACACGGGCGGCATGCCCGAGGATCAACAAGACGACATGGCCGACCCGCTCCTCTAACGACCGCGAAAAAGCATGCGTCGATAGCCAACAGTGGACTGTTGGCTATCGACGCATCCTCCGCTCTAGACGAAGCGGAACGACGAGATCAGCTCGACGAACGACGGGCCGAACGCGTTCATGCGGTCGGCGGGCGCCGTGGCGATGATCTGGAAGAAGTCGACCGTCTTGCCGGTGTCGTCTTTGTCGACCGGCGCGAAGAACAGCGCGTGGAGCTGACCGAGGGCGCGACCCGTCTTGGGGGCGGCCATCTCGACCCCCCGCAGGTAGACGATGTTGGCGCCGAAACGGGCGAGTCGTTCCATCGTCGCTTTGGCGTCGGGCGCGGTGCGCTGGAGCTTGGCGAAGGTGATCTGGGCCGCCTGCTTGAAGTCGACGGCGCGCGGCACGCGGTCGTGCGACAGGATCGCGTTGACCCAGAACCCGTCGACCTCCTCGGGCGTTCGGATGACCGCCAGGGCGTCGGGCGCCTCGTCGAGCACCCAGCCCAGCGGCACCGAGAAGATGAAGGGTGGCGTGGGCCGGATCATCGAACTCGGGTACGCCACGATTCGGCTGGTCGGAGACTGTTTCGCCGCGACTGCGTTGGCGTCGCCCTCTTGCACGTTCGTCATGGGCCGCAACATACGACCGAACGCACCCCGACTCAAGAGCCACTCCACCGGGAGGGGAACCGGGAGGGTGCCCGGTGACGCCGGGGGCTCGTCTCCGTACGATCTGGCCATGGGACTCTTCGATGACATCGGCGACTTCGTTTCGGACGTGGCAGACGTCGCCGTCGACGTCGTCGAGACCGTCGGCGAACCGTTCGTGGAAGCGGTCGAAGCGGTCGGCAGCGCCGCCGGCGAGGGCATGGAGGGCTTCGCCTCCGCAACCGGCTGGCTCGGCGGCGGTCTCGGCGACGCCATCGACTTCGTGGCCACCACCGCCGACGACCTCTCCGGGGGCACCCTCAGCTGGGGCCTCAACCTCGCCGACGACGTGGTATTCGACAACGTCGACTACCTCACGGGCGGCGTCGTCGACTTCGACTTCGACGACGGCACGTTCGGCGCCTCCGTCGGCATCGAAGGCGTCATGCAGTACGGCGCGTCGGTCGGCGAGCACGGCGTCACCGCCGGCTACGACACGCTCGTCGCGG
>JANNHK010000249.1:0-5705 GCA_031404355.1 Actinomycetes bacterium
TGATGAGCCGCTTACGGTCCTCCGGCGTCAGCCTCGGATATCGCCCACTATTCGCGTTGCCCACGACAACCTCCCGATCGAGTCGAATCGTCCTCGACTCGCCGAGATGTTGCAGTGATGCTCAGAACCCGCCAGCGGCGGGCAGCTCGCCTGAGTGACCAGAACGCTACGGGTGTTGGCTGCTGACCGAGATGACCTCGCCCGTCATGTACGACGCGAGGTCACTTGCGAGGAAGATGATCACGTTCGCGACTTCCTCGGGTTCGGCGGCCCGGCCGAACGCCTCCTGAGTGGTGAGCTCGGCGAGAAGTTCCTCGGTCGTGACCTTCGCGAGGTGCGCGTGCATCGCCAGCGAAGGCGCGACCGCGTTGACCCGCACGCCGAACGGTGCCGCCTCCACCGCCGCGCAGCGGGTCAAGGCCATGACGCCCGCCTTGGCCGCGGCGTAGTGCGACTGACCGGCTTGGGCCCGCCAGCCGACCACCGACGCGTTGTTGACGATGGCGCCGCTGCCCTGTTCGTTCATGATGCGTAATGCGGCCCGCGTCATGCGCATCGTGCCCGTCAACGACACGTCGAGGACTCTCGACCACTGCTCGTCGGTCATGTCGACGAGCGCGGCGGTGCCGCCCAGGCCGGCGTTGTTGACGAGGACGTCGAGTTGCCCGAACTCGCCGAGCACCTCCTGGAACAACCGCTGTACATCATCCTCCGACGTGACGTCGGCGACGACGCCGAACGCGCCGATCTGTTCGGCCGACTCGCGGAGCCGTCGTTCGTGGATGTCGCTGATCGCGACGCTTGCGCCCTCCTCGACGCAGCGCTTCGCGGTCGCGAATCCGATGCCCGTACCCGCGGCGGCGGTCACGAGCACCGTCTTGCCTTCGAGTAGTCCGGTGCTCATCGTGGTTCTCTCGGCAGTCCCAAGGCCTGTTCTCCGATCACGTTGCGTTGGATCTCGTTCGAGCCGCCGTAGATGGTGTCGGCCCGGCTGTAGAGGAAGACGCCGGCGAGGGGCGAGTCGGTGCCCGCGACGCCGGCCGGTCCGAGGACGTCGATGGCCAGTTCGCCCAGGCGCTGATGGAACGACGCCCAGAACAGCTTGTGGATCGACGTCTCACGAGTGAGCGTGCCGTGTTCCATCATCGGGAGGGTACGCAGCGTGTGGAAGCGCATGATGCGCAGTGTGATCCACGCGTCGGCGAGCCGCTGGCGCAGCACCGGGTCCGACGCACTTCCGTTGGCGCGCGCCAGCTCCGTGACCGCGCGCAGTTCGTTCTCGAAGTCGAGTTGCTGGCCCAGTGTCGACGCGCCCCGCTCGAACGCCAGTGTGCCCATCGCGACCCGCCACCCGCCGTTGACCTCGCCGACGACGTTGTCGACGTGGGTGCGCGCCCCGTCGAAGAACGTCTCGTTGAATTCGCTGTGCCCGGTGATCTGCACGATGGGGCGGATCTCGATCCCCGGTTGTTGCATCGGCATGAGGAGATACGAGATGCCCTTGTGCTTCGGTGCGTCGCGGTCGGTGCGGCACAGCACGAAGATCCACTGCGCCCAGTGCGCGAGCGACGTCCACACCTTCTGGCCGTGCACGACCCACTCGTCACCGTCGCGCTCGGCGCGCGTCTGCACGTTGGCGAGGTCGGATCCGGCGTCTGGTTCCGAGTAGCCCTGGCACCAGATCTCGGTGCCGCCGAGGATGCCGGGGAGGAACCGGCGCTTCTGCGCGTCGTCACCGAAGTGCACGATCGTCGGGCCGAGCAGGCCTTCGCCGACGATGCCGACGCGCCCGGGCCCGCCCGCGCGGGCGTACTCCTCGTAGAAGATCATCTGCTCAACGAGCGACGCGCCGCGGCCGCCGTACTCGGCCGGCCAGCCGAGTCCGATCCAGCCGTCGCGGCCGAGTTCCTGTTCCCACCGCCACCGCTCGTCGAACAGTTCGTGCTCGTCCCCGGGGCCGCCGCGCCCGCGCACCTTGTCGAACGGGCCGTCGAGCCGGTCCGTCAACCAGGCACGCGCGTCGGCGCGGAACCGTTCTTGTTCGGCGGTGAACCGCAGGTCCAACTCGTTCCCCTGCCCTACTCGACCGCGCCCGAGGTGACGAGCCGGTCGATCGTCCCCTCGTCGAGCCCCAGCACGTCGCGTAGCACCCAGTCGTTGTCCTGACCCATCGTCGGGCCGGCCCGGTCGTAACCGCTCTGCGCCGCACCGAGCCGGAAACCGTTGCGCTCGTACAGGCCGTCGCCGAGATACGGGTGTACGTGGCGCTCGAAGTGGCCGCGTGCCGCGAGTTGCGGGTCGTCGTGCAGGTCGCCGAAGTCGAGCACGGGCACGGCCTCGATGTCCGCGGCCTGCAACGTGTCGGCAACGTCCGCGCGAGTGCGGGTCCGTGTCCACGCCGCAATGTCAGTTCCCGCAATCTGTTCGAGTCGGGCCGCGTCCTCGGTGGTCCAGCACGCGATGGTGACCCAGCGGTCGCCGAGGTCGCCCTCGTCGACACAGGGGAACGCACCGTGTAGGACCGCGTCCTGATGGCGGTTGCCGTCCCGCAGCCGCGTGACGCCGTCGAGTGCGTAGTCGAGGAGCCACGGCGTGAGTGACCAGATCGCGGTCTCGACCTGCGACACGTCGAGGTACACCCCCTCGCCGGTGCGGCGCCGGTGGTGCAGGCCCGCCGCAAGCGCCGACGCAACGAACCGCGGCGCGAGCGAGTCGGTGATCGTGCCGTGCGGGCCGACCGGTTCGCGGTCGGGCCACCCGGTGAGCGCGTTGTAGCCCGAGAGCGCGGCGCCCTGGCCGCCGAACCCGGGGTAGTCCTTGTGCGGACCGGTCTGGCCGTTGAGACACGCGCTGATCATCACGAGGTCGGGCCGCAACTCGACGAGCGCGTCGTAGCCGAGGCCTAATCCCTTCATGGCGCGCGGTGCGAAGTTCTCGGCCACCGCGTCGGCCCACTCGACGACAAGTCGGCGCACGAGGTCGACCGCTTCGGGGCGCTTCAGGTTGACCGCGAGGTTGCGCTTCCCGACGTTGAGCCCGTCGTACATGGGCGCGCCTTCGAGCCCATGCGGGTTGTTTGGACCGAGCGCGTACACGCGCAGGAAGTCGGGCCGCGTCTTCGACTCGACGCGCAGCACGGTCGCGCCATGCTCGGCGAAGTAGCGCGTCGCGATCGGTCCCGCCGCCCCCGACCCGAACTCCAGGATCCGGACCCCGCCCCACGCCCGTTCCTGCTTGGACGCGGGCGGCGGCTGCGCAGCCGGTGCGGTCCGAACCGGGTAACGGGTCGTGACGAACGACCGGGGCAAGCGAGTGTCGCCGTCGAAGAAGTCGCGCGACGCGAGTTGCGCCGACGCGTAAATTTCCTTGGGCGAGTTCGCGGGCGCGAGCATGAGGTTTGTCGCGCACGCGATGTCGTACAGCTCCTGCATCGTGTGCTGCGCGAAGTACGCGGCAACGGCGGTCTCGATCTCCTCGAGTTCGTCGTCGGTCGCCGTGTTCGGGCTGAACTCGCTCCAATCGCGCGCGGGCAGGCCGGCCAGCTCCGCGATCTTCTCGAGGCTCGGAATGCGGGCCTTGCCGCCCCGCAGCCCGAACGAGACGAAACCGTCGACGGTCGGCCAGATCTCACGGGTGCGGCCGATGTTCGCGCCCCGCCGCGACCCGCGAAACCCGGTCTGCGGAAAGCGGGCGGGCGTGGCCATGTTCGCGACGAGCACGACCTCCTGCATCGAGACGTCGACACGTTGGGGGACACCCGTCCACAGCGCGGTCAGCGCCGCGAACGCCGCCTCGGACCCGGAGTGCGCATAGCCGCTCGGCTCCGTGCACCGCACCGGTGCCCGGTCGGGATCGCCGGTCGAGAACATGTTCCCCGACGCGGCCATCACGCCCAGGTCCGACGCCCGCCACGACGAGCGTGGACCGGTCAACCCGAACGGCGTGATCGACACCCACACGGCCTGCGGTGCACGCGCCGGGTCCACCGCGAGTGTTCCGCGCATGCCCGGCGTGTCGAAGACGATGTCGGCCCAGGGGAGCAGTGCGGGGAGTTCGGCTTCGGGTGCGAGGCGCTTGTTCGCGTTCCAAGCGCGTGCGACGTTCCCCGAGAGCACGTCGCCCGGGTCGGGAATGACGCGCACCACCTCGGCGCCGAGATCGGCGAGGACACGCGCCGCGCGCGCCGCCGGATCACCGCCGAGGTCGAGTACTCGGATGCCGTCTAGGAGCCGATCGGGCACGGCGCGGGAGTGTACGGCTCCGGCCACACGGGCTGCGGCGGCCAGAACGCCCGACCCTCCGCGGTGAGGTACGCCCGCTTCACCCGGCGGGCACCGACCAGGGTCAGGCCGATGCAGAACACCGCGGGAACGACGCCGACCGCCCACACGGCAGCCGAACGCTGGGCACCGTAGACGTTGCCCTGCGTGGCCGCGAGCCCGGTCACGATCGCGGCGACGACCGTGACCGCGCCCACCAGTACCGGCGTCAGCCTCCGCGCGACCTGGTGGATGGTCAGGAACCGCCGGGCAATGCCGACGTACACGGCCGCGACGCACCCGGCGAGGAAGCCGACGGCCCCTCCGATCATGGCGCCGAACGGGCCCGTCAGCGGTACGGCGATGATCCCCAGGAACATCGAACCGATGAAGGTCGGAATCGCGGGGCGGTGACCGTAGCCCAGCGCGTCGGCGGTCACGATCATCGGGCCCGTCATGATCGCGGCGGCGACGATTCCGAGCAGCGTGCCGGTGGCAACACTGTCGAGAAACACGGCAACCACCGGACGGGCGACCGGAACCTGCGCGAATGCGTCGTCGGGAATCACCAGCGGCGGAAGCTGGGGCCGCACGGGTTGGGGTCGCTCGTACTCGCGTGCGAGCCGACGGGCGGCGAACTGCAGCACGACGAAGGCAGCCAACCCGGGTACGACCGCGAACGACATGACGACGTCGAGCACGTCGTCGTACGGAGCCCGGTACTCGGCCGCGACCATCGCGCCTGACACCGTCAGCGCGAGCGCGAGCAACCCGACGAGCACGTGGGCCGTCGCCCTCATGGCTCGCGGCGTCGCGTGCGTTCCGGCGATCCGGGCCACGGCGACCATCCCCGCGGCGACGAGCGCGCCGCCCGCTGCTCCCGTCACCGCGAGGACAGGAATGAGGAGCGGCGCGCCGAAGGCCCACGCGACTCCTTGGGCGGGGAACTGGCCCTGCACCACGTTGTCGGCCAGTCCTGCGGCGGCGAGCGCCGGGATGCTGGCGAAAAAGCTCCAGATGGCGCCGCCCTTGGCCGCCCGCTTGACAAACATCCGTGTCTGGTTCATATGCTAATGATTACTCACGGATAGATCTATTGTCAAGTAAATGCTCACAGATAGACGTTGGCCCGGCCCGGGACGGGCCCGTAAACTGACACGCCTGTCACGCCGCCGCCCGCGATGGCGGCCGAGATGGCCCGCTTGTGGAAGAAGGAGTGGCGGCCCTGAGAAAGACCGCGAGCGACTCAGACGCAGTGCGCTGCTGTTCGGGCGGCACGACTGGCCGTCACGCCACCACCACCGGAATCTTCCCGATTTTGGCGGACCATTCCTTCGGCCCGGTGTCGTGAACGCTGGTGCCATTTGAATCGACCGCCACCGTGACCGGCATGTCCTGCACGTCGAACTCGTAGATCGCCTCCATGCCCAAGTCTGCGAAGCCGAC
>JANNHK010000250.1:0-11235 GCA_031404355.1 Actinomycetes bacterium
GGAACCTCCGGCACTCAACCTCACAGCAGGCGCGCTTCGCGCAAGCGCCGAGTCACTCGTCTGCTGACAGCGTCAAAATGGGGGACATTCGCAACGTGCTCACGGAGTTCGTTGTCCCATCGCCGCTCGTACTCGGGAAGCCGCTCACGGTATCGCTCCGCGAACCGATCGGGATCGAGACCACGGTGCTCCGCCTTCGCCCGGAAGCGCTTCGCGGCGTCGCCGGCGGGGAGACCGAGTGTGTCGAAGAGCGCGTCGAGATCGTGGAGGTCGCGACACTGGAGCCGCTGCATGACGCAACGCAGCTTCTCGCCACCGATCTCGGTCACTGTGTATGCGCGCAATGAAACACCGGCATCGGCGTCGTCCCAGCGCGTGCGCAACGGCTGAAGTGTCGCTTCGACGACGAGCTCATCGTCGGCGATGTCGAGCTTGATGCGACGCTCACGACCCAGCGGTCCGACGAAGCGGATCCGAGGCGGCTTGTCTTCGTCGAGTTCGAGCAGCTTGAAGCCGATCGCGTCTCGAACCTCGTGCAGCGCCCCACCGATCACGAACCGCGCCTCGGCCGCATCGGCCTCCACGATTGAGAAATCAAGGTCTGCGGAGTAGCGGAACTCATCGAGATAGCAGAACCGCAACGCGGTGCCGCCCTTGAACACCAGGCGATGATCGGCGGCGCGCGCGAGGCCTGCGAGGACGTGTGCGAGTACGTAGTCGCGCTCGACCGTTCTCGCGGCCACGCCATCGATCGCAGCTCGGCGCGTGACTTGCGCTGCGGTAATCACTGGTCGAGCACGGATCGCAACTCCTCGACATCGCGATGCCACCGAACCCACCATCGCCGATCGCGCCACACGACGTTGCCTATCTCTGTCAGCTCGAGGTCAAGGTCAGCTTTGGGCGGCACGAGTGGCTTCAGTTGCCCGGCGAGGCTGGGAATCTCGAGCCGATCGGCCACCGATCCGATGCGTCGCAGCGCCGACCCCCAGCCAAGGCGTCCCGCGTACTCGGTGAGGCGATCCGAATCCACCTGCTCGCCCGCGCTCGCGAGGGCCTCGACCAACGTCGGTGCGCCGCCGACGAGTTCGGGACGGCGGGCAGCATCCAGCAATGCTCGTTCGATACCGGACACCCATGATGGGCCGTCGCGCATCGCGCCGACGTAAATCTTGTCGACGGGCTCGATGACAACCCGCAGGGGCCGACCCGACAGGTGACTGAGGCGCACGCGTTTCGCCGCTGCGACGTGCACGGTGCGCGCCGGATGAGTAAGCAGATCGAGTTCATCGAGCGCGCTCCGGTAGCCGATGCGGTGCGTCGTGTCTCCGAAGCCCGCGCCGACCGCGATTGCGAGGCTCTCCGCCGCGGACGTCGTGCCCATGACGCCCAGGCCGCGGACCGCGTACCAACCGGGCCGCAGGCGCTCGAGAAGTCCTTCGTAGGTGAGTCGACGCAGCAGGTTCGAAGCTGCGGGTGCCGAGATCCCGAGCCGGCGCCGGACCTCGCGGGCGCTGACGATCTGGGCGCCTTCGGCTACGAGCTCGTCCAACAACGCCAACCCACGATCTCGTGATGCATTGGCGGTCATTCACAATTCTCCTGAACTAATGCCCTGATAACACTAGCAGGCCAGGGTTCTGATGTCACTGATTCACGTAAGTCGTGAAGGCGTGACATCAAACACCTGCCGAAGTCAGGTCGTCACCGGTGAGCCGCCATGGGGGGCCTCGGCGTCGGTAGCCGGCGCTTGTCGGGGCCGAGCTAGGCCCCACGACGCCCTCGAACCGGCGGTTCGAGACGGTCCGGGCGCCCGCGGGGGTGGGCCCCAAGCCGACGAAGCCCGTCATTGAAAACCGTTGTGTTCTCGTCGTCACCAAGCCGAGCGCATGATGTCGAGTGCGCGCGCGTCGACCGTCGGTCCGAAGGACTCGGTGATCGCAGCGGCCTTGGTGTGTCGAGGTCCGCGGACGTGCCCCATGGTCGCGGCGGATCAATGTGGATGTCCGTACCCGTGCCTCTACCGCCTTCGCGAGAGCCGCGTCCTTTCGAGGTGAGCTGCTCTACTCGGGTGACGCCCAAGCCGCCGATCGTCGACGGTGTCATAGACCGCACCCGCGTCGCGCAGACCCCACCGGTCCCAGACAATGGTCGTGCGGCTCGATCCGTCGGGAGTAGTCGGAAGCGCCACTGTGGGAGATCCGCCCCCGTGCTTGACGCGCATCGGCACCACCGTGACAGGTCGCCACGAGCCCACGAGAACCGGGAACGGCCTCAAGTAGCGTCGGCGGCCGTGACGCTCGTCTCCGACGCGCCCGCGCGCGAGCCCGTCGAGCACGAGGGGCCGCTGCGCCGGTTCTATCCCGCTGCGATCGCGATCGTGGTGCTCGCGGGCGCGGCGTTCTTCTCGTGGACGCGCTCCGACATGTGGCTCGACGAAGCCCTGTCGGTCAACATCGCCCGCCTCCCGCTCGGCGACCTCCCCGACGCACTCGAGCGCGACGGAGCGCCACCCCTCTACTACGCACTCCTGCACATCTGGACCGGGCTCTTCGGCTCGGGCGACGTCGCGGCCCGGTCGCTCTCGGCCGTCTTTGCCGTCGGAGCGGTTGTCGCCATCTGGTTCGCGGCCCGGCGACTGGCCGGCACGCGCGGCGCGTGGATCGCCGTCGTCGTCATGGCGGCGAACCCGTTCACGATCCGGTACGCGACCGAAGCCCGCATGTACATGCTCGAGATCCTGCTCGTCGCGTGCGGGATCCTCGCCGTGCTCCGCGCGATCGAGCGTCCGACCCTCGGCCGGCTCGCAGTCGTCACGCTCGTCGCGACGCTGCTCGTGTACACGCAGTACTGGGCCTTCTATCTCGTCGGCGTCGTCGGCCTCGTGCTGCTCATCGTGAAGCAGTGGCGCGTGTTCGCGGCCGTGGCAATCGGTGCCGCGTTGTTCGCGCCGTGGCTGCCGATCTTCCTCTCGCAACGGGAGCACACCGGCACACCGTGGGGCGACCCCGTGCTGCCCGGCCTCCCGATCGGCGAGACCTTCCTCGAGTTCGGCGGCGGCGAGGAACAAGAGGGCTGGCTGCTGCTGCTGATCCTGGTACCGCTCATGCTGCTCGGCGGGTTCGGGCGCGCGGTCGACAGCCGGAGGGTCGAACTCGACATTCGCGGTGCGCCCGAAGCGCGCTGGACCGCACTGGTCGGCGGTGCGACGTTGGTCGTCGGCGTTACCCTCAGTTTCCTCGCGGGCCAGGCGTTCGAGCCGCGGTACAGCGCGATCGTGTTCCCGTTCTTCGTGCTGCTCGTGGCGCGGGGTGTCACGACCTTCGTCGATGCCCGGGTGCAAGTCGGCCTGCTCGTGCTCGTCGTCGCGCTCGGCTGGATGGGTGGCGCCCGCAACGTGACGGAACAGCGCACGCAGGCGGGGGCAATCGGCGCGGTACTCGTTGCCGAGGCCCAGCCGGGCGATGTCGTCGTGTACTGCCCCGACCAGCTCGGGCCCGCAGTCGAGCGCGTCGGCCCGGCCGGGTTGCTACAGCTGACGTATCCCAGCCTGGCCGGACCCGAGCTCGTCGACTGGGTCGACTACCAGGAACGGCTCGACGCGGCCGACCCCGACGCGTTCGTCGACGAGGTCCTCGCGCGCGCCGGCGACCATCGCATCTGGTACGTGACGGGCCCCGGGTACCCGAACCACCACGGCGTGTGCGAAGCCATCACCGACCGGTTCAGCGTCTCACGCGAGCGGGTCGAGCGCGTCATTCCGGAAGAGAAGTTCTTCGAGAAGCCGGGGCTCATCGAGTTCCGGCTCCCGCCGTCGTGAGAGGCGACGGTCGGGGGTGGGTCCCGCGCGCCGACATCGCGCGTGCAGTGTTGGTGCCGTTCGTCCTCGCACGCGTCCTCGTCGGCGGGGCGCTGGCGATTTCGCGCCACATCGTCGAGCAACTCCACGTCTCGTCGGTACCGATCCAGATCGACCAAGGCCTCATGGCGTGGGATGCCGCCTTCTACCGCGACATTGCCGCGAGCGGCTACGACGGCGTTGCCGCCGAGGGGTTGCGCTTCTTCCCGCTCGTGCCGCTGCTCGGGCGGGTCGTGGCGTTGCTGCCGGGCGTCGACGCCGAGCTCGGCGTGCTGCTCGTCGCGAACCTCAGCGCGCTCGCGTTCGGGTTCGTGTTCTACGCGCTGGCGTGGCGCGAGCGCGGCGACGAAGCGTTCGCCCGGCGCGCGGTGTGGCTCGCGTACCTCGTTCCGCCCGCATTCGTGCTCGTCATGGGGTACGCCGAAGCGACGGTGATGCTGCTCGGCGCGCTCACCTTGCTCGCGCTGCGTTCGCGCCGATGGTGGACGGCGGCGGTGACCGGCTACCTCGGCGGGCTCGCGCGCCCGGTCGGTGTACTGCTCGCGGTGCCGGCCCTGGTCGAGGCGATCCAGCACCGGCGCACCATGACTCGCGCCGAGCTCGGCGTGCGCATCACGGCTGTCGTCGCTCCGTTCGCGGGGTTGTTCACATACCTCGCGTGGGCTTCGGATCGGGGCGACGGGTTCCTCTACCCGTTGCGGGTGCAGGAGGACCCGGAACGGCGGGGGAGTTGGAAGTTCCCGGTGACGAACGTCGTCGACGCCGCACGCGACGCAGGCTCCGACCGCTTGAGCGCAGGTGTGCACGTGATCACCGCGATGTTGCTGATCGTGCTCGTCGTCGTGTTGATCCGGCGCTGGCCCGCGTCGTACTCGTGGTACGCGGGCGCGGTACTGGTACTCGCGCTGAGCGCGAGCAACCTCGACTCGCTCGAACGCTACGGCCTGTCGACGTTGCCGTTCCTGCTCGCCGGAGCCGACGTCACCGAGGCGCCCGACGCCGAACGCGTCGTACTCGTGCTCGCGGCCGCGGGCCTGGTCGTCGCGGCAGTCCTTGCGTTCACGGGCATCCTCGTCCCGTGAGCAAGTTTGCGCGCGCGTTGCTCCTGGTGCTCGTGCTTGCCGCGGGTGTGCGGGTCGGCTACGTCGCGTTCGGCAAGCAGGGGCCGTGCCCGAATCCGATCGTCGGCGACATTCCCACCGAATGTGCGGTCGGCGACCAGCTCTTCTACAACGCGGCCGCCAACCGCCTGGCCGAGGGGGACGGATTCGTCGAGCCGTTCGACCGCAGCGCCGATCCCGCACCCGCGGCCGATCACCCGCCGCTGACGGCGATCGTCCTCGCGCCCGTGTCGTGGGTCGCCGATCGACCACCGCTCGAATGGATCGATGACGACACGCATCTGACCCATCACCGGTACGCCATGGTGGTGCTCGGTACCGCACTGGTCGGACTGATCGCACTGCTCGGCCGGCGGGTCCGAGGTGACACGGTCGGCGTCGTTGCGGGCGTGATCGCCGCCGTGACCCCGAACCTGTGGGTCAACGACGGCCTCGTGATGTCGGAAACGGTCACGGGCCTGACCGTCGTCGGGGCGATGCTGCTCGCATTCGCGGCGTGGGACCGCCCGACGCCGGGCCGGGTGGCCGCGCTGGGTGCGGCGTGCGGACTCGCCGGGCTCGCACGAGCGGAGCTGGTGTTGTTCGTGCCGCTGCTCGCGGTGCCGGTCGCCTGGAGCGCGGGCGGGAACCGGCGCGTGGTGTTGGTCGCGCTGGTCGCGAGCGGCATCGTCGTCGCGCCGTGGGTGCTCTACAACGTGGCCCGCTTCGAGGAGCCGACGACGTTATCCA
This sequence comes from Actinomycetes bacterium, assembly GCA_031404355.1. Lineage (GTDB taxonomy): Bacteria > Actinomycetota > Acidimicrobiia > IMCC26256 > PALSA-610 > JANNHK01. Next base: position 5,710 of record JANNHK010000250.1, read on the forward strand.
CGAACGACGGCATCGCGCTCGCCGGATCCAACTGTGGTCCTGTGTATTCGGGCCCGGCCATCGGACTCACCGCGATCACCGGGCCCGACGCGTGTATCGACACGCCGCACCCGCCCGGCGACCAATCCGAGGTTGCGAAGGTGTACCGGGAGCGCGCGTTCGAGTACGCGCAGGACCACGCCGGTCGCGTCCCCGTCGTCCTCGCGGCTCGCGTCGGGCGGACCTGGAGCCTCTATCGCCCGCTCGACATGGTGTCGTTCAACGAAGGCGAGGGTCGCGAGCGCTGGGTCAGCCGCCTCGGGCTGGTTGCGTACTACCCGACACTGCTCGCCGCGATCTATGGCGCGGTCCTGCTCTGGAAGGCGAAGGACCGACGCACGCTCTGGGTGCTCCTCGTTCCCGCGATATGCGTGACCATCGGCGCGATGGTCAGTTACGGGCAGACTCGGTTCCGCGCGGCCGCGGAGCCGTCGCTGGCGATCCTCGCTGCCGTCGCGATCGTCGCCGTGTTCGAGCGCGTCAGGAATCCAAGCACGGAGACACCGCGTACACCGTCACTCGCGGCGGCACACCCGGAAGCGGATCGATGAACGCCGTCATTACCACGCGATAGTCGTCGACGACGGCCTGCACCTTCGGGAACCGGCCGTCGGCCGTACGCGGATGCGTCACGTCGTACCCCGCGTCGCGCCACACGGCTTCGATCTCCGTGAGACGTTCGGCCGGGTCGGACCCGGCCGGCAGGTCGACGATCGTCGGGATCTCGGCGCGGTGCGCGCCGGTGGTACCGACCGCGTAGCCGAGAAACGTCTTGCGGCACGTCTCCTCGCCCGGCTCGGGCGGTACGACGTAGTCGGAATCCTCGGGCAGCGTCGCCAGCGCCTCCTGCAGGAGATCCTGGACGCGCGTCTTGCCGGTCGCGAGGTCGTCGGACCCGGTTTCGGGCGTCGAGCACGACGCGAGAGCGCACGCGAGGACAACGAGCACGGCCTGAGCCGCCCGACGGGGCACGCCTGTCCGTTTAGCACACAGACGGTGGAATACACTGCGCGCGCTGTGAGTGAACGCCCCGATCTCTCTGTCGTGGTGATCGGCGCGGGTCCGGCCGGACTGACCGCCGCGTACCAACTGGTGAAAGCCGGAGACGCGCGCGCCGTCACGGTGCTCGAAGCCGACCACATCGTCGGCGGCATCAGCCGTACCGAGGAGCGCGACGGCTGGCGTTTCGACATCGGCGGCCATCGCTTCTTCACCAAGGTGCAAGTCGTCGACGATCTTTGGTTCGAGATCCTCGGCGAAGACGACTTCCTGCAGCGGCCGCGCCAGAGCCGCATCTATTACCGAGGCAAGCTCTACGACTACCCGCTCGTCGCGATGAACGCGGTGCGCAACCTGGGGTTCATCGAGGCGGTGCGTTGCGGCTTCTCGTATATATGGGCGCGCATCCGCCCGCCGAAGAACCAGGACACCCTCGAAGGGTTCATCATCGCCCGCTTCGGGCGACGGCTCTACGGCCACTTCTTCGAGAGCTACAACAAAAAGGTGTGGGGCGTGTCGGCCGCGGAGATCTCCTCCGACTGGGGCGCGCAGCGGATCAAGAATCTTTCGATCTTCCGCGCGGTGGTCGAAGCGCTCACACCGACGTTTCTGCGCCGCAGGCGCGACAAGTCGAAGCAGGTCACGAGCCTCATCGAGGAGTTCAACTACCCGCGCTTCGGGCCGGGAATGATGTGGGAACGGGCGACCGAGAAAGTCACGGCCGCGGGCGTGAGCGTTGTGTTCGGTCAGAAGGTGGTGGGGATTCGTCACCGTGACGGAATCGCCTACGAGGTCGACGCCGTCGACGAGAGTGGAGCAACCCACACCTACCCGTGCACCCATGTGATCTCGTCGATGCCGTTCGGTGCGCTGTCGCTCGCGATGGATCCGCCCGTCGACGACGCGACGGGGCGTGCGGCGAAGGCTCTTCGTTACCGCGACCACCTGACGGTCGCGCTCGTCGTTCCGCAGGAGTTCTCGTTCCCGGACAACTGGATCTACATCCACGACCCGGAGGTCGAGGTCGGGCGGGTGCAGAACTACGGCTCCTGGTCGCCGTCGATGGTCAAGGAAGGCCGCACCTGCCTCGGACTCGAATACTTCGTGAACGAGGGCGACGCCATGTGGACCAAGGCCGACGCCGACCTGATCGAGCAGGGCAAGCGTGAACTCCACGAACTGAAGCTCATCACGCACCCCGACAAGGTCGAGACCGGATACGTCGTGCGGATGCCCAAGGCGTATCCCGTGTACGACGACATCTACGAAGACAGCGTCACCACGATCCGCAAGTGGATCGACGCCAACACATCCAACGTGTATCCGTGCGGCCGCAACGGCATGCACAAGTACAACAACCAGGACCATTCGATGCTCACCGCGATGCTGTCGGTGGAGAACATCCTCGGCGCCGACCACGACGTGTGGTCCGTGAACGTCGAAGCCGAGTACCACGAAGAAGCGCCGACATCCGGACGAGGCGCATCAGGACGAGGGACCGGGCGGGAAGCGCCACTCCTCCCGCGTTCCCAACCGTAGAAGCATGAGCGCGAGCCAGCCCGCGCAAGCGGACACGGCCCCGCCGACTGCAACGTTGCGGCCGCACTATCCGTCACTCGAAGGACTACGCACCATCGGTGTGATGGCGCTGTTCTTCCAGCACACCGGCTACACGACGGGTCTCCAGGCGCGCGCCGGGTTCGGGTGGATGGGCCACCTCGAACTCGGACCGACGATGTTCTTCGTGTTGTCGTCGTTCCTGCTGTACCAGCCGTTCGTGTCGGCGAACCTGCTCGACCGCACACCACAACGGTGGGGTCGCTTCGTACGAACCCGGCTGCTGCGCGTCGTCCCGGCCTACTGGATCACCCTCGCGTTGTTGATCCTGTTCTTTCGCGCCGACCCCGACAATCCGTCGTCGGGTGGACTGAAGATCGACGGGTGGCAGGACGGACTCGCGATCTTCGGGTTCGCCCAGACGTACAACCCCGACTGGTTCTTCCACGGCATCACGTCGGCGTACACGCTGAACGTCGAGTTCGTGTTCTACCTGTTGCTCCCGTTGTACGCGTACGCGGTGGCGCGGTTCACGTCCGGTTGCACGCTCGGTCAGAAGGTGAAGTTCGAGTTCTATGCACTCGGGGCAGTCGTGGTCGCGAGCGCGGTGTACCGCCTGGCGATCGAACTGCTCTTCGAGGACGAACGCCGGCAGTGCGTCGCGCAGGCCGCGACCGGCGACGCCCACCTCGCGTGCGCGGCGGTCCAGTGGTTCCCCGGCTACGCCGACTACTTCGCGCTGGGGATGGGTGTCGCCGTGATCGCGTCGTGGCGGTTGGCGCGAGACGGTGAACCGGGCTGGTTGCGCCGCATCGGCGCGCTCGGCAGTTGGTGGTGGGCCGCGGCCCTCGGACTGTTCGTGATCTACAGCGGCGTGCTCGGCACGAGGGGGCTGGCGTACGTCTCGCCGATGAAGGCGGAGGCGCGGCACTTCATGAACGCGGCCATCGTCGTGTGTCTCTTACTCCCGGGTGTCTTCGGAGCCCAGGGCCGCGGCGGCGTGCGGTGGTTTCTCCAATGGAAACCCATCGCGTACGTTGGCCTGGTGTCGTATGGCGTGTACCTCTGGCACCAGGGCTGGACCGACAACGCGATGGAGTACACCGACAGTCGGCCGTTGCACGCGAACTTCCTGTTGATCACCGGCATCGCCGTCGCGCTGAGCGTCGTGTGCGCGGTGGTGTCGTGGTACGCGCTGGAGAAGCCGATCAACCGCCGGCGAGATGTTCCGCTGAAGCACTGGTTCCGACCGGTGGCGAAGAAGTGATCGCAGCCGACGCACCGGCGGAGCACGGCCGGTTTCCGTGTTTCGACGGGCTCCGCGCGCTGGCGGCGCTGGCCGTGCTGTTGCACCACGCGTCGATCGCGACCGCCTACTCGTTGCGCGGCTTCGAAGTCCCGTTGAGTGGCGGCGGCCGGTTCGGCGAGTACTTCGCGCACATGGACGCCGGCGTGCAGGTGTTCTTCCTCATCTCGGGCTTCTTGCTGTACCGGCCGTTCGTGGCCAAGAACTTCGCCGATATCCATCCCGAACTCGGGCGATTCTTCCGGCATCGGTTCCTGCGCATCTACCCGGCGTACTGGGTCGCGTTCATCGGCATCTCGCTGTGGGTCGGCATCCGGATGCCCATCGGCGGGGCCCGCAGCATGAGCGAGTACTTCTTCCTCGTGCACATCTACGACACGACGAGTGTCGTCACCGAGACGGGCCAGCACGTGTGGCGCGCACTCGGCGGCATCTCGCAGTCGTGGACGCTCGTGGTCGAGGTGAGCTTCTACCTGTTCCTGCCGCTGTACGCCGCGATCATCCGCCGCATCGGGGCCGGGCGGCAGCGCACGACACGCTTTCGCATCGAGGCGGGCGGGCTGGTCGTGCTGGTCCTGATCAGCGTGCTCTGGCGGGCGGTTGCGTACTGGGTCGTCGCAGATGGTTCGTCATTCGAGTTCCTCGGTCCGTACTGGTTGCCGGCCAACCTCGACCTGTTCGCGATGGGAATGGGGCTCGCAGTACTCCGCGTGTGGTCCGACACGCGCCCCGAACCCAGCCCGCTCCTCGAACGCATCGGGAGCTTCGACTGGGCGTGGTGGCTCGGTGCTGCCGTGGCGTTCCACGTCGTGACGTTCGGGATCGGCCTGTCGGGCCGGCTCGAGTTGGTGTACGGCGGGCAGGCGTATCTGCGCCAGTTCCTCTACGGCATCACCGCGCTCTGCCTGCTCGTGCCGGCCGTCTTCGGCCCGCAAGGTCGCGGCATCGTGCGGCGCGGACTCCAACTCGCGCCGATTGTGTACCTCGGCGTCATTTCCTACGGCATCTACCTGTGGCACCAGGCGTTCATCACGGTGATCCACGACGGCGGTTTCCAGGGCGGCGTCGTCGACGCGACGTGGGCCGACGGTTGGGACGCGACCCCGCTGCCCAACGGCCCGTTCCTCGTGCATGTGTCCGGGGCGTTCGTGTTGACGGTCATCGTCGCGAGCGCGAGTTGGTTCTTCGTCGAGCGCCCGATCCTGCGGCGCAAGGACCAGCCGCTGTTCGGGCGCCGTCCGTCCACTCCCGCCGACGCATGACTCCCCTCCAGGCGCAGATCCGCAGGCGCGGTGCTATCGCGGACCATCTGCTGCCCTGCGATGGAGCGCCGGAGGTCGTAGCCGCATGAAAGGACGGCTCGCTGGGTTCGATGGACTCCGCGCGATCGCGGCGCTGTGCATCGTTCTGCTCCACGTCACCGCCGCGACGGGCGCGGTGAACCGCTACACGGCGCACCTCGACATCGGCGTCGCGGTGTTCTTCGTGATCTCGGGGTTCCTGCTCTACCGGCCGTTCGCGGCCGCGCACCTTGGTCAGCGCGACGACGTGCCGGTACCCGAGTTCTGGTGGCGGCGGGTGCTGCGCATCTTCCCGGCCTATTGGGTCGCGTTGACGGGTGCGAT
>JANNHK010000251.1:0-2883 GCA_031404355.1 Actinomycetes bacterium
TTCGGACCCGCGGTGTGCTTCTCGCGCCGGCCGTCGGGATACACAACCAGCTCCGAGCCGACCGCGGCACCAAGCTCGACGCGCATGTCGAGTTCCGAACTCCAACTCGCGCCGAACAAGCCGACGGCCGGATCGGCGCTGTTGTAGGTGCGCGCGACGGTCAGCGCCGGGCCCACGCTCGCGACTTCGATGTCATCGTCGTTCCACGAGAAGTTCCCGGTTGCGGCGCTGACGCCGGCGACCGGCGGGCTATACGGATCGAACCCGACCGGCTCTTCGATCTTCCCGGGCGCGGCCCCGACAATGTTGAGTTCGAGCCCTCCGCTCGACACCACTGCGTAGATGCCCGGGTTTCCTTCCTCCTCGTCGGACAGAGAGATGTTGAACTTCCGAGAGGTGAGATCGGCGTCGGGGTAGACTTGTTGGTCGAACGGACGGTTGTAGTGCGAGGTTTTCCAGATCTTGTACGGGCCGGCGGGTGGGGCTGGGCGGTCGTCCTCGTCGGTCCAGTCGAGTTCGAGCCTGTGGTGCTCTGTGTTGATGTTGGCGCGTAGGCGCGGCCGCCCCTCTTCGCCGGGAACGTCGCGCGTCTGGAACTCGTGGGGAGCAACCGTCTCGCCGTCGACATAGCTCACGACCGAGCTGCCGACGTCGAGATTGCCGCTCACGAACGGCGCGACCGTGACGGAGTGCCACACGATCTCGTCGGGCCCGATTTGGGCATCGGTCCATGCGTAGTCCTGCTCCGGCTGGAACAGGAACCCGGACGCGTACTCGGGCCGGATCTCGAGTGAGGCGTTGTAGATCGGGTGGTCGGAGACGTTCTGGAGCCCGATCTCGAAGTTGTACGGGTACGTCAGGACGGCTTCGTCGTCGGCCCTGACGATGATCTTGCTCGCGCTCCTCCCCCACACCTTGAGCGGTTCGTCCGCGGTCGCGTGCAGATTTACGGTCGTACCGATCGGCGCGAGCACCGCCGCGTAGTCGGCGTTGAGGTCGTAGTCGCCTTCGATGTCGCCGCGCACGATCCAGCTGGCCGTCCCCGACGATCCACCGGGGATGTCGTTCATCGCGACGGGGTTCGACTGCGCGGCACTTGTGTCGGCCAGGCTGAGTCCGGCCGGGAGGTTGAGCCGGCCCACGCCGTCGGTGAACGAGAACTGTCCGCTCGCGTTGTTGGTGACGATGAGCGAGACCTCGAAGAACTCCTTGAGGTAGCGCGCCGTCACCGGGATCACCATGATGGTGAGCGCATCCGTGCCGTGGGCGCGAATCGTTCCGCGGTTCCCGCCGCCGAGGTCGATGCTGCAGGCGTTGCCGGAGCCGCAGCCCGATCCGCCACCCGAGTAGATCTGACCACCCGTCCCGACGTACACGGTGTGCCTGACCTCGGAGAAGTTCAGCTGCACCGTGAAGGTGAAGACGACCTGGTTCTCCGGATCGTCGACATCGATGCCGAGGTCGACGATCTCGTCGACGGTCAAACGCCGGTGTTCGAGTTCGGCGACGCCGACCTCTCCGGGCGTGAGCGTGACCGTGGCGGTACCGGTGCTCTGGACGACAGTCACCGAACCGCTCGTCGGCAGGTAGCCGGCGGCCACGGCGTAGATGGTGTAGCTGCCGTCACTCAGCCCCGAGAACGTCGTCTCACCCGCGCCGTCGGTCGTACCCTGATACCGGCCGTCGCGCTGGTCGACGATCACGATCGTCGCGCCGCTGAGGTTGGGACCGGTCGAACTGCGCGCCGTGACGCGAACGATCTCGTCGGGTGGCGGCACCGGATTCACCACGACAGTCCCGACCGACTGTGCGGTGGCGTCGTCGTGAGCCGTGACCGTCAGCGTCACCGAGTACGTGCCCGGCGCGCTCCACGAGTGGTTCGGCGCGGCATTCGTCGACGTACCACCGTCGCCGAAGTTCCAGTGGTACGCCTTCACGCCGAACGCCGGCTGCGAGGCCCGTCCGTCGAACCGCGAGTTCGTGTTGACCTGCAGTACCCGGTCGTCGATCGGCGCGGCCGAAAGCGGGACGTCGGCCGCGACCGTGATCGTGGCCGTCGTGTAGATCGTCTGTGTCGCGGTGCGCGCGATCGCGACCGCCGAGTACTGACCCGGCTGGGTGTACGTGTGGCCTGCGGTCGTGCCGGTCGCGGTCGACCCACCGCCGAAGTCCCAGTCGATCGTCGGTGATCCCGGTCCGGTCGCCGTCGCGGTGAAGTCGACGTCGAACGGAACCGTGCCCGTCGCAGTCGTCGGCGCCATCGAAATGCCGATGGCTGCTTCGATCGAGTGCGAGATCGAGCCCGTCGCATCGGCGGGCTGGTAGTTGCCGCTACCGCCGTAACGAGCGGTGATGGTGTGGCTCCCGAGTGCGAGACCCGAAGTGTTGAGCACCGCTTGGTACGATCCGTTGACCGAAGCGGTACCGATCGAGGTACCACCCGCGAAGAACGTGACAAAGCCGCTCGGCTTGGCGATCGCGGGCGCGACCGGGGCGAGCGACGCGACGAACACCGCGGCGAGGCCGACACCCGTCGTCTGCTGCGACTGGTCGAGCGTGACGGTGACCAGGCCGACCTCGACCGTGTGGGCTGCGGGCGCGGAAGTCTTCGACGCGTAGGTCGCATCGCCGCCGTACAACGCAGTCACCGAACGGGTGCCACCGTTCAGCGAGCTTGTCGTCAACACGACCGAACCGTCGGGACCGACGGACCCGATCGCATACTGCGTGCCGCCATCGCGAAGCCCCACCGTGCCCGACGGCAGCGGTGCGCCGTCGGACGTGACGTGGGCAGTGAACGTGGCCGGCGAACCGAACTGCGTCGGTCCGACCGGCGGCGTGAGGGTGACCGTCACCGCGCGGCGGACCGTGGCGCTCCCTGCA